>JAGCHA010000134.1 GCA_017649325.1 Ruminococcus sp.
AGCGCACCGATGTGGCGGAGAGACTTTATCTCCTCCTCGGGGAAGTAGCCCTTGAGCGCGAGCACGGAGTACAGCGCGGGAGCTGTGTGTCCCTTGGAGAGCACGAAGCGGTCTCTGTCGGGAGCCTCGGGATCCTTGGGGTCAACGTTCATCTTCCCGTTGTAGAGATAGGTCAGTGTGTCGCATATCGAGAGCGAGCCGCCGGGATGTCCCGACTTCGCGTTATATGTGCCCTCGATAACGCCCATTCTCGCCTTGCAGGCGAGCTTCTGCAATTCTTTTTTCTTTGCTGAATCCATAATTACCTCCGTTTATTATTCTGCCGACCGCTCACGCAAGTCCGCATTTATTTATGATGATGTCGATGAGTTCCGCTACTGCGCCCTCATCGTTCGTGCGCGTAAGCACCATATCTGCCGCCGACTTCACGCAGTCCTCGGCATTTGCGGGACAAGCACCGAAGTCTGCTGCCTGCAGCATTTCGAGGTCGTTGTCAAAGTCGCCTATCGAAACGAATGTGAAGTCCCCGAAGCCTTCAAGCTTCCTGTACTCCGTCAGTGCCGAGCCCTTGCTCACTCCGAGTGGGAGCATTTCAAGGAAAATGTCCGCCGAGCGTACAAAGTCCGCCTTCTTGTCGAAGCCGAGCTGCCGCGTGAGCACCTCCATATGCGGGACGTCCTCGGGTGCGAGTGAAAACAGCACCTTCAGCCAGCCGCCCTCCTCTATATCCGGGAGGTCGACGTACTCGGGGACGATATTGCACAGGCGCGTGTGGAGCTGCTGGTACTCGGTGTTGCTGAACACGTATGTGCCGTCCGCACGAAGCACCTCTCCGCCTGCCTCGGGCATAGCCTCAAGGAGACGTATCGCCATTTCTCTGCACTCGGGCGGGAGCGGATGAGTGTAGAGCGTCTCGCCCCGCACGAAATCGTGTATCGCCGCGCCGTTGTACATGATGACGGGCGAGCGCAGTTCGAGAACTTTCAGAAACTGCTCGAACGACTGTATCGTCCGCCCCGTCGCGACAGTGAACCGCCCTCCGAGAGCTGTGAACCGCTCGATAGCGGCGCGGTCAATGCCGCTTATCTCCTTTTTGGAGTTGAGCAGTGTGCCGTCCATATCGCTGAGCAGTATCACCTTTGATATATCTTCAAACAAATTATCACATCTTTTCAAGCTTGTTCAGCACCGAAACAAAGTAGTCGGGGAGGTCGCTCGTGAACTCCATATACTCGCCTGTCGTCGGGTGGATAAAGCCTATTTTTCGGGCGTGCAGGCACTGACCCTCGATGCCCTTATAGGGCTTGCCGTAGACCGCGTCGCCGAGGACAGGGTGTCCGATGTAGGCGAGGTGTACGCGTATCTGGTGGGTGCGCCCCGTTTCGAGGCGAAGCCTTACGTGCGCGTAACCGCCGTACTGCTTTATCACACTGTAGTGCGTGACAGCATTGCGGCTGTTCTCGGTCGTGACACACATTTTCTTGCGGTCGGTCTTGTGACGCCCGATAGGTGCGTCGACCGTGCCCTCTGTCTCCTTGAAGTGCCCGCAGGCGACAGCCTCGTACTCGCGCGTGAAGCTGTGTACCTTTATCTGCTCTGCTAAGTGCAGATGAGAGGCGTCATTCTTAGCGACGATGAGCAGTCCGCTCGTGTCCTTGTCGATGCGGTGGACGATACCGGGACGGATAACGCCGTTTATCCCCGAAAGACTGTCCCCGCAGTGGTGCAGGAGCGCATTCACGAGCGTACCCGTGTAGTTGCCGTGGGCAGGGTGGACTACCATGCCCTTCGGCTTGTTGACCACGAGCAGGTCGGCGTCCTCATAGACGATGTCCAGCGGGATATCCTCGGGAACGGCGTCCATAGCCTGTGGCTCGGGTATCTCTGCCTCTATTGTCTCTCCGCCGCGGAGCTTATAGTTCTTGCTGACGGGTTTGCCGTCCGCGAGGACCAGTCCGTCGGCGATGAGTCCCTGTACAGCGGAACGTGTGAGCTCCGCAATATTGTCCGAAATATACTTGTCTATTCTCGCTCCCGCGGATTCGGCTCCGCAGACGAGCGTGACCTTGTCACTCATTTCCGCTCTTCGTTTTCTCGGCTTCGAGCTTCGCCGCCTTCTTCGCCTTTTCTATCTTAGGGTCGATGAATACCATGTAGACGATGACGAAAATGAATGCGAACGTCACGCAGATGTCCGCGACGTTGAATATCGCAAAGTGGAAGGGCTTGAACTCGAACATATCAACTACGTAGCCGTAACGGAAGCGGTCAATGAAATTGCCGATGCCTCCCGCGACGAACAGCATTATCGAAAAAGCAAGGAATTTCGAGCGCTTCAGCGCCCAGAACATACCCGCCAGACCGAGCACGATTATCAGCAGCGTGAAGCCGATGAGGAACCACCTCTGCCCCGACATGCTGCCGAAAATGGCGCCGTCGTTCTCGAGGTAGGTCAGGTCGAACACCTTGAAATCGCCGAAGTGTATGAAATCCATACTGCCGACGGGCTTGAGCGATACCACCGCCCAGTGCTTGACGAGCTGGTCGGCTGCGACAAGCACGGCGATGAGCACAACGAGTATTATCGCCATATTTATCCTTTCGCAAACATTGCCTGCCGCAAAAAATGTGGCAGGCAATATCGTTCTAATTTATACTTCAACTGCGACCGCACATCTCTCGCAGAGTGTGGGGTGTGTGCTGTTTTTGCCGACTGTGCATGAATAGCACCAGCAGCGCTCGCACTTCTCGCCGTCAGCCTTAGCGACCTCGAATACGGTCTCGCCTTCGCCCTTTACAACTTCAACGCCCGAAACGATAAGGATATCCTTTAAGCTGTCAGCAAGCTCCGCATAACGGCCGAAGTCAGCCTCGGAAGACTTGATGATTATCTTAGCCTCGAGCGACTTGCCGATAGTCTTGGCGTTTCTTGCCTCCTCGAGAGCCTTGTTTGCTCCGAGGCGGGTGTTGTAGATGAAGTCCCACTTGTCAGCGAAATCAGCGCTGAACTCGATTCCGCTCTTCTCGGGCATCTGGTTGAGGAACACGCTCTCCTTGTCGTCAGCGGATGTGTGAGGCATGAACTGCCATATCTCCTCGGCTGTGAACGAGATTATCGGTGCCGCAAGTCGAGCAAGTGCGCTGAGTATGCGGTACATCGTCGTCTGAGCAGCGCGGCGGAGGTCGCTTGCCTCCTTCTCGCAGTAGAGTCTGTCCTTGATGATATCGAGGTAGAAGTTGGACATATCAACAACGCAGAAGTTATGGATAGCGTGGAAGGCAATGTGGAAATCGTACCTCTCGTAGCCGCCCTTGACGTCGTCAATGAGCTTGTCGAGCTTCATGAGTGCCCATTTATCGAGCTCTGTGAGCTTGTCGTCGGAAACGCTGTCCTTGTCGGATCGAAGCCCGCGCCGTTGCCGAGGTTTCCGAGTATGAACCTTGCGGTATTGCGTATCTTCTTATAAGCGTCCGAGAGCTGGCTCAGGATAGGCTTTGAGATACGGATATCGCTGTGATAGTCCGATGAAGCTACCCACAGGCGGAGGATATCCGCGCCGTACTGGTCGGTTATCTCGCTGGGGTCAATACCGTTGCCGAGCGACTTGTGCATGGTCTTGCCTTCGCCGTCAACTACCCAGCCGTGGGTGCAGACTGCCTTATAGGGGGCAGTGCCCTTGTATACTACGGATGTAAGGAGTGACGACTGGAACCAGCCGCGGTACTGGTCTGCTCCCTCGAGGTAGAGGTCGGCAGGCCATGTGAGGCTGTCGAAATCGTCCATGACAGAGGTGTGTGATACGCCGCTGTCAAACCATACGTCCATGATATCGTATTCCTTGGTGAACTCGCCGCAGCCGCACTCACACTTCACGGAAGCGGGTATGAACTCGCTGACTTCCTTCGTCCACCATGCGTCCGAGCCCTCTTTGCGGAAGAGGTCGGCAATAGCGGAGATAGTCTCGTCGGTGACGATGGGCTTGCCGCAGTCCTTACAGTAGATGACGGGTATCGGAACGCCCCATGTCCTCTGACGGGAGATGCACCAGTCGCTTCTGTCGCGGACCATGCCCTTGATGCGGTCCTCGCCCCACTCGGGTATCCACTGTACGCTCTCAATTGCCTTGATAGCCTCGTCCTTGAAGCCGTTTACAGAGCAGAACCACTGCTCGGTAGCACGGTAGATTATCGGGCTGTTGCAGCGCCAGCAGTGCGGATACTGGTGGACTATCTTCTGAGTTGCGAGCATTGCGCCGAGCTCTGTGAGCTTGGCGGCGATAGCCTTGTTTGCCTCGTCGGTGTCGAGACCTGCGAACTCGCCTGCCTCTGCGGTCTGCTTGCCCTTGGCGTCTACGCATACGATGATGCCGATATCATCGTAATTCTTGCAGACCTCGAAGTCCTCCACGCCGTAGCCGGGAGCGGTGTGTACGCAGCCTGTACCCGACTCAAGAGTTACGTGGTCGCCGACGATTATCGGGGACGGACGGTCATAGAGCGGGTGCTTGGTCTTCATGCCTTCGAGCTCTGCGCCTGTGAAGATGTGCTCGGTGGTATACTCAGTGATACCGGCAGTCTCCATGGTCGTCTTTACGAGCTCCTCAGCCATTACGTAGTACTCGTCGCCTACGTGTACGAGGGTATAGTTATACTCGGGTCCGAGGCAGATAGCAAGGTTGCCGGGGATAGTCCAAGTAGTCGTAGTCCAGATAACGAAGTATATCTTTGAAAGGTCAAGACCGAGGTTGGAGAAAATGCCCTTGTCGTCGGTGACATTGAACTTCACGTAGATGGAGTAGCAGGGGTCATTTGAATACTCTATCTCAGCCTCTGCGAGGGCTGTGTTACAGTCGGGGCACCAGTAAACGGGCTTCAAGCCCTTGTACATATAGCCCTTCTTTGCCATTGAGCCGAATACCTCGACCTGACGCGCCTCATATGCGGGACGGAGCGTGAGATAGGGGTACTCGTAATCGCCGAGCGAGCCCATTCTCTTGAAGCCCTTCATCTGATTGGCTACCTGAGTCATAGCGTACTCGCGGCAGTGCTTTCTAAGCTCTGTGGGCGGGATAGCACCGTCCTTGATACCGATGGCCTTCATAGCCTTGAGCTCGATAGGAAGACCGTGAGTGTCCCAGCCGGGAACATACGGCGCGCAGAAGCCTGTCATATTCTTGTACTTAACGATGAAGTCCTTGAGTGACTTGTTAAGAGCGTGTCCCAGATGTATCTCACCGTTTGCGTAGGGAGGTCCGTCGTGAAGAATGAACGTGGGCTTGCCCTTGTTCTTCTCTATCATCTTGTAATAGAGCCTCTCGCTCTCCCATTTTTCAAGGGTCTCGGGCTCTCTCTTGGGCAGATTTCCGCGCATGGGGAATTCTGTCACAGGTAAATTCAAGGTAGCATTGTAATCCTGTGCCATTGGTATCACCTTTCGTTGTTTTAATGCGTAATTAGTATTTCGTAATGCGTGATTATATGCAGGGGATGGCGTTCCCGGCGTCCCGTTCATCAATTGCGCATTCCGAATATTTTCGCCGTTTTTGGCTGAAGGTCAGTCGCTCAGCCCTCGATGCCGTTAGCGACTGCGTTTGCAATGTCCTCGGCTGTCTCGGTGGTGTCGTCCTCTTCGTAAGCCTCGGGCATTGAAGATATCATCTCAAGGTGAGCCTTGTACATATCGAAGAGGCTCTTCTTGAACTCTGCGACCTGACGGCGTGCGTCGATGAGAGCTTCCTTCTCCTTGGCTATCTCGGCGCGGTTCTTCTCCATAGCCTCTGCGTGCTGACGGACTGCCTCGTCCTCGAGCTGGTCTGCCTTAGCCTGTGCCTCGGCGATTATCTGCTCTGCCTTGTCATTGGCGTCGTTGAGGACCTGATGTCCCTGCTTCTGAGCGCCGAGAAGAGCGTCCTTGAGGGCGTCCTCGTCCTTCATATACTCTCTTACCTTGTCGGCAAGTATCTGTATCTTGTTGTTAGCCTCTGCGCGCTCGCGCTCCATTTCGTCGAGCTCAGCCTCGAGCTGGGAGAGAAATTCGTCTATCTCCTCCTGCTTGTAGCCAAAGGCTGCCTTCTCGAATCTTTTATTTCTTACGTCCTTTGATGTTATCATGATAAATCACCTCTAAATATATTTCTTCAGAATTATGTGTATACGGCCCTTCTTGGTCTCGCCGTTGATACCTGATAGAATGAATCTTCCGCAGCCTCTCACCGAGAGGATATCGCCCTCGCGTACCTCCCTCGATACCGAATCTGCGGTCAGGTGGTTGACGTCCACCCTGTCAGTGCGGATAAGTTCTGCCGCTTTTTCGCGGCTGACCTTCGCCGCAAGGCTGACAACGCAGTCGAGCCGCAGCGAGGCGACCGTACCGCTCATATCCTGAAACTTCTGAGCATCATCAAGCTCAAACGGACGGCTGTCGGATATCTTCACTCCGACCCGCCCTATCTTTGTAACGGAGGACATGACAGCCTCCGCCGCGATATCCGTCACGAATGTCTGAGCCTCGCCCTCGCCCGTGACGATATCCCCTATGACCTCGCGCCTGAGCATCTGAGCCATGAACGAGCCGAGGAAGTCCCTGTGCGTGAGCTCATCCTCCTCGCGGTAGGTAAAGGTCAGACACTTCATGGGGAACATCTCCCGCACTTCATCGCCGAGGTATTCGGGGTAAACAGCCAGCATTTTCCGCCTTGCGCCATCGTAGCCGCCCCACAGCATATAGCTGAGGTCGCCGACGTTGGCTCTGCACCAGAGCTCCGCCTCAGCGCACTGTCTCTCATCGAAGAACGACGAGAACACAGGGGCGTAGTCTCTGCCGCAGCGGCTCACCATATCTGCGAGCCTTGCGGAAAAAAGCTTGTCGGGCTGTGCGTTCATCAGATGAACACGCCGTTGTTCTCCAGCTCGCCGACGAGGTCTTCGCCGATGAAGCCGACATTGTAGGGCGTGATGATGTATGTGAGGTTTGCAACGGGCTTGAGACTGCCGCCGTTAGCGTAGGCAACACCAACGAGGAAATCGATTATTCTTCTCTTGTTCTCGGGAGAAGCTGTCTCAAGGTTGAGAACTACGGTCTTCTTGGCAATGAGGTGGTCGGCTATCTGCTTGGCGTCCGTGAAAGCCGAGGGCTTTACGAGAACTACCTGAAGCTGTGCGGTAGTCTGGATGTTTACCACCTTGTTCCTTCTGCTTCCGAAGGTGCTTCCGCCCTCACCTGATGCTGCGGCTGCAACAGCCTCCTCGTGCTCGATAGCGGCAGCTGCACGCTCGGCTCTGGGGTCAGCATGGATGGGAGTATCAGCGAAATCAGCTTCCTCATCCTCGGCTGCAAAGAAGAAATCCTTGATATTCTCGAACAGTTTCATAATTTACTCCATTCTCCGCATATTGTTTTATATGTCTGTGACCTGTGCGTCCCATGCGGAGGAACGTACAGGCTTATTGCCGTGATTATCATATCTGCCTTTCGGCAGCTCTGAACTTGTTGCGGGGCTTACTTCTTTGAGTAGTCCCTTGCTCCGAAGAGTCCCGTGCCGACACGCACGAGGGTCGAGCCGTGCCTTACGGCGTCGGCGTAATCGTGGGTCATGCCCATGGAGAGCACGTCCATTTCCACGCCTGCTGAGTCCTTCACCTTGTGGAAGAGCTCCTCCATGCGCCCGAGGAAGATGTCCCCCGAGGCAGGCGGCGGTATGGTCATCAGTCCGCGCACTCTCAGGTTCTCCATAGATGCTGCTGCCTCTATGAGCTCCGCAAGGGAGTCGGGAGCGATACCGCTTTTTGACTCCTCTCCGCCGATATTGACCTCGCAGAGGATGTCCATTACCTTATTATGTGCCGATGCCAGCCTGTTTATTTCCTGTGCCAGCCTGATGCTGTCCACAGACTGTATCATGGTCATCGGCTCTATTATATACTTGACCTTGTTGGTCTGCAAATGTCCTATGAAATGTATCTCGGCAGAGCTGTCATAAGCCTCCTGCTTCGAGAGGAATTCCTGCACCCTGTTCTCGCCGAGCAGCGTTACGCCGAGCTCTACCGCACGGTTCACGGTCTCGGGAGCAACGGTCTTGGTGACCGCCATGATGCGTATCTCCTCTGCGCGTCTTCCGCATTTATCAGCCGCCTCGGCGATATT
The DNA here is from genome assembly GCA_017649325.1 of Ruminococcus sp. GTDB lineage: Bacteria > Bacillota > Clostridia > Oscillospirales > Ruminococcaceae > Ruminococcus. The sequence continues at coordinate 8,144 of JAGCHA010000134.1, forward strand.
CTCGCGTATCGCGGCGAGGTTATCATTTACAAAGCTGAGAGCGTCAGTCATCTGCGTCAACTCCTTCTATCAGGATATCGTCATACAGAGACAGGTAAGAGGAGTCCTCTTCATGCACCTGTGAGAGCACGTAATCGCTTCCCTCGTAGATAACGTCTATCTTCTTGAATGTCACCTGCTCGCCCTTCATTATGTACACGCCCTTGCATCTGACAGTCGTGGTCGCGGGCTCTGCGCCCTCCTCTGTCGGTGCGGGAGCAGTCGGGTCGGTCTCGGTCACTTCCGCGAATCGAATAGACTCACGCGGGACTTTCAGACCGTGGTACTCGCCTTTGATTATCTCGCACTTTTCCACGCGGTGCTTGACAAGGTCGTAATTGAACCGGTCGCACTCGAGGATGATAATACTCTTCGAGGCGTCGCCCTCGTCCCTGACGTCCTTTATCACTGCGCTGAACGTATCGGCGGAGGAATCGAACCTGAGCTTTACTCTGCTGCCTATCGCATACTCCTTGCGGGAGTTGTCGATAATGCCTGCAAGATACCAGCCGTAGCCGTCTATTAGCTTGCCGACCACCTGCGGGTCGTCGGTCTTGCGGTCGACGATGCTGTTTATCTCGGCAATAGTGAGTTTGTCCAGCTTATTGGGAGTGAGCTCCTTCTCGTAGCCGTCGCAGTAGCTTACGAAATAAGCCGAGCGCGGAGACTTTATCGTCTCTGTGGGTTTGGTGGATTCCGACTTGAGCAGTGCGAGCTCGGAATTGATATCCGTTATCTGCTGGTTGAAGCCGCTGACCTGTTTGGTGATTATCTGGTAGGTACTCATGTCAACGACCAGATTCTCCATTTCCCTTTTCAGGGTCTCGTAATCGTGAGTGTCGCGGCTGTAGATGAGGCTGCGGTAGCTCTCCTCTATGCTCGCGGAGAGCGTCGAGGGCTGGGCAGACTCGATAGTACCCGGATTCTGTATCTTCCTGAGGATATCGAGTTCTTTGGTGAGCTTCTCTATTTCCCTGTTTCTGGCTATCTGCTTGTCGTCGGGATATACCTCTGCGATAATTGTGCCGTTTCCGAGCTTGCCGCCGTCGGCGACATTATAGCTGAGGATGCCGTTGCCGCTGTAGAGGCGGACTTCCTCGTCCCTGATGAACACGCCGCTGAGCTCCTTCGAGGCTACGGCATCGGACATGAGGGCGACAGCAGTTTTTTCCTGCCTGTTGCGGAAATTGTAAACGATACTGATAAATATTATCAGAAGCAGTATGAGGACGCTGTTTCGCAGTATCTTCGAGATAATGCTGCTTTCTGACTTATTTGTGTTCATTCAATCACCGCTCATTCGCTCTTCTCGGATGTATCGAGGATAGAAACGGGTCTTGCGGGGATTATCGTCGAGATAGCGTGCTTGTATACGAGCTGCTGCTTGCCGTCGCAGTCGAATATTGCCACGTAGCTGTCAAATCCTCTTACCATACCCTTGAACTGGAAACCGTTGGTAAGGATAATGGTAACTACGATCTTTTCCTTTCTGCACTGGTTGAGGAAAACATCCTGTAAATTGATCGTTTTGTTCATACACATTCTCCATTCCTTTGTAGTTTTTCATACCCGCGGCAGCAAAGCGCCGTCCGCGAGAGGGCATACCTATCCCATAAGGATAAAAATACACACAATACATTATATCATACTCTTCCGTATTTTGCTATAGCTTTTTTGGAATTTTCTAAAATTTCATAATTTTTACCAAAATCGTCTGCAACTATCCACCTGATACGTTCATTTCTTCTAAACCATGTGAGCTGTCTTTTCGCGTAACGGCGCGTTTCCTGCTTTATCTTGTCAATGCACGAGTCAAGGGGCATCTCTCCCTCAAAATAGGGTATCAGCTCCTTGTAGCCTATGGCATTGGCAGCTGTGCGGAGGTTGCCCTCGCTGTAGACGGCACGAGCCTCCTCGATAAGTCCCGCACGCACCATTTCGTCAACGCGCTGATTTATCCGCTCGTACAGGACGGCTCGGTCGGTGGCGTTCAGTCCGAGTATCAGCGAGTCGTAGGGGCTCTCCTCCGCAATGCTCTCGGCTTTGAGCTCGCTGAAAAGTCTGCCCGTGAGGTGTATGACCTCGAGTGCTCTCACCACACGCACGGTGTTGTTCATATGTATGGACTCCGCCGCTTTTGGGTCTGCCTGTACGAGCTTGGCGTAGAGTGCCTCGCTGCCCTGCGTGCGAGCGAGCTCGTACAGCTTCTCGCGGTAGGCGGGGTCGCTTTTCATCTCGGAAAACTGAACGTTATTGAGCAGCGAATCCACATACAGACCTGTTCCGCCGACGATCACGGGGAGCTTTCCCCTGCTGAGGATATCTGCGATGCCTTCACGCGCCATTTTTACGTAGTCCGCCGCCAAAAACGGAATATCGCGGTCTATCACGCCGATGAGGTGATGAGGGATGCCCTGCATCTCTGCCTCTGTCGGCTTCGCGGAGGCGATGTCCATTCCCTTGTATATCTGCATAGAATCGGCTGAAACGACCTCGCCGCCGTATTCCTTCGCGAGCTCCGCGCCGAGACGGGTCTTGCCTGATGCGGTCGGTCCTACCACAGCGAGGACGAAGGGCTTGTTGTTCATCTTGTCACCTCCGATAAATGTAGGGGCGCATTCCGTGCGCCCGATCGTGTGGAAACGTTACCTGCTATGTTCGCAAACAATTCACAGGATTGTTTGCGAAGGGCCGCTTTTGTTTCGGTACGCCCTTGACCTGCAAGCCTTTGAAAAGCTTGCGTGAAACTTTCGGTTTCACGTGGCAGTTCATTCAGAACGGAAGCTGTTCCCGCGTCTCATTGTTTTTTATTGCTTCCCATTGAAAACGCGCCGCTTACGCCGCGCGCTTCTCTTCCTCTTCATCGTCTTCTTCGGGCAGTTCCTCCGAAACCGTGATGTCTCCGTCGAAAACATGTGCGTATATTTCCGTCACAGCCTTGGCGCAGACCGTAGCCGCAAGGACTCCGGGCACAAACGCGACGCAGAATATCACTGCCGTACGCACAATGCGGTTCTTGCTCTTAACAAGATGCGGCTTCTTCACAAAAACAAATGTCACCGCAACGAACGCCGCAACAAACATCGCTGCCGTAACTATCAGCTTTCTGCTGACCTGACAATGCATGATTACTCCCTCCGAAATGTCGTTATGTCCTTCTGAATTGGTGGTCTATGTTATACTTTGTCATCGTGAACATCACAGGTCGTCCGTGAGGACAATGTCTGATATTCTCGTTGTAGCAGACCTGCTCCGCGAGCGACTGAAGCTCCTCCGGTGTATTCTTGTCATTCGCCTTTATTGCCGATTTACAGGCAACTGTGTGCAGCATATCGTCGAGCAGCCCCGACTGCGGTTCTGCCTTGTGCATTCGCAGATTGTTCGCGACCTCGCAGATGATGTCCTCTATGTCAGCCTCCATGATGAAGGTAGGCACAGCTGTCGCGACAATGCACGGTCTCTGCGTGAAATCGAATGTGAAGCCGAGGTCGGCAAGGAGCTCCTGCCGGCTCTCCATGGCGTCTATCTCCTCCGCCGTGAGCAGCACCTTTATCCCCGTGAGGAGATTCTGGCTGAACTGGCGGCAGTTGCGGCTTCTCAGGCGCTCGAAGATGATACGCTCATGAGCAGCGTGCTTATCTATCATTATCATTTTGCCAGCGCTCTCGCATATCACGTAGAGTCCGAACACCTCACCGATGACCTTGATATCGGGGAATTCCTCGTGCAGGGCATCTGCGGGCTCGGGCTTCTGCACGGGCTCGGGAGCGGCAGGCTTCGCAAAGGAGCTCGTATTGATGTAGGTGAAGCCCTCTATCGGAGCCGCAGGGACGGACACGGACTCGGGAGCTTCAACAGGCTTAGTTTCCGGGACTATCGGCTTAGGCTCGGACTTTGCAGCCGTCACGCCGCTCTCGCCGAAATGCTCGAAGGGCCGTATACCAACGACCTCGGTGCTGTCCTTCTCGACCTTCACAGGCGGCGTATATACGGGCTTTTCGGGCACTGCCGCTGTGGGCTCGGGAACGGCAAGCTCCTGCTCCTTTTTCGCTATCTCCGCCACAGGTGTGAACATCGACATCTGCTGAACGGGCTGCTCCTCGGGAGCGGGCTTTGTCCAGTCGGTGCGCGGTTTGAGCTCGAATTCGTAGATGAGACCGTCGTTCATCAGCGCGTTCTTCACACCAAAGTATATCGCATCCGATACCGATTTTTCATCGGTAAAGCGCACCTCCGCCTTTGCGGGGTGGATATTGACGTCCATTGCGGCGGGAGCGAGGTCTATCATCATCACGCAGGCAGGGAATTTTCCCGTCATTATCATATTCGAATAGGCGTTTTCAAGTGCTGCCGAGCACAGCCGCGAACGCACATATCTGCCGTTGACGAAGAAGTTCTGCAATGCTCTGTTATTGCGGGAATAGAGCGGCTTTATCACATAGCCGCTGACGTGTATGCCGTTGAACTCGTAGTCGCAGGGGATGAGGTCGCGCGCAAAATCGCGTCCGTAGACCGCATACACCGCAGAAAACAGTTCACCGTCGCCCGCAGAGTTGAACTCCATGCGGTTGTCGCGTATGAGCTTGAACGCGACGGACGGGTGTGAGAGCGTGATTTTCTGCATTATATTGCTTATCGCATTAGCCTCGGTGACGTCCTTCTTCATGAACTTCGCACGCGCGGGAACGTTGTAGAAGAGGTCACGGATGATGATGGTCGTGCCGTCAGGACAGCCGCTCTTCTCGTGCGACTTCTCTGCGCTTCCCTCAATCGTGTAGAGCGTGCCGTACTCATCCTCGCGGCGTTTCGTCATGACCTCCACCCTCGCTACTGCCGATACAGATGCAAGTGCCTCTCCGCGGAAGCCGAGGGTGCGGATATCGTCAAGGTCGTTTTTTGTAACTATCTTGCTCGTCGCGTGGCGGAGAAATGCCGTCGGGACATCCCCGAACGCCATGCCGCAGCCGTCGTCGGTGACGCGCATATACGTCGTTCCGCCGTTCTTTATCTCGACGGTGATATGGGTCGCGCCCGAATCTATGGAGTTCTCCACAAGCTCCTTTATTACCGAGGCGGGACGCTCTATGACCTCGCCCGCGGCTATCAGCTCGGATATCTCCTTGCTCAGTACGTTTATTTGCGGCATTGATTTCTCCTTTCGCAAATGTTGTTTGCTACCGTGTCTGTTGTCTGCGGACGCCCGATGGGCGTCCCTGCATGCTCAGTTCTCCATAACTGCTATCATATCCGCGAGCAGGCTGCGGCATTCCGCGTCGCTGAGCTCGTCGATGTTGGTGCGCCCGAGCATATCAAGTGCCGCCTCGCGTCCGAGACTGCCGAAGCTTATCTGGCCGCCGTCATCGCGGACAGCAGCCGTACGCTCCGCAGTATGGGCGCGCTCCATTTCTTCGAGCAGCTCCTTAGCTCTCGTGACTACCTTGCTCGGAAGTCCCGCAAGCTTCGCAACGTCTACGCCATAGCTCTCGTCTACTCCGCCGCGCACTATCTTGCGCAGAAAGCGTATAGTCCCGCCGTGCTTGTTCACCGCGATGCTGTAGTTCTTCACACCCTCAAGCTCGTTCTCAAGCCCTATCAGCTCGTGATAGTGGGTCGCGAAAAGGGTCTTGCAGCCCAGCTTCTTCGACGTGCAGATGTGCTCCGCGACCGCGCGCGCTATGCTCACGCCGTCAAATGTGGACGTGCCGCGTCCGACCTCGTCGAGTATGACAAGGCTGTCGGGGGTGGCGTTTTTCAGTATGTCGGACACCTCGCTCATCTCGACCATGAAAGTGGACTGTCCTGCGGTGAGGTCGTCAGACGCTCCCACACGGGTGAAAATCTTGTCAACGACCGATATCTTCGCCGAGTCAGCGGGCACGAAGCTGCCTGTCTGCGCCATTAATACTATCAGCGCGACCTGACGCATATACGTCGATTTACCCGACATATTCGGTCCCGTGATTATCTCCATGCGGTCGGCTTTCTTGTCGATGTAGGCGTCATTCGGCACGAACATCTCGTCCTCGAGCATGAGCTCCACTACGGGGTGACGTCCCGCCTTGATGTCGATAGCACCGTCTATCGCAATGTCCGGCTTTACGTAGTTGTTGCGGAGGGCGACGTCCGCAAACGAGCAGAGCACGTCTACCGCCGCGACCGCCGAAGCCGTCTTCTGTACGGGTTCGAGCCTCGTCGCGAGGAAATCCCTGACCTCCGCGAATATGTCCGCTTCGAGGCGCAGAGCCTTGTCCTTGGCGCCGAGAATGGCGTTTTCGGCGTTCTTGAGTTCCTCGGTGATGAAGCGCTCGGCGTTGGCGAGGGTCTGCTTGCGTATCCAGCCCTCAGGGATGAGCTCATAGTACGAGCGCGTTACCTCAAGATAGTAGCCAAACACGCGGTTATAGCCTATTTTCAGGTTCTTGATGCCCGTGGAGTCCTTCTCGCGCTGCTCGATCTCCTCTATTATGTCCTTGCCGTGGTTCATTATGTGGCGCAGCGAGTCAAGCTCCTCGTTGAAGCCGTCCCTGATAACACCGCCGTCCTTTACGGTTATCGGCGGCTCCTCCATTATCGCGTTCTCCACAAGCTTCACTATCTCGTCAAGCGTGTCTATCTCCGAATCGAGCCGCGCAAGCAGCTTTGAACTCCCGCTCAGTCCCGCAAGCTCCTTTTTCAGTGCGGGAAGCTGCATCGCCGTTGCAGACAGCGAGCGGAGGTCGCGCGGAGTAGCCGACTTGTACATCACCTTCGTCATCAGGCGTTCGAGGTCGTATACCCTTTCAAGAAGCGCCTGCATATCCGCAAGTGTCACGCTCTTTCTGTAGAGCGCCTGTACCGCGTCGAGACGCTCGATTATACGCGCGGGACTCTTCAGCGGCTGCTCTATCCAGCTTCTCAGCATACGGCGTCCCATGGAGGTCTTTGTCTGGTCAAGCACCCACATCAGCGAGCCCTTCTTCTCCTTGCTGCGCATGGTCTCGGTAAGCTCGAGGTTGCGGCGCGCGTTGAGGTCGAGCCCCATGTATGCGTCGCCCTGCATCAGCTCTATCGCCGTGAAGCGTGATACCGTCGTCTTCTGCGTCTCGCGTATGTAGTCGAAAAGTCCGCACACCGCGCAGCAGTCCGCACCGTCCTCGGATATGCCGAGCTCCGCCATGGACTTTACGCCGAACACTTCCTTCACGTAGTCTATCCTGTCGGGCGTCCTGAAGCAGACCGTGTCGCGCAGACTTACCGCGCAGTCAAGCCTTATCTTCACGAATTCCGCCACGTTCTTCATCGAGAGAAAGTTCTCGGGAAATATTATCTCCGCAGGTCTGCACCGCGAGAGCTCATTTATCACGTCGGATTCCATATCCTTGCCCTCAAACACACACAGGCTCGCCTCTCCGGTCGATATATCGGCAGATGCGACTCCGCAGGTCTTGTTTGCCTCGTCGTAATAGACACTGCACAGGTAGTTGTTCGCGCCGTCTTCAAGCATCTCCGAATCCGTCAGCGTGCCCGGAGTTACTACGCGGATAACGTCACGGACAACTATCCCCTTAGTCTCCGCAGGGTCTGTCAGCTGCTCGCATACCGCCACCTTGAAGCCCATATCTATCAGCCGCTTGATGTACATATCCGCAGCGTGGTACGGTACTCCGCACATCGGCGCACGCTCCTCGAGACCGCAGTCCCTGCCCGTCAGCGTCAGCTCAAGTGCCTTCGACACCGTAATCGCGTCGTCGAAGAACATCTCGTAGAAGTCGCCCAGACGAAAGAACAGCACGCAGTCCGCATACTTGTCCTTGACCTCGAAATATTGCTGCATCATCGGCGATATCTTGCTTCTGTCGATATCCATTATCTTTTTCTCCTTAAAGTGCATTTTTGTTGGGTGATATATCTTGTAGGGGTGAATAGTGTTCGCCCGTCATTTCCTGTGCATTTCTGCGGACGCGCAATACGTGCCCCTACAAATCGTGTCGGGTGGTTAGATCGGGAACAGCGGAGCGTTGTGGGCAGCGCCCCCCTACAGTCAGTGGCAGCCGCCGCAGGTCGCGCAGCTGCCCGTGCAGCCCGATGAGGGCTCGCAGGTGGCGGGGTCTTCGCCGTTCGCCGACATTGTGATTATCTCCTGTATATTGCCGACAAGCTGCTCCAGCGACTTCTGCGCCGCCGAGAACACTATCATGTTCTTGTTTGACATTATCTTGTTGTATGTCTCCTTGATGTTCTCGTCAAGCTCCTTCACCTTGTCGGTGTCCTTGTTTTCCTTCGTCAGCTCCATGCTGAGGTCGTAGCGCATCTTCTCGAAGCTGTCGATGTCCTTCTGGAGCTCCTCGTCGCCGTCGTTTACCTGCTTCGCGAGCATATACGCGATGTATCTGTCATCATTCTGAAGAGCCTTTCCGAGCTCTCTTGCCATTTCTATAATATCCATTTTCTATTCTTCCTTTCGTTTTTATCTGAATGCGCCGCCGTTGTAGGTGAAATCGAGGTACAGACCGTCTATCTCCTCATACTCACTGTATGCGTACATAATGTGAGATTTCGGCGTACTCTCCTTGTCGAAGCTGTAGGCGCTGATGTAGTCAATTCTCCACACGTTCTGCGCCATTTCAATAGCCTCATAGGTCTCGTCAGCCTCAAGCGTGTGTGTGTACTCCTTGTGCAGGGACAGGTTGAATTCGTCGTTCATAGTGTACCACAGCATAGACATCTCGCCCATATGTCCCTGTATGAGGACGAAATCGCCGTTTGTGTCGTCGCGCGCAAATACGGCGTGGCTGCCATTGATCTGTCTGACCATCATAAGATTGGCATCATTGCCCACGGTGTAGATATTGGTCACGGAATCAGCCTCGCAGGTGCCGTGCTTTAAGATAAGCTCGGGTATCTGGTCGCGGTCGATGTCATACAGCGCGTAGGCTATGCTCACGCAGCCGTCGTTTTCCTCGTATATCTCATCCCACACGCGCTGTACCATCGCCTTGTAAAGGTCGGGATAGGCATCGAGCCTGTCGGTGAATGTCGCCGTGCTGCCCGCAGCTTTGGTAGTAGTCGCATAAGTTGTCGTTGTAGCGGCTGTGGTGGTCGCCTTGGTAGTTGTAGCCCTTGTGGTCGTTGCAATCGTGGTGGTCGTCTCGGGCTCTGTCGTCGCCTCCGTCGTGGGGACGCGAACAGGGGCGGGCTTGCTTATCTCGTCGCTCGGCTCGTCGGTTCCGCAGCCTGCGAGCAGCAGTGCTGTCAGAAATGAAAGTGCAAATAACTTTTTCATAGCATTCTCCTTTATACCCTTTTTCCGATAACTGCCCAGTTCATCGCTTCGGTCACTTCGACCTCCACAAACTGTCCTATCAGTGAGCTGTCTCCCTCGAACTCGACTATGATGAACTCACTGCTCTTGCCTGTCACATAGCCCTCGCGCTTCTTCGAGACATCGTCTGCCAGCACGCGCAACCGTCTGCCGATAAAGCGCTTGTAGTGCTCCGTGGATATGCCGCGCTGCACCTCGAGAAGTCGGCGCATACGCGCTCCCTTCTCCTCCTCGGATATGCCGTCGGGCATTTCCGCTGCCTTTGTCCCCGTGCGCTTCGAGTAGATGAAAGAGTAAATGTTGTCGTATCTCACCCTTTCCATTATAGCAAGAGTTGCCTCGAAATCCTCGTTTGTTTCATCAGGGAAACCGACTATTATATCCGTCGTAAGTGAAAAATCAGGGTCGCGGCGGCGTATCTCGTCCACTGTCGTGAGGTATTTCTCCGCCGTATAGCGCCTGTTCATGCGGCGCAGTATCTCGTCACTGCCGCTCTGTACGGGAAGATGCAGGTGCTTCGCGACCTTGTCGCAGTCGAATATGGCGTCTATCAGTTCCTTTGACGCGTCCTTCGGGTGTGAGGACATAAAACGTATCCAGAAGTCGCCCTCTATAGCGTTCAGCCTCCGCAGAAGCTGCGGAAAGCTCATCTCACCGCCGAGGTCGTTGCCGTAGGAGTTCACGTTCTGTCCGAGCAGCATTATCTCCTTGTAGCCGTCTCGCACGAGCCCCTCCACCTCGGTGATGATGTCCTCGGGACGGCGGCTGCGCTCTCTGCCGCGTACGTACGGCACTATGCAGTAGGTGCAGAAGTTGTTGCAGCCGAACATTATCGGCACAGAAGCTTTGAAGCTGCTCTCTCGAACCTGCTCTGCCTCTGCGGAGAAATCGTCGTATTCCGCTATATCAGCCGAGAACTTCACCCCGCGCAGGCTGTCCAGCAGCAGCTTCGGAAGCCCGTTTATCGCCGATGTGCCGAGCACGAAGTCCACCTGCGGATAGGACTTCTTTATCTTTTCCGCAACATGGTTCTGCGCCGTCATGCAGCCCGCTATCCCGATGATGAGCGAAGGCTTCTGCTCCTTCAGCTTCTTCATGCTGCCCACTATGCCGAATACCCTGTCCTCCGCATTCTCGCGAACGGCACAGGTGTTGAGTATGATAAGGTCGGCTGCGGATTCGTCCTCCGTAAAGCCGTATCCCATTTTTTTGAGCTGCCCCTTGAGCTTCTCGCCGTCGGAGACATTCAGCTGGCAGCCAAAGCTCCGCACGTACGCAAGGGGTTCTTTATCGCCGAGAAGGCGCTTTATTTCGTCTATTATCACGGTGTTTTCGTTCAACTTCCAAGTACCTCCCCGAACATTTTCCGACAATATATTATTATACCACAAATTCAAAAAAATAGCAAGAATAACATTGTCTCCGCATTGTGAATAAAAAAGAGCACCCCGAGAGGTGCTCTTTCCGTGTTATTTCGTTGTCTCGGGGAGGCTGTCTATGACCTTCGCGTCGAGGCGCTGTATCGCAAGCGCGTCCTTCGCTGTCACGCCGTCGCCGACATCACAGCAGTCCGCATTAGCCGCTCCCTCGGGAGTGAGCCCGAACTTGTCCTTGTTTGCTAAGGACTGGAGTATTGCTACTGCGTCCGCTACCGTCACCTTCTTATCGCAGTTGGCGTCGCCGATGAGCGTCACCTTGCCTGCGGAGGCCGAAGCCGTTGTTGCAGCCGCGGAGGCAGTGGTGGTCGTCGTCCCGGACGTTGTCAGCGATGTGGAAGCCGTGCTCACAGGGGCTGTGCCGCCCTTGAAGAGGTCGGCGGGGAGCTCGTCGAGCGTGATGCAGTAGTCGCTGTTGTAGAGAGCCTTGAGCTCGTCGTGGTCCTGATACTTATCGCCGCTGACAAAGGGTGTCTCGGGTGTGTCGTACCACGGGCAGAAGTACAGCCAGTCGGCGTGCTCGACCTGCATATTCGTCATGCTCGGCACGGAGTCGTTCTCTGCCATTGCTATCATTTTATTGCCCTTCACATAGCCGTGTATCTTGTAGAAGATGCCTGCCTCGGCGTCGAGATTGGGTCCCGAGGTCTTGCCGTCGTGACGGTTGTACTGCGTGTTGTACTTGTCGAATGCGACTATGTCTACCCTATCATCGCCCGAGTACCACTCAGCCGACGAATCCGACCATGCGTAGAGGTTCTGCTCCCATATAAGGTTGTGCAGACCGTACTCGTTCTCGAGGGTGTCCTGCAAGAGTGCCCAGAGCTGCTTGTACACGACTGCGCCCTCCTTAGCCCACCAGAACCACGCTCCCGAGCCGTCTATCGGGTCGTCGGTGTGGCTGGGGTTGCCCTCAGCCTCGTGGAAGGGGCGGAAGATAACGGGTACGCCCGCGTCCTGGAGCTTTTGCAGCTCTGCCGCGAGGTTCTTCATGCAGAGCTGGAAATACTCGTACTCCACAGTACCCTCGACCATGCAGTTAGCGGTCTTGAAATTAGTTCTCTCGCTGTATGTCGTCTTGGAGAAGTCGAGCGGCTCGCCGAGGGTGTAGTCTGCCATCGTCGTGGGGACGTTCACGTGCCACGAAGCCGTGCATATGCCGCCCTTTTCGTTCGTCCACTCTATCATTCTTCCCGCAACGCCGTCGTCCCATGCATAGCACGGGCAGTAGCTTCCGAAGTCGAAGCCCTGTATCGCGGGATATTTGCCTGTGAGGTCGTGTATGAGATTTACGTCGAGGTCGTAGTTGTTGTAGGTGTAGTTGCGGTTCTGCGAGCTGTAGGTGTAGACCTGTCCGTCGGGACCCGTGCAGTGCCACGGGAACTTGTGTCCCTGCTCGTCCTTGTCGTAGCTCTCAGGGTCTATCTCGTACTCAACGCCGTCCTGGTCGGTACACTTGTCGGCGTTCTCGTCGTAGCGGATAGTGGTCTGTATGGTGTTTCCGCCGCCGTATATCTGCTGCTGTCCCGAGAGAATATTCTTGCCGTAGACGCTGTGCAGATACTTCATCACAGCCTTTGCCTCGGGAGTAGCGTCGGGGTCGCAGGTCTCATCGGTCGCTTTCGAAAGGTCGGGGAACACCGCCTCGGATACGGTCACTGTGTCTATCGCCATGTAGCCGTATTCGTTGATGAATTCAATGGTGTTCACGCCCTTGTTGAGGCGTATCATGCCAAAGTCGTAGTCGCGCCACTCGGCGGAATAACCCGCCTGTATCGTGTACTTCACGCCGTTGACCTTGACTGCCTGCTGACGTGCTCCGCCCGCGCCGCTGAGTATCTGTGCGCCGCGCACTGTGAGCTGGTACATCGCGTCCTCGGGAACTGTCACCTCAAAAGAACCCGATGCATTCGTGAGGTACCAGAAGCCCTCGCCCGAATAATCAGGTATCTGCGTCTCGTAGATGGAGGTCCAGAGGTCTGCGCCCTCCAAGTCCTCACCCTCGATGGTGTACGGGAAGGCGGTGTCCGCCGCCTGTACAGGAGCGGCATACGGTACGCCTGCCGCAGTGACAGCCGCAGCCGATACGGCTGACAGAAGCTTGCCAATTACTTTGTTCATGTTTTTTCCCTCCGATAAAATTATCCCTCATTATGTTCTTTTAAGCTATGCCTAAACAGCTTTTTAGATTAAATCTACTTTAATTATAGTCGTGATAAAGTACTATTTCAAGAACTTTTTATGAACAGGATAAAAAATCGTTGCATTCACCAAATCCACAGTTTGTTTTTGCACATATAAAGAAAAATCCCGCTTTATTTAAGCAGATTTTAATCAGAAATATTTAATCATTGTAGTTCAATCATTTGCTGTATCTGATGCAGAGCGGCGACACGGTGTCCGCGCGGGCGATTCGTTAATGGGAAGACACTCACGGGTGTGCCCTGCGGTGCCCTAACCTGAGCCGGCAAAAAAAGAGAGGGGCTTTCGCTCCTCTCTCATTCTTATACTGCCAGTGCCTTATCGAGCCACACCTTCGCGATGTCCAGTGCCTCGTAGAGTCCGCACTCGCGCTCCGCATTCTTCACGAATGCCTTTATCGGGTCGGGCTCCTTAGTGTCCATCTGCACGACTCTTACCTTTGAGGTGACTTCCTCGCCTGCCTCGTTCTTGGCTGTGGCGAGTATCTGTATCCATATTACATAGGGGTCAGCCATATATCCGTAGTATATCTGGTTGCCGTTCCTCACGAGCGGATACCCCTTGTATGTGAAAAACTTTTCGCTCATCTGTTTTCCTCCATTCATATTATGCTTGCTCAGGAGCGGGCGGCGGAACGCCGCCCCTACGACCTGAGTTCTGAACTCCGAGTTCTCTAATTACAAATTATTTCCATGTCAGCTTGAATTCTTCGTCGGTGTCGAGTATCTGTACGTTGTGTATCAGCGTATCAACAAACGACTTCGTCACTGTGAACTTCGCTTCGCCGTCTACGACGATGAGCGCCGACATTGACGTCTTTTCGTAGAATTCAAGTGTTTCGGTCTCGCCTGTATACGAATCCGTGTACTTCATCTTTACCATAGGTGCAGATGCGGGTATCTCCTCGCCGAGAGCGAAGTTCTCCGCGTTGCCGCTGATAAGGAAGCCGTAGAACTGGCGGAAACGCTCGCTGTCGAAACTCTCGCCGTTCTTGGTGGTGTTAAAGTCATCGGACTTGTAAGAGTCCTTCTTCTCGTCGGGATTCTTCTTCGCGAGCTTGAACTCCGCCTTGTCACCTGTATTACACTCAACACTGAGGTCTGAGATGTTCCATACGTATGCGGCAAGGAATATCTTCGAGGCTATATCTACAGGCATAACGGTCGTCCACTGTGCCTTGTCCTCGCTGATTATAAAGATGACGTTCCCGCCCTCGAGCATACCGTAACAGCACTTGCCGTAATCACTGTCGGTGAACAGCTCACTCAGCAGGAGCACATACTCGCTGCCGTCGTCGCAGCTCATAGTCACGCGGCAGAACGGGTCGGAAAGACCTGCTTCAGCGATGTCTGAGTCTGTGCAGTGTACACTGTAAATGCCTGCTGCGTTGAGTCCGAACATACCTGTGGTCACGTTGTTCGAGCGCTCTACCGCAAGGTATGCCTTCGTCGGCTCGACGAGGATGTGCGAGGACGATGTTCCGCCCGTATAATCGGGGTCGTCAGCCTTTTCGTCGTACTTTATCACGATGTTGTAGTCGATATCGCCGCGCTCTATCTTCAGTTCCTTGACTACAGGCATCTCCTCGGGCTCTTTGAGCAGCGTAGTATCAACGAATTCAACAGCCGTGCGCTTGTAGTTCGCGAGCGCTGAAGCTCTTACCGTATATACCGTGTCAACGCCCTCTATCATTACGTAGGTAGCGTCTCCTGAGGGAGCCTCATCTCCGATGAGCATACGGAACTCCTTGCCGCTCTCGTACTTGATATCCACAGTCATCTGCGGATCTGCAAGTCCGTACTTGGCGACGTCCTTGCAGTTCTCGGCAATTACATCCTCGGAGGTCAGCTCATTCGCGTTGTTCGCGAGCGTGCCGATAACGGAGTTATCCATAGTCACGTCCTGATAGCCGTCGAGTGTATATGTCGTATAGGTCGAGCCCGATTCGTTGGTTCCCTTGCCGTTCTGCACCACGTGGAGCTCGTCTGTCTGATTCTTGACGTCAACGGTCTTGATAACGCCGTATTCGATATTGCTGTTCGGGTTGTCGGGACCGTCGGGAGCCTCGTCACTTATGATGATGACCTGCTTACTGCTCTCCGAAGTCTCCGACGATGAGGAGCTCTCGCTCTCGCCGCCTTTGTCCTCGGTGAGCCTGAGGGCGGCATAGCCGCCTCCGAGCAGTACCAGCACTCCGCTGAGCGCTATAAGACCCTTCGCTGTTTTATTCATCGGTTCTTTCTCCTTAACAGTACAACAAGTCCTATGCAGGCGATGATGAACGGTATCACGAGGATAACTGTTATCTCGATGACCCTGAGAGCTGTCGCGTCGGGCGAGATGTAGTTCTGCTGGAGCGACTTCTCGGGTATGATAGCTCCGTTCTCCTTGCCTGACATACCGTTGATTACGGTGAGGAGAACTGTTGCGTTGTTGTAGGTGTTGGTGTTCGAGAGTATCGTGCTGTCGAGCATATACGGGCTGCCTATCACGAGGAGGTCACTGCCGTATACACTGAGACCCGACGATGTCTCCTTCCTTGCCTTGACTACAATGTTGTATGCCGCTCTCTCGCTCGAATCGCTGTCGTCAACCAGAGATGCGGTGTACGATGTGTCGTTGGACTTGAGGAGCTCCTTGATTACTGTCTCGTTGTTCTTGCCGACTACCGTGATAGTTCTTCCGAAGGGAGCTACTATCGGGAGCGTTTCATTCGGGAGCGTGCCTACCTCCTCGGTATCGTTTACCGCTACTGTGGGGTAAAGCTGTCCCGAGATAGCAACACTGTTCTTGTCATCCTTGATGTAGCTCTCGTCTATCTGCACCTTCCAGTCAGCGAGGAATTCGCTGATGTTCGGGAGGTTCAGAGCATCGAGGCTCGGGATATATATCATATCCTTCTCGTACTCACCGTTATTGTAGAGGAAGTCGGTCATCTTTTCGATGATGTCATCGGAGAAGTCGTATGCGGGGCAGCAGAGCACGAGCATATCGTAGTCGCCGAGTTCATCTGCCGCGATATCGATCTCGGTGCAGTCATAACCGTTCCTGTTGAGGAACTGCTCTGTCGAGGAAGCGATGTTCGCGCCTATCTGGTCAACAATATAGTTTCCGTTCATCTTGCTGACTACAGCCGCCTTTATCGGCTTGGAGTCAGCTACGGACATGATAGCCGAAGTTATCGTGCTCTCGCCGCTGAATACCATCTGGATATTGTTCTGTGTGCTTGCCTTGGACGGCGATACCATGCCGAGGACTTCGTCCTGCGCAATGACCTTTACGCGGTCGCCGCAGGAGAGAAGTATGCTCTGTGCGGTTATCTCGCCGCTGTAATTAGCCTTGTATTTCGCGATCACGTCAGGATCTTTGTTGATATCCACATACCTGACCTTGACGCTTCCCTTGCCGCTCTCTGCGTACATACTGTACTTGTCGAGAAGCTCGGGGATAATGGTGTAGGGGAACTCAACGTTCACGCCGTAGTACTGATAGTACATCGACCTGTACTGGTTGGATATCCCCTCAAAGTCGCTCTCGGGACAGGTAACGACGATGTCGACGTCCTTCTCGAGATCCTTCAGGGCGTCGATCGACTCCTCCGAGAGGTCATATCTGTTATCGCTCGTGAGGTCGAGCTTTACGGGGTAGCGCTTGACTACGAGACCGCACATGAGGTTGAGAAGCACCACGATAGCGATAACTACTACCACGATGCCCAGCGACATCGAGCCGTACTTTATCTTCTTGCCTGTTCCGCGCTTCTTGGGAGCGCCTGCCTTGCTGCTCTCATCGGCAGCTGCGCTCTCTACCTTCTCTATTTCTTCTTTTTTGTTTTTGCTCATCTGTTATTGCACCTTCCTTTCTCAATTAACCCCAGCGTCTCTTGTCGAGCACCCTTACCGTCAGGAAGTTGAAGATAAAGGCAACGCTGATGAAGAATACTACGGCGGTAAGATCAAAGACGCCGCGTGTGAATTCGAGGTATCTCGAATAGAACGAGAAAGAAAGCATTATCTTTCTGATGAAGTCTATCGACACGTTCGAGGCGAGCGAGTCGAAGAGGTAGAGCACGAAGAGTGCAAGCATGCTTGCTACGGCTGCTGCCATCTGGTTCTCCGTAAGGGAGGAGATGAAGAGTCCCACTGCGATGAATGCGGCTCCGAGGAACAGCATCGCAAAGTAGTTGCCAAGCAGTGACGGCCATACGACGTCGCCAAGGTATGCGAGTATCAGCGAATAGATGAAGATCACGCTCTCTGCGATGATATAAAGTGTGAGAGCCGCGAAATACTTGCCGAGAACTATCGACCACAAGCCTATCGGTGCGGTCAGCAAGCCCTGGTCTGTGCGGTTCTTCTTCTCCTCGCTGAGGAGCTTCATCGTCAGTATCGGTATCAGGAACAGCACTACGATGAACATAGAGCTGAACAGCGGCGAAGTCTCGGTAGTGCCCGAGGTGATAACGCCGAAGAAAAAGAATATGCCCGAGAGCAGTGTGAACACTGTCAGAAATACGTATGCGACGCCCGAAGTAAAGAAAGCGCCCATTTCACGTCTGTATATAGCTCCCATTACTCCTCGCCTCCTTCATTTTTGTCTTCGTCCTCAAAGGAACGGTCTGCGGGAAGGTTCTCCTCGAGAACTTCCTTTGTCTCCTCCGCGACCTCAGTAGCTACGAGCTCGCCGTCCTTGACGTTGAGGTCGAACTTGGGCTTATCCTTGGCGGGCTTTTCAGCCTTTTCCGCGCCCGGCATGATGTCGCCCATGGTTATCTTGAGGAAGATGTCCTCGAGAGTGAGGTCTGAGAGCTGGAGCATGAGGATATTCCAGCCCTTGTCGCGGCAGAGCTTATTGATAGCACGGCGGATATCCACCTTCTCCTCCGACTCTATGTCGTAGTCGTATACGCCCTTCTCGCGCTCCATATCGGCACGGACGTACTTGATGCCGTCAAGCTGCTTGAGAGCTGCGACTATCTCCTTCTTGTCCTCTGCCGTATGCGTCGAGCCCTCGATACGGAGTGTCATCTTGTGCTCGTTGGTTATCTTTGAGGCTATATCGTCAGCTGTGCCGTCAGCTGCTACAACGCCCTTGTTGATGATTATTATCCTGTCGCATACCGCCTGTATCTCGGGAAGTATGTGCGACGAGAGGATAACGGTGTGGTTCTTGCCGAGCTTCTTGATAAGAGTGCGTATCTCGATTATCTGGTTCGGGTCGAGTCCGACTGTGGGCTCGTCGAGTATGAGCACGGGCGGATTGTTGATGAGAGCCTGTGCGAGTCCTACTCTCTGCTTGTAGCCCTTTGACAGGTTGCGGATAAGTCTGCCCCTGACATTGGTTATCTTGCAGAGGTCGCATATCTCCTTCAGATGAGCCTTTCTCGGAAGCTTGCACTTCTTCAGGTCGTACATGAAGCCGAGGTATGCATCGACTGTCATATCCACGTAAAGAGGCGGTATCTCGGGCAGATAGCCGATGTTCGACTTCGCATTTATCGGGTCCTCGAGAATGTCTACTCCGTTGATGAGTATCTGTCCCGAAGTCGATGAGATATAGCCCGTAAGCATATTCATGGTTGTTGATTTTCCTGCTCCGTTAGGTCCGAGGAAGCCGAGTATCTCGCCCTTTTCGACCTTGAAGCTGATGTCGTTGACGGCTTGCTTGTCGCCGTAACGCTTGGTAAGGTTCCTGACCTCTATCATTTGGTTATACCCTCCTGATCTTTTTATAGGTTCTGCCGTTAAGGCAGAAAAATCCACTTATTAGAATAATCTTCGTATGTGATAACATAGTGAAAGCAAAGCGAATTTAGTTTGAACAATTTATGATATCTGCGGTTATCTGCGCTTTCAGCTCGTCGAGCGAACCGAATCTCTTCTCGGGACGGATAAAACTCCTGAAACTCACATCGACGTTTTTGCCGTAAAGATCGCCGCTGTAGCTGATTATGTGAGTCTCCGCAAGAGGTCTGTCAACTCCGCCGACTGTGGGCTTGACTCCCACGTTCGTGACCGAGGGAAGTACCCTTCCGCCTACATTTGTGTATGTGCTGTATACGCCGTACCTCGGGACGAGCTGTCCCTCCGCGAACTCCTGATTTATCGTCGGGAAGTCTATCGTGCG
This sequence comes from Ruminococcus sp., assembly GCA_017649325.1. Lineage (GTDB taxonomy): Bacteria > Bacillota > Clostridia > Oscillospirales > Ruminococcaceae > Ruminococcus. The sequence goes on from JAGCHA010000134.1 coordinate 27,248, forward strand.
TCCGATGTGATTGCCGTCCGTGACTGCGGCGTTTATGAAGTATCCAAAGCCGAGAAGCTCATTTGCCGCAGAGATATCGCCGCTTTGCAAAAGCTCCCTTATGCGGCTCGAAGATACTGCGCTGCCGCCGTATTCAACGGGACTTACGACCTCGACCGCAAAGCCGTATCGCCTGCCGTAGTCCGTTAGTTCCCGAGCTCCGCAGGCGGCATTCCTGCCGAAGCGAAAGTCGTCTCCGCAGCAGACATAAGCGGCGTTCAGCTGCCCGCTTAACACCTCACGTGTGAATTCCTCGCCGCTGAGACTGCAAAGCTGTTCAAACGGCGGACTGACAATGTCGTCCACGCCTATCTGCTCGCGGAGAAGTATCTCCTTCTCCGTCCTTGTGTAAATATAGCCCGAAGATCCGCCCGATTTCCGCAGCACGCACTCGGGCTCAAAGGTAAATACCGTAGCCGTCAGCCCGTTTTCCCTCTGCGCAAGAGCCGCGTCTATCACCGCGCGGTGTCCGAGGTGTACGCCGTCGAAAAGTCCCAGCGCGACCGCTGTTTTCTTACGTTCCATTGCTCACCCCAGATTCTTCGCTACACGGAGTATGCCGTTTTCAAAGTCCGCGAGCGCCGTGCCGATGAAAGCTCCGTCGCTGCCGTAGACTGCGTATTCCGTCACGCCTGCCTTTATATCACGGATGCGGGCAAGGTCGAGCTTTACGCCGTTGCGGTACATCCTCGTCTGCGCCTCCCCGAGCCTGAGCTTTGGGAGCTTCGTGAAAACGCGCTCTATCGGGAGTATCAGCTCCTCGAGCCTGTCCTCGTCGCGTGCCTGCTGTATCTGCTCGAATGTGAAGCAGTCCGCGAGCGTGAAGCCGCCCGAGCTCGTCCGCACAAGCGAGGTCATAACTCCGCCGCAGCCGAGCCTTTCGCCTATGTCGTTTATTATGGTGCGTATATACGTGCCCTTGCCGCATGAGATGTCGAGGACTCCCTCACGCGCGCCCTCGTCGTAGCTGACAAGGTCTATGCCGTAAACCGTTATCGGGCGCGGCTCGCGCTCGACCTCCACTCCCTTGCGGGCGAGGTCATAAAGTCTCTGTCCGTTCACCTGTACTGCCGAATACATCGGCGGGAGCTGCATAATATCGCCGATAAAATCGGGTATCACTGCTCTCAGCGCCTCCCCGCCGACCGCCATATCCGAGCGGGTCAGCACCTCGCCGGTGACGTCCTGCGTAGTCGTGCTCTCGCCGAGGCGGAAGCCCGCGCGGTAGCTCTTTGTGTTGTCGGGCATGATATCGCACGCCTTTGTCGCCGTTCCCACGAACACGGGAAGGACTCCCGTAGCCATGGGGTCGAGAGTGCCGCCGTGACCGAGCCTGCGCTCGCGCAGTATGCCTCTCAGCTTCGCCACTACGTCGAACGATGTGAAGTCCTGCGGCTTATTCACGCACAGTATGCCGTTCATCAGACGAGTGCCTTTCTAACGGTCTCTATCAGCATTTTCTTGACCTCTTCGAGCTCGCCCTCGACCGTGCAGCCCGCTGCCTTCGCGTGACCGCCGCCGCCTATCGTCTGGCATATCGTCGAGACGTTGACCGCGTCTGCCGAGCGGAACGAGCACTTGAACACGTTCGGCTCGCGCTCACGCATGAGTATGCCGACCTCTGTATTCTCGAGCTGTATCGTCAGCGGAGCAAAGCCCTCGAGCTCGTCGGGGCTGATGCCGAGCTCACGCATCATATCCTGCGTTACCGCTACTACGGCAAGCTTGCCGCCGAGGTGCTCCTCCATGAGCTCCGAGACCTTTGCCTCGAGCTTCATCCTGCCGAGCGACTTGACCTCGAACATATAGCGGTTTATCCTCGCAAAGTTGATGTCGTAGCTGCGCTTCATCTCCGCCGCTATCTCGTGGGCGCGTGGAGTCGTGCAGTCGTAGCGGAAGCAGCCCGAATCCGTGGCTATTCCCGTATACAGGCACATAGCGCAGTGCTTGGTGATGTTCACGCCCATATACTTTCCGAGGTCGTAGATTATCTCGCACGCCGCCGTCGCCTTCTCGCGCAGCAGCGTCTTTTCCGCGTAGTCCCTGTTAGACTCGTGGTGGTCGATACAGAGCTGTACCTTGTCACCGTATATCTCGGCGTACCTGCCCATGAGCTTTACGTCCGCGATATCAACGGCAATAATGGTCTTGGGCTCAAATTCCTCGCCCGCACCGACGCTCGTCATAAAGTCGTAGCGCGAGGGGAAAACGTCGCTGCACACTACGCGGCTGCGTATGCCCAGCTCCGCAAGAATGTCTTTGAGTCCGAAGCCTGCGCCGATGCAGTCACCGTCGGGACTCTGGTGAGTGATTATGACCGCGTCCTCGCAGTTGCGCAGGAAGGTCTCTGTCTCACTGAAACCAAGATACATAGATGCACCTCTTTCGGTATCTGTCAATCAAGAAGGTCATTGAGCTTCTTGCTTATCTCCGCGCTTCTCTCGATAGAGTTGTCCGCCACGAACGTCAGCTCGGGGGATTTTCTCATCTTCAGGCGGTGAAAAAGCTCTCTCCTTATGAAGCCCGCCGCGCTTTTCAGTCCCGCGACCGACTCCTTTGTACGCTCCATGCCCTCAAGGCTCGAGACATATATCTTGCAGTTCGACATGTCCCCCGACAGATCTGCCCTCACTATGGTGAGCAGCTTGTCGATGCGCGGGTCTTTCAGCTCGCGCAGGATAGCTGTCATCTCGCGTTTTATGTCCTCCGCCATACGGCTGTTCTTAAAATTAGGCATAGCTTACCTCTCTCAGATATTTACGGTGAAGCCGCCGTCTTCGGTCTCGGCGTGCTGCTCCTCCTGCTTTTCCTCGCCGTCGAAGTACTCGCCTTCCTTGGCTTCCTCTACGTCCGCTTCGACCTTTGTATAGTCGGGGAGCTCTTCGTCGCCCTCCTCGTAGTATATGTCCGCGAACTTGTCGTATTCGGGCTCGAGCTCGACATCACGCACAGGTCTTTCCACTCCCATGAGGTCGTTGGGGAAATCCTCCTCCTGCTCCACGGGGCTGCACTGACCGAGCAGGATCTTTTTTACGGACTCGAAAAAGAAAATGTCTATCGGTCCGAAATCCTCCCAAGCCAGCGCTTCATTGCAATACTGTATCATATCGGCATTGCTCATTCTCTCTGCATCCATTGATGTGATCCTCCTCTCGCCGAGTTCTGCTCGGCTTTCTTTTGGTTTATCCCTATATTATCATTGCTGTGATGCGGGCTGTCCCCGCACCCTGCCGAAGGGACACGATTCCCTTCGGGTCTGCGATATTTCTCTTTCCTTAGTCTTCGCGGTACTCCTCTACGGTGTATGCCTCGAAGATATCGCCTTCCTTGACGTCGCTGAACTTCTCAAGGCTGATACCGCACTCGTAGCCCTCGGCTACCTCCTTGGCGTCGTCCTTGAAACGCTTCAGTCCCGATATCTTGTCGTCTGCGATGATGATACCGTCGCGTACAACTCGTATCTGGCAGCCTCTTGTTACCTTGCCGTTGAGCACGTAGCTTCCCGCTACCATGCCGACATTCGATATCTTGTATACCTGACGGACCTCTACGCGTCCGAGCTCTACGTCGCGGAACTTCGGAGCGAGCATACCCTTCATAGCGGTGGATATCTCCTCGATAGCGTCGTAGATGATGCGGTACAGGCGAATGTCTACGCCGTCGCGCTCGGCATTCTCAGCCGCAACAGGGTCGGGACGAACGTTGAAGCCTACGATGATAGCATTCGATGCGCTCGCGAGCATTACGTCGCTCTCCTTGACTGCTCCGACTGCTCCGTGGATGACTCTTACTCTTACCTCGTTGTTCGAGAGCTTTTCGAGCGACTGCTTTACTGCCTCGACAGAGCCCTGTACATCCGCCTTGACGATTATCGGGAGCTCCTTTATCTCGCCCTCGGCTATCTGGCTGAACAGGTTGTCGAGCGTTACCTTGCGGTACTGGTTGAACTGCTCCTGCTTCTGCTCGTGCTTTCTCTGCTCGACGAGTTCGCGGGCAAGCCTCTCGTCCTCAACTGCGTTGAAGATGTCGCCTGCGCTCGGAACTTCTGCAAGTCCCGTTATCTCAACAGGTACGGACGGTCCTGCGGATTTGACTGTTCTGCCCTTGTCGTTGGTCATTACGCGGACACGTCCTACGGCTGTGCCTGCGATGAGGACGTCGCCCTGCTTGAGTGTGCCGTTCTGAACGAGGAGGGTCGCGATAGGACCTCTGCCCTTGTCAAGGCGAGCCTCGATGACTGTACCCTTTGCAAGTCTGTCGGGATTGGCTTTAAGCTCCTGCACCTCGGCAACGAGGAGCACGTTCTCGAGGAGCTCGTCTATGCCCTGACCTGTCTTGGCTGAAACGGGTACGCATATAACGTCGCCGCCCCAGTCCTCGCAAACGAGGTCGTACTTGGTGAGCTCTTCCTTTATCTTGTCGGGGTTCGCACCCTCTTTGTCCATTTTGTTGATAGCAACGATTATCTGCACTCCCGCGGACTTCGCGTGGTTGATGGACTCAACTGTCTGCGGCATGATACCGTCGTCTGCGGCAACTACGAGGATAGCAATATCGGTGATGTTGGCACCTCTTGCACGCATTGATGTGAATGCCTCATGTCCGGGGGTATCGAGGAAGGTGATGTCCTTGCCCTGTACGTTTACCTGATAAGCACCGATATGCTGTGTGATGCCTCCCGCCTCGCCTGCGGCAACGTGAGCGTTGCGGATACGGTCGAGGATAGAGGTCTTGCCGTGGTCAACGTGTCCCATAACAACTACTACGGGGCAGCGCGGCTGGAGGTTCGTATCGTCGTCGTCGGTGTCGTCGATGAGGCGCTCCTCGATAGTGACAATGACCTCCTTCTCTACCTTTGCGCCGAGCTCCTCAGCTACGAGGGACGCGGTATCGAAGTCTATCTCCTGATTTATCGAAGCCATTACGCCGAGTCCCATGAGTTTCTTGATAACGTCGGTAGCCGTAGCTTTCAGGCGCGTTGCAAGCTCGCCGACTGTAATGCTCTCGGGTATCATTACCTTGAGCTGCTGCTTTCTTGCACGCTCGAGTTCGAGTCTCTTGAGCTTCTCTGCCTCGGACTCCTTCTTGCTGAACTGCTGGCGTGTCCTCTGCTGGGACTTCTGGTTTATCTTCTGCTTCTTCGAGCTGTAGTTCTCGTTGTGCTTGTTCGAGGAAGCCATGTTGTCGTAGCGCTCGTTGTACTTGTCGAGGTCTACGTAGCTGCCGCGAGTATCGACTGTGCGGCGCTGTGTTGCCGTGGAAGCCGTCTCGGACGAGAAGCTGGTGTTGAGCTTTGAGCTCTCGCCTCTGTCACGCGCCTTGACCTGCTCCTTCTTCTTCTCGGGCTTCTTGGCTGCCTTAGGCGGCTCGGGAGCCTTTGCGGGCTCTTTCTTAGCGGGCTCTGCGGGCTTTTCAGCCTTGGGAGCGGGCTTCTCCTCTGCCTTGGGCGCCTCCGCCTTCTTCTCGGGCTCAGCCTTGGGTGCCGGCTTTTCAGCGGGCTTCTCGGCAGCCTTTGCGGGCTTTTCTGCCGCCTTCTCTGCCTTAGCCGCTGTCTTCTTCTCGGCAGCGGGTTTCTCCGCAGCCGCCTTCTTCTCCTTCTTGGGAGCAGCAGCCTTCGCCTCATCGGACTTCTCTGCCTTCTCAGCCTTTGCCGCTGTCTTCTTCTCAACGGCGGGCTTCTCCTCGGCTTCCTTCTTCTTGGCGGTCTTCTTCTCGGGCTTGGGCTCCTCCTTGCGCTCGGGTCTCGGGTCGCTCTTGGACGCGAAATACTCGTCGAAGGACTTCACTTCGTTGAGCTTGGTATAGTGCTCGAGGACAACGTTCATCTCGTCCTCGGTCAGCCCCGTTGAAGCCTTCTTCTTCGTATCGCCCTTGCCTGCGAAGAAATCAATTATATCCTGCGAAGCGACGTTAAGGTCCTTCGCTGCATCGCTCAGTTTTATCTTTTTTGCCATATGTTGCGGTACCTCCAATTATCGTAAAAGTGTAGTTATTTATGTCAACACTTCTGAGGTGTTATTTCTGTATCTTCTTGACGAACCCGTCCGCAAAGCCCTTGTCGCAGACGGCTATCACTGCGGTCTCCTTGCCGCAGAGCCGTCCCATCTCGTCCTTTGCGAGCTCGGTCCTGAGGTGTACGGTCTCGTATCTGCCGCACACAAAATCCACTTCCTTGAGAGTTTTAGGTGAAGCGTCGGCTGCGGTCAGCACGCAGAATGCCTTGCCGTCTCTGACTGCGTCCATCGAGCTGTCAAAGCCCTTTACCGCCCTGCCTGCCTTTATGCATATCGTCAGCAGGTCAGCCGTTTTCCGTTTCTTTTCTGAGTTCATCAGACATCACCTCATAAACGCTCTCATCTATCCTGCATGAGAATGCCTTTTCAAGTCTGCGAGCCTTGCGCGCCTTATCGAAGCACTCAGCGCTCTTGCAGATGTAAGCCCCTCTGCCGTTCTTCTTGCCGACGAAGTCGAGGCTTATCTCGCCCTCGGGAGACTTCACGACGCGCATGAGCTCCTTCTTCGGCTTCATCTCGTTACAGCCGAGGCACATCCTCATCGGTATCTTCTTAGGCTTCATCATTTTCCTCAACGGTTTCCTCCGCAGCTGCCTCAGCCTCTGTCTCCTCGGGTATATCCTCCTCGTATGTCTCCTTTACAGGAGGAACATAGTCGGGGCTGAGCTCGGGAGCTTCGTCGCCCGTGAGGTTGTCGAACTGGGGCTTGATGTCTATCTTGAAGCCTGTCAGCTTTGCCGCAAGCTTTGCATTCTGTCCCTTGTTGCCGATCGCGAGCGAGAGCTGGTTGTTCGGTACGATAACGGTGCAGGTCTTCTCCTCCTCGGAGGTAACTACCGTCTTGAGCACCTGTGCGGGAGCGAGCGCTCTTGTAATGAACTCAGCTGTGTCCTCGCTCCACGGAATGATGTCTATCTTCTCGCCGCTGAGCTCGCTGACTACAGCGGTGATACGCGAGCGCTGAGGTCCGATACATGCGCCGACAGCATCGACGTTCTCGTCCTTCGACCATACGGCTATCTTCGTTCTCGAGCCTGCCTCACGCGATATTGACTTGACCTCTACCGTGCCGTCGTATATCTCGGGAACTTCGAGCTCGAACAGGCGCTTTACGAGGTCCTTGTGAGTACGCGATATCTTTACGATGGGCTTCTTGGTCTTGCCTACGATGCCTGTGATGTAGACCTTTACCTGCTTGCCCTCTTCGAGCACCTCGCCGGGTATCTGCTCATTCTTGAAGAGGTAGAGCTCCGTGCCCTGATACTCGACCGTGACCGTGCCTCTGCCGGGCTCTATCTGCGATACGGTCGCGATGATGCAGTCGTGCTCCTTCTGCTCGAACTTGCCGAGCATCTGCTCGCGGTTTATCTCGCGGAGGTCGCCCTTTATTGACTGCTTTGCCGATAATGCCGCCATTCTGCCGAGCTTGGAGATGTCTATCTCCTTGAGTATCGTTCCGCCGACCATTGCGTTGGGGTCGATAGTCTTTGCAACGTCGATGTTTATCTCGTTCTCGTCGATGGGCTCATCGTCGATTATCTCCTGAACGATATACATTGCGAATTTCTTCTTTGCAGGGTCTATCTCGACTCTTATCCTGTCCTCGCTGTGAGGATATGCTCTCTTGGCGGCTTTGAGCATCGCCGACTTTACCTTCTCTATGAGCAGGTCAGTCTCAACGCTGTTCTCTTCGCCGAGCATTTTAAGTGCGTCGAAAAAGTTTTCCATTGTGTTTTCCTCCGTTTATATTATATTTACCTTGAACTTGATTGATCTCTGCGGCTCATTCAAAATCGAACCACAGCTTGACGAATGCGATGTCCTCGAGCGGTATCACACGCTCGGAGCCGTTTTCGTCCCTGACAGTGACTGCGTTTTTGTCGGCTCCCGCAAGGTAGGCGCATATCTCCTTCTCTCCGTCAGCCTCGCGTATCAGGCGCACCCTTACCTTGTCGCCCTCGCAGACCGCGAAGTGTTCCTCTCTGAGAAGCTCCCTCTCCAGTCCCGCCGAGCCGACCTCGAGCATATAATGCTGAGGTATGGGGTCGGTCTCGTCGAGGATATCATTCACGGGAGCGTTGACGCGCTCGCAGTCCGCGATAGTGATGCCCTCGTCGCAGTCGATGAATATCCGCAGATACCACATCGCGCCCTCCTTGACGTAGTTGACGTCCCAGAGGTAGTAACCGAGCTCGTCGGTTATCGGCTTGACGAGCTCGTACACCTTCTGCTCTGTTCCTCCGAACTTTTTCAGCTTCATCCGGTGCTTTTCTCCTTTCTTTCCATAGCATCTCAATAGCCGTCGGGAGGTTATCTCCCGATACAATACGAAAGACCGGAAGTTTCCGGTCTTTAGTCTAACTATCATCGTATACTATTATATCACGGCAAAATGGAAAAATCAAGTGTTTTTCGCAGTTTTTTCAATTTTTTCGCGTATTTATCCAAATCAGACAAAAAAATCGGTACCGAACACTCTTTTCGGTACCGATTTTGCAGTTTTAAGCCAGTCCCGCATTGGCGACAGTGGTAGTCGTTGTGACAAGCGGGTCATCTGCTATCACAGATGTTGTCGCGATAGCGGGAGTATCCGCACCGCCGACATTGACCTTTATCTCTATCTCTATATCGGGATAGTTCTTGAAGCTTAGGATTATGTATGTCTGTCCCTTGGATACGCCCGTGATATAGCCCGAAGCATTAACGACGGCTATTGCGGGGTCCATAGACTTCCACACCTCGTCGGATTCGCCCGTTCCTGCATCGGGGTAGCTCTGGATTATCGGGACGTCGGTCTCGCCGACCTCGAGGAAGAGCTCGCGCTTGGAGAGCTTGACGTTGGAAGCCTTGGGATTTACGGCAACAGTGGTGACCTCAGTCGTAGTCTCTACCGGAGGCTCAGTCACGATGGCGGTAGTGGTGGTTGTGGTCGTTGCGTCAGCCTTCGAGCCGCTTTCGCCGCCCATATTCTTTGTACATTTAGCGAGAAGCACGACAAACATCAGCACAACGAACGCTATGACTGCAAGCGCCGCCAACTGCCTTTGTCTGAGCACCTTACGTGTAACACGTCTTCTGTTGTCCATACTTTTTTCCTTCCTTTATGTTTATATCTTAACAAAGGAGCATTCCTTTGATAACATTATAACACAAGCACTTAAAAAAGTCACGCACTTTCAGAAATTTTTACACATTGCTGTAAATTTTTCCTGCGATTTGTTGATTTTGCACAAGAAAAAGTGTAACACACTGCCCTAAACTAAAAGCGGAACGCCTCGCCGGCGTTCCGCAGGTCTTATGAGTTGAATCTTCCGACCTCTTCGTCGATGACTCCGCTGCAAGAATCGCGGAGAGTCTCCCACGAATCCGCCGCAGGCTCGCCCTCGAGCAGCGACCTCGTGAGCTTGTTCATCACGCCGCGGGTCTCGTAGTTATAATCGCCCTCGCCGTACATCCTCGCGCCCATGCCGTAGCCGAAGTCCAGAAGCGGCGTCCTCTTGCTCGGGTCGAGAAGCGACTGCAATAAGTCGTACTGTTCCTCGGTAACGAAGGACTTGGTCTTGCCTCCCGCCGTCTTTATCTCCGCAAGAGCAGCCTGCTTTTCTGCCGACTTGTACTCGTCCCGCGCAGCCGCCACGCGCTCACACTTGATATATGCCGCCACAGCCGCGCCCCTGGTCGAGTTCTTCACAAGCATCTTCGCATCGTAGTTGCAGCAGAGGTATTCCTTATCCGCATCGGGAGCCTTCGGGAAAGGTACTGCCATGATGTCCGAATTCGGGTTCATCGCATTGGATTCCCCGAGTGCCCAGTCTCCCATAGCATAGAAAAGTGTATCGTGGCTCGTCGGGTAATAGTTCTCCCAATCGGAACGGTATAACCCCTTCGAAGCTATCTCCTGCATGAAGAGCTCCGCCTTTTCTATCGCGGGGTCGCTGATATTATTCGTGAACTCGGTGCCGTTGTAGTTTACCACGGTGTGTCCTGTGGACTGAAGAAGTGCCTGTCCACAGCTGCCGCATATGCCATAGCGCTTTTTGCCCTCGGGTGCCTTTGCAACGAACCCCTCCATGAGCTCCATGAGCTTGTTCCAGTCCCACTTGCCGTCGAGGTAGAGCTGATACGGGTCTTCAAGCTCCTGCTCGCTCATTATGTTGCGGCTGTATATGATCACCTGCGGATCGGTAAGGGCATACGGCACAACATAGTGCTGGCCGTTATACCCGAACATCTCTATCACGTCAGACATTTCGTCCCAAAGGCCTTCTTCACCCATGCCCATGTTTTCATAATACGGGTCGAGAGGCTCGTACTGCTCATTTAGCGCACCGTTCGGGAATACGCCCTCCTCATATGGAACCATATCTACCTGCTCGCCCGAAATTATCATCTCGGAAAGCCTGTCGTACTTCTCGCCCGGAGATGCAAACTCGAACTTCACCTTTGCACCGTATACGTCCTCAAAGAGCGAGAGCGCTGTCGAACGCGGACTGCCGTTCTCGGGATTGAGGTCGTAGTCCGCGAGCCATACTATCGTTTGTCCGCTGACATCGGCGGCTCCCTCTGTCGTCGGCTCAGTCTCGTAGGTTATTTCCGCTATGCTGTCCTCAGAGTTTTTGTTGTCCTCGCAGGACACAGCCGCACCACCGAAAACCGCAGCTGCTGCGGCTGCCGCAAGCAGCCTTTTTATATCTTTCATCGTTATGCTCCTTCCATAGCCGAGAGCCCGCTTATGCAGACCCTTTCGAGCCAACCTATATTGTACCATATCGCGAAGATGAAGTCAAGCACCGCTGACAAACGGCTGACAAATGTCTAAGTTTCTGCAAAAAAACGCAGAAAAGGCTATAATACATATTTTGTAAGTCCGTGCTAACAAATATGTCTTGATTTTTCTCTGCCTTTATGTCAAAATAGAAATCAGAGGAGCGGAAGCTCCCGAATATTCTACGGAGGTGCTTTAATTATGGCATATAAGATTTCAGACGATTGTGTTAGCTGCGGTGCTTGTGCAGGTGAGTGTCCTGTAGGCGCTATCTCAGAAGGCGATGGAAAATACGTTATCGACGCTGACGCTTGCGTAGAGTGCGGCGCTTGTGCAGGTGTTTGCCCCGTAGGCGCTCCTTCTGCTGAGTAATTCTGACACGATACATGAAAAATCAACGGCTATCCTTTCGGATAGCCGTTTTTCTTTTGTTTGTTGTCACGTCGAATGAGTCAGTACCGTGATATCGCTTTCGGCAATGTCTACCTTGATGACGTCGGGTGTCTTGTCAGGCTCATTGAGTGTCGGGAAGAAGCATACCGTGAAGTCCTTCACGTCCTCTCCTACAGCAAAGCCGCCAATGATACCGCTGAACTGTCCGCTCGCGGGAACAGTGAACGGGCTGGGGATATAGCCGTCAAGATTGTTCGTGGCATAGAGCTGGCTGCCTACATGGTAGTGTATCTCGCTGCCGTCGCTGAGAAGCAGATAGAAGTTGTTGAGTATGTTGAGTTCGTACTCCTTGTCGGTGGTGTTGTCGATTGTGACATCGAGATAGATGAAGCGCTCGTTTTTCTCGTTGCGGTTGCCTGCGTCGATGACCCTGTTGAGGGTGAAGCCCGTCTTGTTGGCGCTCGCCTTCTCGGAAACTGCGGCGCTGACCTCATGGTCTGCTCGTCCCTCGTTATTCTGGTTTACGGTTGTCGACTGCGAGGTCACGGACATAGACCTGCTGCCCGTATCGTCAGAGCAGCCTGATGCTGCCGATATTGCCATAGCTGCACAGAGCAGGAGTGCGGTAAGTTTATATTTTCTCATTATATGAGCCTCCGTTCAGATGTGGATAGGCGCGATTTGCGCTCCCTTAGTATACCACAACAGAGCCGCTCATGTCAAGTATCGCGCAATGCCTGCCTCTTAGGTCTTTTCAGCGAGAGCAGTCCCAGCGAGACAAGATACATCACCGCTCCCGCCGTAACGGAGACTGCCGTGCCGATGAGCCCTGACGCTCCTGCGCGGGTGCATATGCCTTCCGATAGATACACTGCTCCGCCGCACATAGCTCCCGCGTAGAGCACCTTCAGCAGCGCTCCGACGGGCAGAACAGTCCCCGTGACGCGGACGTATACGGTCAGCGAGACCGCCAGTATCACAGCGTAGCAGAGCGAGGTCGATATCGCCGCTCCGTCAGCTCCGATGAGAGGCACAAGCGCAAGATTGCCCGCAAGCTTCACGGCTGTCCCCACAAGCATTATTTTGAGCGGTGCCGAGGGCTTGCCAACCGCCTGCAAAAGGCTGAATACAGGGAACGACAGGCACAGGCAGACCATTCCCGCCATAAGCAGCCGCAGAGTTGATATGCACAACTCTGCCTCGTCGCTTTGCAGCGGGAACAGCAGGTGCAGCACCTCGGGGGCGAGGACTCCGAGTCCGAATGCCGACGGCACCGCTATCGCCGCCGCGGTCACGAGAGCCTGCGACGTTCCTGCTTCAAGGGCGGCTCTGTCCCGCGATGACCACGCCGCCGTTATCGTCGGGAGAGCTCCCTTGCCAAGCATATTCGTCACCGACGGCACAAGGTTGAACACCGTCAGCGCTATCCCCGCGAATGAGCCGTAGACGAAATTCGGGACATCCTCGGGCGCGACCGTCGCGGGTACTCCCCTGCCGCAGCCAAACCGTGATATACAGGCGATCACCGTCCACATATCCACAAGCGAAGTCAGATTCGTGACCACTGAGCTCACTCCCACCGGCAGAGCCGTCAGCGCGAGCTCGCGGGCTATCTCGCGGCGGGACTGAATATGCTCCTCGCCTCCGCGGAGAGGTCGGCGGAAAAGCGCCATTACCGCGAAAAACATCACCGCTCCGAGCGAGGACAGCGATACTCCGAGTATGCCCGCCGCAGCCGACAGCGCACGTGTGTCGGTCACGGAAGGAAAATTCGCCATTACCGCGCTGCCGTGGGAATTCACAAAGCTGCACAGCCACAGTCCCGCTGCGACCTTTACCGCGCCCTCCGCCGCCTGAGAAAGTGCGGTCGGGTACATATTGCTCATGCCCTCATAGCAGCCCCGCTCCACAGCCGTGATACAGCCGAACAGCACCGCGGGAGCTATCATCATCAGCGCGGGGACTGCCTCTGCGCCGCCTGTAGACAGCAGGCTGAACGGGTACGCAAGCATGAACACTGCCACGCTCCCGAGGAGTCCCACTCCCGTGAAAAGCAGCAGGGCGGTGCTCCGTATGCGGCGGATATTCGCGTACATTCCGATGGCGGAGCTCTGGGCAGTCATGCGTGCCACCGCCGAGGACAAGCCCGTCGCCGTCAGTGCGTAAACGGGCAGGAAAAGGCTGTACGCACAGCTGAAATAGCTCATGCCCACGCCGCCCAGCAGGTTCGTCAGCGGTATCTTGAACAGCGCCCCGAAGCCCTTCGCCACCACCGCCGATATCATCAGTATTATCGAGCCTTTCAGTATGTTCTGCTTCTTCATCGCCGCGCCTCCCGAACGTATTCCTTACAGGATATGCCGCGGGGCGCGGGAATATGAAAACGGGCGCTCGGAAAGCGCCCGTCATGCGGTCAGTTTTTGCGGGCGGACACGCGAATCCGCCCCTACTATCGGTTTTATTCTTTCAAGTCAAGGTATCGGGAACGTTAATCACACATACCCGAGATAGACCTCAAGTTCATCCTTGCCGCCTGTGGAGAGGTATGCATAGTAGGCGAGGATTGTCGAGGCGTCTCTCGCGTCAACGAAGCCGTCCAGGTTAACGTCAGCGGCATTCTTTATCTCCGTCGGGAGAGGCTCTGCTTCGACGTTCGTGGAGCGCAGTGCGTACTCCTTGAGCACGAATGTCGCATCCTTGGCATCGACCCTGCCGTCATCGTTTGGGTCGCCGAACATGGGCGGAGGCTTGGGCTTCTCGCCGTGCGTCCTGATATATCCGCTGTGCAGGCCTTTTGTGAATACATATGTCATCTGAATCTTCCCGGCTTCATCCTGTGCTTTGTTGATGAACAGGTCAGGTCCTACTTTATCCTCTACAAATTCGATACCGAACGGGTACACCTCACCCGGCCCTGCATTTTCGGGAACTATGAAATCGACCGTGAAAATGCTCCCTTTTCCGGAAACGGCTGTATCCGAATAGGCATAGTATTCTATCTGCCCCTCCTCAACCATGACCGAATCCGTTGTGAAGTCCTTGAATACGTTTCCGTTCGTTACCGGTTTTCCGTCAGAATTCACCTTCACTTTCAGGCGCGTATCATAAAACATGTGGAAACGGACCATGTTAACCGGCTCCTGGATACCGACCGCGCTGAAATATACGCGCTGGACCTTGCCTCTTGCGTACTCGGGCTCAAGCCCTATCTTATCTAAAAACAGCATTACACCGCCGGTATAGTCACGAGGGTCTATCCTCGGCTCGTTCCAGTTTGCCGGCTGTACCCATTTCTTGCCGTCATACTCAACTATCTTATCATCCTGTTTATTATACGGATTTTCCGCACCTTCATTATATGCATAAGCAGTTTGTCCGCCGCCGGACAGTACAGAGCTCCTAATGAAGTAATATTCCGAAGCTGCGACCGCTATTGCAAGCGAAAGCGCTGCTGAGAGTAGCTTTTTCATTCTCACCGCATGACCTCCTCATATGGTATTGTAAATACATTATACACCACAAGCTGTGAATAATCAAGAGCTTTTGCCGATATTCCGCTTATTATCAGCAGTGAAGCAAAAATATACCGTTACTGTTGCTTTTTCTATTATGGTATAAGTGCGGTGTCAGCACTGCCGATTTCGCGGTATACATAAACTAAACGGAAATTTCTCCCCCGCGGCTGTTGCTTTTTTTGTAATTATATGGTATAATGTTAGTTGGCTTATTTTGCTTTAAGACTAATCGAAAGGACGAATCATATATGGAATATAAATTTTCCGATAAGGTCAGCGGGTTGAAAGCCTCCGCTATTCGTGAGATACTCAAGTTCACCGCCGACCCCGAGGTAATCTCCTTCGCCGCGGGCAACCCCGCTCCCGAAGCCTTCCCAAAGGAGCGTATCGCTGAGATCTCCGCGGAGCTCCTGCGCGATGACCCTATCCTCGCGCTCCAGTACAGCGTCACCGAGGGTTATACTCCCCTGCGTGAGTTCCTCAAGAGCTGGATGACCGAAAAGGGCTGCTTCCACAAGGAATTCGACGACCTCATCATCACGTCGGGCGGTCAGCAGGCGAACGAGCTCTCATGCAAGGTGCTCCTCAACGAGGGCGATACCCTGCTCGTGGAGTCGCCGAGCTTCATCGGCTCTCTCAACGCGTTCCGCTCCTACAATGTCAACCTCGTCGGCGTTGATATGGAGGATGACGGCATCGACCTCGCTAAGCTCGAGGACGCGCTCAAAACTCAGCCGAATGTGAAGATCCTCTACCTCATTCCCAACTTCCAGAACCCCACGGGGCGCACGATGTCGCTCGCTAAGCGCAAGGCTGTTTACGAGCTCGCGTGCAGATACGACTTCATTATCCTCGAGGACGATCCCTACGGCGAGCTCCGTTTCGCCGGCGAGAACATCCCCACGATAAAGAGCCTCGACACCGAGGGCAGAGTTATCTACTCCAGCACATTCTCCAAGCTCATCTCATCGGGATTCAGAACAGGCTATGTTTCGGCTCCCGCACCGATAATCCAGAAGATAGTTGTCTGCAAACAGGTGGCGGATGTTCACTCCAATATCTGGGCACAGGTCGTTTCGCACCGCTTCATGACTACCGTTGACCGCGAGGCTCACTTCAACAGACTCCGCGACATTTACAGGAAGAAATGTGACCTCATGTGCAGCTACATCGACGGCGGCTTCTCCAAACAGATAAGCTACATAAAGCCCGAGGGCGGTCTCTTTATCTGGTGTACCCTCCCCGAGAACTGCGATATGAACGCTTTCTGCACCAAGGCTGTTCAGGAGTACAAGATAGCGGTAGTCCCCGGCAACTCGTTCAGCATCAAGGAGGGCGAGGTCAGCCACTCCTTCCGCCTCAACTACTCGACTCCCACAAACGAGCAGATCGAAAAGGGCATGGAGATACTCGCCCGTATGACACGCGAAATGCTCGACTGATGATAAAACAGGCGGGATTTCGAGGATGTCGTCCCCCGCTATGTTACACTAACAACAAAACACTGAAAGGAAATAAAAACTATGGCAACTTCAGACAGATACCCTGTTACTCAGAAATACCTCATGACAAGAGCTCAGGCTCTCAGTTTCCCCGCAAACTTCTTCGAGATGAAGTTCGGCAAGAACGACGTTTACGGTGTGGTGATCGATATGCCCATGCCAGGCAATATCCTCACAACTATGGTATGCTTCATCAACGGTGCGGCTAACCTCTACTTCAACAACGGCGGCGAGTATGTCGGTGCTTCCCAGAAGTACAGAAGCCTTGTTCAGGCTGCAAACGCTCTCGTTGTCAACGCTGCCCAGATCATCCCCAAGGCTACTAAGACCAAGCAGTTCGACCTCCCCAAGGGCAGGACTCAGTTCGTATACCTCCTCACCAAGAACGGCACCTACAAGGTCGAGTTCCAGCCCGGTCTCATCCCCGAGACTGAGCCCGAGAAGCGCTCGCTCTATGTGCTCTATCAGCGCGTTCTCTCAGAGCTCAGAAGCTGCCAGCTCAGAGATGACCTGGAATCACGCAAGGCAGGCAAGTAAGGAGTACCGCACATGGACGAGAAAAAGCTCATTTTCAGCGCGATCCAGCCTACAGGTACCTTCACCCTCGGCAACTACATCGGCGCTGTTAGAAACTGGGGGCCGCTTCAGGAGCAGTTTGACTGCATCTACTGCGTTGCTGACCTCCACGCTATAACCGTTAAGCAGGAGCCCGCAAAGCTCCGCCAGAATACTCTCGCGGCTTATGCGCTGCTCATGGCGTGCGGTCTCGACCCCGAGAGGTCTATCCTCTTCATTCAGAGCCACGCCCACACCCACAACGACCTCAACTGGCTGCTCTGCTGCAATACGCAGTTCGGCGAGCTGTCGCGTATGACACAGTTCAAGGACAAGAGCCAGAAGCACCCCGACGACGTCAATGCGGGTCTGTTCACCTATCCGTCCCTTATGGCAGCGGATATCCTCGCTTATAACGCCGACCTCGTGCCCGTAGGCGTCGACCAGAAACAGCACCTCGAGCTCGCAAGAAATATCGCTCAGCGCTTCAACCAGCGCTACGGCGACTTCTTCAAGCTCCCCGAGCCGTATATAACCGAAGTAGGAGCAAAGATAATGTCCCTGCAAGACCCGACAAAGAAGATGTCCAAGTCCGATGAGAACGTAAATGCGTGCATCCTCATCCTCGACGACAAGGACACCATTGTCCGCAAGTTCAAGCGTGCGGTCACCGACAGCGAGGCTGAGGTGGCTTACCGCGAGGGCAAGGACGGTATCAACAACCTTATGTCTATCTACTCCTGCGTCACAGGCAAGGACTACGCCGCTATCGAGGCTGAGTTCGCAGGCAAGGGCTACGGAGACTTCAAGCTCGCGGTAGGCGAGGCAGTCGCAGACAGCCTTGAGCCCGTCCGCACCGAGTTCGCCCGTCTCATCAACGACAAGGCTTACCTAAAGGACTGCTACACAAAGGGTGCGGAAAAGGCAATGAAGATATCCAGCCGCATAGTTTCCAAAGCGTATCACAAGGTCGGTTTCGTCGACAGACCCTTCTGAAACGGCTGAAACCGCCTAAATGCGCGGATTCTTTAGGCAAAACATATAAAAAACACCCACAAAATTCTGCAAAAAGCACAAACTTTTGCGAAATATATTGATTTTTCGCGAATTTTGGGGTATTATTAGAGGAGTGCTAATCCCATGGTCGAATATCAGCAGAAAGATAACTACACTATCAGTGATCTGCTCGACATCGTAAGGTTACTGAGGGGCGAGGGCGGCTGTCCCTGGGACAGAGAACAGACCCACAGCTCTATCAGAAGCGACTTTATAGAGGAGACCTGCGAAGCTGTAGAAGCTATCGATCTCGGAGACACCTCCCTGCTCAGGGAAGAACTCGGCGACGTACTGTTGCAGGTGGTCTTCCATTGCAGGATAGAGGAGGAAGCAGGCTCGTTCAGGTTTGACGACGTCTGTGACGAGATATGCAAGAAGCTCATTCTTCGTCACCCCCACGTTTTCGGCGAGGTCAAAGCCGATACCACCGCAGAGGTGCTGAAGAACTGGGACGCTATCAAAATGGACGAAAAGGGTCAGGAGACCTACACCGATACACTGAATCAGGTCGCTAAGTCTCTCCCGTCGCTCATGAGGGCGCAGAAAGTCGGTAAACGCGCAATGCGCGCGGGTATGGACTTCCGCAGCGCCAAGGACGCTATGGCTTGCATAGACAGTGAAAAGGCGGAGCTCGAAAGAGCTGTTGCCGCGGGCGATACGCAGAATATCGAGGAAGAAATGGGCGACCTGCTCTTCTCGTGCGTGAATGCTGCCCGTCACCTCGGCGTTAATGCCGAGCTCGCTCTCAAGGCTTCCACGGACAAGTTTATCAAGCGGTTCTCTGTAACAGAGCAGCTGGTCAGTGAGGAAGGTCACGATATGAAAGACCTTCCGATCGAAGAGCTCGATATTTACTGGGACAAAGCTAAAAAAATTATAACGGAGGAACACTCAAATGACTAAAACAGAACTCATCAATTCAATCGCAGATAAAGCAAACTGCACTAAGAAGGACGCTGCTGCTGCTCTCGAGGCTACTCTCTCTGCAATCGAGGAAGCTCTTGTAAAGGGCGACAAGGTTGCTATCACAGGCTTCGGTACATTCGAGGTTCGCAAGAGAGACAAGAAGACCTGCATCAACCCCAGAACTAAGGAGAAGATGGTTTGCCCGCCCAGCAATGCTCCCGCTTTCAAGGCCGGCAAGGGCCTCAAGGAAGCTGTTAACGCTAAGAAGGGCGCTAAGAAGACTTCAAAGAAGAAGTAATCACTCAGGGGCGGAAATTATTTCCGCCCCGTTTATTTTGGAGGAAAACTATGCGACTCGATAAATACCTGAAGGTAACGCGCCTCATCAAGCGCCGCACCGTTGCAAATGAAGCCTGTGACGCCGAGAAAATAGTCGTAAACGGCAAGGTCGCCAGAGCTTCGTACGATGTGAAGGGCGGCGACATCATCGAGATAAATATGGGCACTAAGCCTCTCAAGGTAAAGGTGCTCAGCGTCACCGAGCACGCAACAAAAGAAAATGCCGCCGATAATTACACGGTGGTGGAATAATGAAAAAAGCCGCTTCAAACGAAGCGGCTTTTGCATTACTTTGTATTGTGTATGTCCCAGCGGAAGCTCGTCAGCTTTGACGCCTTCGTGGTATCAAGCATATTGTTATACTCGAGCTTTGCCATATCCAGATAACGGTAATTCGTCTTTTCGTCCTTACCGCCGCCAAAGATGCCCTTCAGCTTGGACATAGCTCCACCGCCCGACTTCTGAACAACTGTGCCGAGGTGGTGATTCTCACGCATGAACGTTATGATGTCAGCAGCGGTAGTCAGCAGCTTGTCGCTGATATTGTATATGCCTGCGTCCTTCATATCGTCGGCATTCTTTACGAAGCAGAGGATAAAGTCTACCAGATTGTGTACACAGCAGAGCTGGAAGCCGTACTGTCCCTTGCCCGATACGAACTTCGAGCCGTCCTTGGGGTCGGTTATCTTCGCCACAAGGTTATCGGTGAAATTCAGGGTATACACGGGAGCAACTCTCGTGATACAGCACATAACTTCCTTATGGTGCTGCAATTCGGATATGAGAGTCTTTTCGGAGTTGTACTTCAGCACCGCATAATTGGTATTGGTCTTCAAGTCGGAGTCTTCTCTGATAGGCTCACGGGTCTTGGGGAAATCATATACCTGATAGGTGCTTAAAAGCACGACCTTTCGCACATTTTCCGTCATAGCATAACGATATATGAATTTATCACACTGTTTGGCTATATCAAGCTCTTTATCAGTAACGATAGGACCAAAATCATTATCAACTGTGCAAGCGGCATGAATCAGAACACTTATCTCGTATTTCTCAAATATCTCGGCATAACCGTTTTTATCTGTCTGATTTACCTGTACAAAAGTGTAATTCAGTTTTCCCTCATTATATGGGTTTGCCTCTACATCAGCGCAAACCACGGCAAAGCCTTTCTTGAGCAGACCCGAGCAGATATGCTGACCTATGAGGCCGCAACCGCCCGTTACAAGAACTGTCTCCATACTTCATACCCTCCTTTCTGACAAACATACTCTTCTGACTAAATTATTATATCATAATATTTGTTTGTTTGCAAGACATTTTCAAAATGTTAGCTGTTTCTTACAATTATATAAGCTTGAATATTGCAGCTTCCGTTCAAATGCCGTCAGACTCACTCACTGACGATGGGATTCTCGTTTATCTCGTCAATATATGTCTGCACTGTCGCGTATATAGCGTCATATGTCTCGTTCCACGGTGTACCTCTTGCAGTGTTGCGTAGGTTCTGGTCGAGTAGGTCGCCGCAGTCCTTCGATACGCCCGATGAGAGGTCGAAGAATGCATTCTCGTCTGCGAGCTCCTGCATCTCGTGCTGCATATCCACCATTTCCTGTGTCCAGCCATAGTCCTCGCGGAACTGCTTGTCGGAAACAGCCTTTGTGTCCTCGTCAATTATTGAGAAGCGCTTGCAATCGAGGTATCTTGCGACGCCCTCGGGATTGCCGCCGTTCTTTACGAAGGTGTAAGCCTCCATACCAACGGGAACATAATAGTCCTTAGACTCGGGGTCCTTAGGCATGGGAACGAAGAAGGCATCATCGCCGTACTTCTCCTTCCACTGGTCGGGCGAGGTGTAGAACTCATACAGACCAACGGGATAGAACAGGACCTTGCCCTCGCCGACGAACTCGGGATGAGCAGTCCAGCCGTAGTCGCCAACGCCGATCGCGATGCAGCCCGTCTGGTTGAGGTCGTACAGGAAGTTCTGCACACGCTCCATAGCGGGGTCGCCTATATTGCTGACAAGCTTGCCGTCCTTGATGCCTACGGGCGGAATGCCTGTGGTGTTCATAAGTCCGAACTCGAACCACCAGCCGTCGATGCCGTAGTGCTGCTTGTCGACGTCAACGAAGCTCTGGAGCATGGACTCGAACGAGTTCCAGTCCCACTTGCCGTCGTAGTAGAGGTCGGCGGGGTCGTCGAGACCTGCCTCCTCGATAGTCTTCTTGTTGTATGCTACGCCTACCTTATCGCCTGTGGACTGCACGATTGCGAGGTAGTGCTTGCCGTTCCAGAGCATACTGTCGTTCATTTCCTTTACATCCGACCACAGCGGCTTGCTGAAGTCGATGTAGTCATCGATGGAAGTGAACATTCCTCTCACAGCGCCCTTGGGGAAAGCATCCATATCGCCTGCCCAGAAGAAATCGATACCCTCGCCGCTGCTGATAGCCTCAGCGAGCTTTTCGTAGCGGTTCTCCCATGTGACCTGATGATACTCGATGTTTCCGCCGTATTTCTCCTCGAATACAACGAGCTCTGTAGGCTTGTTCTTGCCTGAGGCGTCGGGGTTGATGTCCCATGTAGCCATCCACTTGATGGTCTTGTTCTCGAGCTCTGCTTCCTCGAGGAGGTCGCTGCTTGAAGCAGCCGCATTTACCTCGTCCCTGACGCTCTGGTCTACGTCAACATCAGCGTAAGGGTTGGACGATGAGCCACCATCTCCGCAGGCAGTCAGCGAGAGGGTCGCAGCCGCCATGAGGAGAGCAGAAATGAATACAATAGTCCTTTTCATCTGATTAACTCCTTTTTAGTCATTGCCTGTACGCAACAGGCTGTGGGTGTGTTCTTTTGATCATAGCGGTCTGCCAATGACCGCAATTATCCTATTATCAATGCTGCACATATATTATATCATTTTAAAATAACGCCTGTCAATATCCAAAATCCATATAAATATTGGCGATTTCTTGTGATATTGCTGTATTTCAGGGCTGAATAGTTACAAAAATATGAACAGTTTTCAACACACCATACCTCACTGATAAAAAATCATCTGTCAACTTGCGGTCAGCGCAAAAAAACAAGGCAAAGGGCAGATGTAAACTTCCCTTTGCCTCAGTTCTTTCTTCCGCATCCTCCACTCTCGGAGAATGCACATCTTCCACGCATATTGCAGCTCTCGCAGCCTCTCTTCAGCTCAGACTCGGAAGGCTCCTCCGATATGCCGATTATAGCCGTCACGGACTTTGACGGCACCAGCAGCGAGCTCTCCGTGACCGTCAGTCCTATGCGTCTCTGTGCATTCAGAGCAAGCAGGAAGTCCCGCTGGAGCGCGATTGGCAGGTCTCCATAGCCCGGACTGAATCTCCACGTCCTGTAGGGAGCCTCCACTTCGGAGAATATCTCCTCCTCGGCGCGCTCACAGACCTGCTCTACAGCCGCGCTGCACAGGCAGTCCACTGCCAGAGCCGCTGCCATATCCGTCACGGCGGTCTGGCGTATGAGCTTGTCAGCCTCTGCGGAGACTGTCGCCGCAAGCAGTACTGCACGCCCGCAGCCCGCAAGGTGACGGCGTACGTCCTCACCCGTGAGGACGGCGTTCATGCCCGCGATATGCACTCCCTCAGCCGTAAAGCTGACTGCCGCCTCCCTGTAGACGTAGGCGGGGCGGAGTTTCACACGGACTATGGGCTCGTACTTATCAAGCAGAGCCAGCACTGCCTCGTCCGGCTCGCCCTTCACGCCCATATAACGCGCCGCTTCCGCCTTCAATAATGGTTCGAGCGTCATCATGCCTCGATTATACCGCTCACGGCTTCGCTTATTTTCTGCGCTACATAGGCGTTGTTCATCGTGTAGAGGTGTATGCCGTCAACGCCGCTCGCCGCAAGGTCGACTATCTGATTTATCGCGTAGGCTATGCCTGCGTCGCGCAGAGCCTCGGGGTTGTGCTCGTAGCGCTGCATTATCTTGACGAATTTGCGCGGCAGTGATGCTCCGCAGGTAGTGACCATGCGCTCTATCTGATTCTTGTTCACTACGGGCATTATTCCCGCCTCTATCGGTACATTTATACCCTTTGCGGCAGCCTTGTCACGAAAATCGTAGAAGCTGTCGTTATCGAAGAAAAGCTGCGTGATGAGGTGGTCTGCGCCCGACTCGACCTTGAGCTTGAGATTGTCGATGTCCTCGTCAAGGTTCTCGGCGTCGGGGTGGCACTCGGGATAGCAGGCACCCGCGATGTCGAAGTCGCCCTTGCTGCGGAGATAGGTGATGAGGTCACTCGCGTGCTCGAAGTCCTTAACGGGCGGGATATCGGGGTTGATGTCTCCGCGGAGGGCGAGGATGTTCTCTATCCCGCGCTTCTGAGCCTCAGCAAGCGTGGAGTCTATCTCCTCGCGCGTGAAGTTGATGCACGGCAGGTGGAGTACGGGTATCAGCCCGCTCTCCTTGATGCGCGAGGCAATATCCAGCGCGAAGAAGCTGTTTCCGCTTCCGCCAGCGCCGAACGTAACACTGATGAAGTCGGGCTTCAAGCCGCTCAGCTCGTCGAGCGTCTGGTATATGACATCAACAGTGCTCGTCTTCTTCGGCGGGAAGACCTCAAACGAGAAAACCGTCTTTTCTTTGAATATATCTCTTACCTTCATAATCTATCCTTTCAGTCTATCGACCAGTCTATCTCTTCCATACCATTGCTGCGGAGGAAGGCGTTTGCCTGCGAGAAGTGTCTGCACCCAAAGAAGCCGTTATACGCCGACAGCGGGCTCGGATGAGCGGCGCGGAGTATCAGGTGATTCGGATTCGTGATGAACTGCTGCTTTGCCTTGGCGTCGCTGCCCCAGAGCATGAACACCATCGGCTTTTCGCGGAGGTTGAGGAGCTCTATCACGTCGGTGGTGAACTGCTCCCAGCCCATACCTCTGTGACTGCGCGGCTGATTCGCACGCACCGTCAGCACGGAGTTCAGCAGCAGTACGCCGTTCTGTGCCCATTTGGTAAGCTCGCCGTGCTTGCCCATATTGTCCATGCCTACGTCCTCGCGTATCTCCTTGAAGATGTTTACAAGCGACGGCGGCGGAGCTATCCCCTTCCGCACGGAAAAGCTCAGCCCGTGAGCCTGACCCTCGCCGTGGTAGGGGTCCTGCCCGATAATGACGCACTTCACGTCGTTGTAGGATGTCATTTTCAGAGCGTTGAATATATCGTACATTCCCGGGAAGATGCGCTGGGTTTTGTACTCGCTCACAAGGAATTTCCGCAGTCTGAGGTAGTATTCCTTCGTGAATTCGTCCTTTAGCAGCTCGTCCCAGTCGTTCTCGAATTTGACCATAGCTTTCTCCCATACAAAATTTGGGACAGCAGAAGCTGCCCCATTTTGCTTTCTTTAATTGTTATATACTGTGTCCTCATAATATTTGAACTTTACGAGGGTGTTGCGCTTATATGTAAGCGAGCCCTGCTGGTTGAAGGGAATCTTTTCGTAAGCCTCGCGCGAGCACTCTATCTTCAGCTTCTGACCCTTGCGTGTTACGAACTGCAGTTCATAATACTCGTCAAGCAGCTTCTGCTGACCTGTGCTCTCAATGACTCTGAGTCTGTCATCGGACTTGCGGACAAGTGTCGCCATTTCTACAATAGGCTCTGAGGTCTTTTTCTGTGTCTGTTCCTCTTCGCGGGCGGGTCTGCGCGAATAACGTCCCTCACGCGTAGGAGGAGCACCTGCGCCCTGTCCTCCGTTCTCCTCGAGGAAGAAGTTCACAAAGCGCATGAATGGACTTTTTCCGCCGAACAGAAGAATGACGAGAACAAGGATAACAGCGATCGCACCGAGCGTGATGAGCAGGTTGCGCATCTGCGGAGTGACCGCGAACATTATTCCTATCTGGGTTGTCATATGTTGCTTCCTTTCAGTTAAGGCAAGGTTCACCCTGCCATAATATGCTAACTTATATTATATCAAATTATTTTAAGTTTTGCAAGATATATTTGCAAATTTCTCACTTTTACGGTATAATTATACCAAGAAAACAAACATTTTACCTCACAGGAGCGAATATTATGCAGAAAATTCTCGGACATATGCGCAAGGCGATACAACAATACCACATGATAAACGACGGTGACAGCATTGCTGTAGGGGTCTCGGGCGGAAAGGACAGCGTTGCTCTCCTCGTAGGACTGGCTCGCCTGCGCAGCTTCATCGGCATAGATTACGATATCACGGCTCTGACTATTGACCCTGCATTCGGCGGCGTACCGACTGATTACTCACCTGTTACCGAATTGTGCGGGGCTCTCGGCGTCAACCACGTTATTGTCCCTACTCAGATAGGCGAGATAGTTTTCGATGTCCGCAGGGAGCCGAATCCATGCAGTCTCTGCTCACGTATGCGGCGCGGTGCTCTCACCAATGCTGCAGCAGAGCTCGGCTGCAACAAAATTGCCCTCGGTCACAACTACGACGACACAGTCGAGACCTTCCTCATGAACCTCTTTACCGAGGGGCGGATAGGCTGTTACTCACCCGTGACTATGCTCGAGGACAGGGATATCGCTGTGATACGTCCCCTCGTGCTTGCAGAGGAGCGCGAGATACGGCGCGCTGTCAGACGCGGCGGTCTGCCTGTCGTGAAGTCTGTCTGCCCTGCTGATGGTCATACGAACCGCGAGCGGACGAAGTCTCTCATCGCTCAACTTGAGCACGACGACCACGGTATCAAAGACCGCCTCTTCGGTGCTATGGTCCGCGGAGATATCGACGGCTGGGGCGTTAAATAGCAAAAAAAGGCTCCCTTGAAGGGAGCCTTTAATTATTCATTCAGAATGGTGACTAATTTAAATTAGTCCTCCTTCTTTCTGAGAGCAAATGCTGTAGCAACAGCAGCAGCAAGACCAGCTACTGCAAGAGCAGCACCTGTGCCGGAAACGCCTGTCTTAGGATTCTTTGTTGTGCCTGTGCCAGAAGCTGTAGATGAGCTCTTAGCAGTTGTAGAAGAACCTGTTGCAGTTGTTGAAGAGCCTGATGCAGCAGCAGAAGCTGTTGTAGACTCAGTTGTTGTAGCCTCTGTCTCTGTTACTGTTGTAGTTGTTGTAGTCTCAGTTGTTGTAGTTGTAGTCTCAGTAGTTGTTGTACCGCCAGCGATAGCGATGTAAGCGTCAGCAGACTTGCTGATGTCAGCAAGAGCAGCGCACTTAGCTACGTCGTCAGCAGCAGCAGCAAATGTGTTGTTCTCCTTAGGATTGTAGATACCCTTTGTGAAAACGTAAGCCTGCATGAGCTCGCCAGCCTTGTCAACCTCTGTGTTTACGAAGAGGTCCTCAGCGTTGTCGCTTGACTTGTAGATGATGTCGATGGGGAATACATCGCCAGCCTTAGCGTCAGCAGGAACTACGAGATTGAATGTCCACATAACACCGTCGTTACCACGGTTGCTGGAACCAGCAGAAGCAGCAAAGAAGCCGTTCATGGAAGCGTCTGTCTCGTCCTTTACAGGCTCACCAGGAGAGATTCTGGAGATAGCGCCGCCTGCAGTTACATCGATGTAACCATCCTCTTCGTTAAGAGCAAGTCTCTTGTCGAAGAATACGTGGAAACCAGTGGAAGCATACTTGTTAGCAGCGTCCTTAACATTGAGAGTACACTCAACTGTCTTGCCAGCGATTGTCTCATCAAACACCTTACCACCCTGTGTGCCGTCTACAGAGATGAAAACTGTAGGCTTTACTTCAGAGCCGTTGATCTCAGCCAT
>JAGCHA010000135.1 GCA_017649325.1 Ruminococcus sp.
ATTACGGGGATTTATTGGAGAGGACCTTTCTTCAGAAAAGTGTCCCCCGATAAATGACCGGCAATGCTACCGTGTGGGCAAGGCGCTCTTCCCTGCGTTCTTTTTACCGATTTAAAATAATAGCAATGTGAAGCACAGCTTTCATCGGAATGCGGAGCAGTTCCGCCGAGAGCGCGCACAGACGTTTCACAAATGCGGAACGCCTTACAAAACATATGTTCCACGTGGAACAATAAGATCTCCCGAGCTTTTTTGGCTCGGGAGATCGTTTTATCTTTTGAGTATTATCACCGACATCAGCACGAGCACACCTGCCGACAGACTTGCCACAAGACCTATCGCCGCCAGAGTTTTGCTGAGCTTGCCATACTTTGCCTTGCTGCCTATAATAGGTATCAGCGACAGGATAACGCCCATTATTTCGGGAACTACGAGCACACCGCAGGTAAGAAGTCCCACAACACCGCATATGATAGAGATTATCGAAAGCACAAGTCCGCGGGTCTCGTGCTTGACGAAGCCTTCAACAGGCTTAGTGTCGATAAGTTTTGCCGTATTCACGACCTTATTCAGGAGCGGCTCTTCATCTACAGCCGCTTTATCCGCTGCTGTTGCGAGCCTCGTAACGCCTGAAATATTAGATGCCATAGCCTCCGAGCTGAACGACTTGTTCGGTCTGACGTTGAGCTTTTCTACCGTAACGCCGCTCTGTGTGGTGCTCTGCTTTAAATCGCTCGCAGGCGTATGCTTCGGAACTGCGGGCTCGCTTACGACTTGGGTCCTGGGCTTTAAGTCCATGATGTCATTATCGTCAAGAAGCGGGTCATAGCAGTGAACAGGCGGAAGCACTTCTGTGTGTCCGCAGTAGGGACAAGTCATCATTCCCTTGTGTCTGTCTATATCCATAGTACCCGTACAGCTCTCGCACACCGTATCTATCGGCGTAGCGTCGCGCTTTGCCTGAAGCTCCTTTATCTCCTCGCGGTGTCTCTTATCGAGCCCTTTTTCCACGAATTCACGGCGGGTACGCTCCTCCTCCTGCGCTATCGCGCGCTTAGTCTGCTCCTGCTCGCGAGCAATAGCCTCCTCCTTTTCAAGGGTGCGGCGGTGGTCCTCGGCAACTTTATTTACAACGTTGTTTGCTGTACCCATAGCTGTTCCCAGAAGGGAAGCGATAAGCTCGTCTTTCATTCGGCAGTTCCTCCTATACCATTTTGAACGCGTGCTTCGACACGTTGCAGTGTGAAAGTGAAGTGCTATGCTATAATTGCCCTATTACAGGGAGCAAATCTCTCATTTGCATATCTGCAAGGGCATTCTGATAATCACAATGAATGCTGTGCATTCATTATAGCATATTCTGCTGATTTAGTCAATGAGATTATGCGAACATATCCATATCCTATCAGCTGCAATCAGCGTAACAAAAGGCATTGCCGCCATTTTCAGCAGAGAGCTCCATTATCGGTATCCGATTCTGATATCCCTTTTTCTGCAAAAAGCTCTTTTTTCAGCTATCCATTTTCAATGCTGTATTTTATAATGTTTGCACCTGCGAGCCACCTGTAAATCTGTGTGTTGCTTTCTTCCGCATTACCTTTTTCGGTACAAGCTTTCTCTCGCCGAGTTTTTATCCTCAGTCCTCTCTGTACACACGGATAAACAGCAAGGCCAACAGCTCTGACGGCTGACGATAACCAAATATTGCGGATTCTCCCTATGGGAGACTCTTTTTTGCTTAAATTCGACTAATATCGCTTCATTTAATTGACATTTCTGTCGGACTGTGATATTATAAGTGAGGTGAAAATGACATTTTTATATACACACTTTAGCCTCTTTTTTTGCTCCGGCTGTGTATTTTTGATACATTTACGCTTACTCCCGAAAGGAGCGCAATATATGAGAAAGTTTATCCCGCTGTTTTCAGCGGCTGTTCTCGCGTCAAGCCTGACGCCTCTGTCCGCGCCTGCTGAGGCCTTCGCCGACGGCTCGGACACCATTAAAATAATGTGCATCGGCGACTCTATCACTGACGGCTATGTCCCTGAATATACAGGCTCTTACCGCAAGTTCATCTACCGTGGACTGACTGAAAAAGGCTGTAATATAGACATGGTCGGCAGCAAGGACGGCGGCTACACCCCGACCTACACCGACGCCGCAACGGGCGAGAGCTTTTCGTTCGACAACGAAAACACGGGTTACAGCGGATATGCGATAAAGGCTTACCCTGGGCGCAGCGGCATACTTGAAACGCTTCAGCAGACCAAGTGCCTTCAGGAAAAACAGCCCGATATCGTGACACTTCAGATAGGTACCAATAATATAATAGATAACCATGATTTGAATGAGAGCGTGAACGACCTCAGAGAGCTCATAGACTTCATTCTGGCGAATATCCCCGAAGATTCGGCGCTTTTCGTCAGCACCATTCCCGCCGCTTCGCCTAACCGCGCGGGTGTACGCGACTGGTTCGGCAATTACAGGCACTCCGCAGACTGGCAGACTCAGTATGACGATGCGACAGTTGAGGTCAGCGTCGGCAAGGCTGTCAAGGATTACAATGAAGCAGTAGCCGCCCTGTGCTCCGAGATGAAAAGCGAGCACAGCAACATCGCCGTCTGCTATGCGGGAAGTACGATAACCGACGACAATAAAGCGGAGCTCCTCTTCGACGGCGTTCACCCGAACAACGACGGCTACAGAATGATCGGCGAGAAATGGGTGGAGGTACTCGGCGGATATATCGGCGGTGAGCCTGCTGAGACAACGACTTCTTCGATCGAAGCCGAAACTACCACGACCTCAGCAGCGCCCGAGCACACGGATATTATGGTGAACGACCTCGTGGCATTCAGCCGCTATCTGCTCGGTGACAGGCAGGTCGCTGAGAGCAATGCCAAGCGGCTGAAG
This sequence comes from Ruminococcus sp., assembly GCA_017649325.1. Taxonomy (GTDB): domain Bacteria; phylum Bacillota; class Clostridia; order Oscillospirales; family Ruminococcaceae; genus Ruminococcus. The sequence continues at coordinate 2,917 of JAGCHA010000135.1, forward strand.
GACTACGACCTCGACGGAGACGGCATCCTCGACACCTTCGACCTCGTGCAGATGAGAAAGCTTCTTGTGAGCAGGTCGGCTCCTGTCGGCAATTGAGAGAAGATTCCACATAGGCATCACAAATATTACTAAGAGTTTACTTATTTCCGGTAATACTTTAAGACTATTTTAAGACTGGAAATATATAATAACATCAGAAAACCACGAAAGGAGTTGAGTGTGAAGCGGCAGGGACAATGTCATGTCCTCTTAGGCTGCCGTTTTCACGTGCGTATGGCTATTAATACCTTTGCGAGAAAAGAGATAAAGTTCCTGCTCGATATGGAACAGTACAATGCGCTCGCCGAGGAGATACATAAGTATATGGAGCCCGATAAGTATTGCGTAGGCGGCAAGGAATACGGCATATATAACATATACTACGATACTCCCGACGACTTCCTCATCCGCGAATCCCTCTCAAAGCCGTATTACAAGGAGAAATTAAGGCTCCGCAGCTACTATTCGCCCGCTTCCGAGGATTCCCTCGTTTTTCTCGAGATAAAAAAGAAGATAGGCGGTATCGTTACAAAAAGACGCGTCTCGATGACCCTCGCGGAGAGTGCAGAGTACCTCGCGACACGCAAAAAGCCTGCGGCTAAAAAGTATATCACAGGGCAGGTGTTCGCTGAGCTGGATGCGCTCCTCGACCACTACCCGATACAGCCCAAGCAGTACATCAGTTACCAGCGCGAGGCTTTCTTCGGCAAGGAGAACAGCGACTTCCGACTTACTTTCGACAGGAAGATAACCGAGCGCCGCTATGACCTCGGGCTCGACTATGCAAGCTACGGTAATCAGATAATCCGCCCCGACCAGCGCCTCATGGAGGTAAAGGTCGGCGACTCGATGCCCGACTGGCTCGTCCGCAAACTCTCTGAACTCGGTATCTACAAGACCAGCTTCTCGAAATACGGCAGGGCGTATACCAACTTCGTGAAGGAACAGACTTCTGCTGGTCAGCAGATATACATCGCGGGCATTTCCGTGGTAAAGAACAACATCTTAATGAACAGGAGTGTTTGAAATGCTTACTGCATTAAACCTATTCGGCAATATAATCAATGACCTCGAGGACGATTCTATCTTCACAAACGGAGCGTCCGACACCTCAGTCGGGGCAGGTCAGTTCTTCATCTGTGTGGGAGCGGCTCTCGTGCTCGGCTTCCTCATCAGCATCATCTACATCCTCACCCACCGCAAGGAGGGCTACGCGCAGAGCTATGTAATGACAATGATCATGCTCCCGCCGATAATCGCTCTCATTCTAATACTCATAAATTCCACCGCAGGTGCTCTTACGCTCGCGGGTGCATTCACTCTCGTCCGATTCCGAAGCGTCGCGGGTGACCCCAAGGACATCGCCTACATCTTCTACGCAATGGCTACAGGCGTTGCGTGCGGTATCGGCTATATCGGCTTTGCTGTCGTATTCTTCATCGTGCTCGGCATCATGATGTTCGCTCTCAGCGAGATAGGTTTCGGCACCTGCAAGTCCAAGCACATGACACTCAAGATAACCATTCCCGAAAACCTTGACTATCAGGGCGTTTTCGAGCCCGTACTCAGCAAGTACACAACTTATCACAAGCTTAGAAGAGTAAAGACTACAAATTTCGGTACTCTGTTCGAGCTCATATACTCCGTTGAAGTAAACGACGATATCGACCAGAAAAAGTTCATCGATGAGCTCCGCGCTCTCAACGGCAATATGACCATCAACCTCGTATTCTTCAGATACGACGACAAGATTTACGAGACTTGATAACGCTATCCTCACACCACCCCCTTAAATAAAACTTATAACAGGATTTGTCAGGCTTTTGGTCTGACAAATTCTGTATATGCGAAGGAGAATTGCAATGAATTACAAAAAGCTTGCCGCTTTTGCGGCTGTTTTAACGATGATGACTTCGGCTGTTTCCTGCGGAAGCGACGCCAACGGAGGCAGCTCCGCCGATACCACTGCCGCTGTAACAGTCGACGGTACCGGCGAGACGGAGGATAATTCCACAACTGGCACGGGTACAGCAACGACCTCGAAGAATTCCAGCAAGACCACAGCCAAGACAACAGATTCGAAGTCCACCAAGACTACCGCAACCGCTGCCAACTCAGCAGGCACGACCGTGACCGGTGCAAAGAGCACGGGAAGCGCGTCCGGCGGCTCCGCTGAGACTACAAAGGCGGCTTCGGGCGGCTCGTCCTCGCAGGAGACTTCCTCCGCAGAAGAAGAGGTGAAGGAGTACACCGCTGAGATAAAGCTCGGCAGCTCTCCTGATGTTACAGGCGAAAATATCACCGTAGACGGCTCGACTGTAACTATAAATGCGGGCGGCGACTACATCTTCACGGGCTCGGTCGATAACGGTCAGATAATCGTTGATACGGGCGCTTCCGAGGAAAAGGTGACCGTGGTCCTCAACGGTGTGGATATCTCCAACAGTTCTCTCCCCGCAATCTACATCAGAGAGGCTAAGAAGTGTACAATCAAGCCCAAGGAAGGCTCTGTGAATTACGTCAGCAGCGACATACCCAAAAAGGGTGTCAGCGAGACGGGCGCTATATTCTCTAACGATACCGTCAGACTCAAAGGCAACGGTAAGCTGTACGTAACCGCTACCGCTTCCCACGGTATCAGCAGCGATGACGACGTCATCATCGAGAGCGGTACATATATCATTGATTCGCGCAAGTCAGGCATAATAGCGAACGACGACGTTACGATAAACAGCGGCGATGTGACTATCTTCGGCGGTACCAACGGCATAAAGGCTAAGGGCGGTACAGATGCAGCGGGTTCTATCAATATCAACGGCGGTACAATGCACATCTCGGGCGGTACAAAAGAGGAGAAGCACTCCATTTATGCGTCCGTCTTCAACTACACGGGCGGTACCGTATTCGCTGCGGGCAATAAGTTCACCGAGCCCCTGCATTCGGCTGCTCCGTATGTAGGCTTCGGTTTCAAGAACGGCGGTGCGGCTGACAGCGAGCTGACTTTCTATGTCAACGGAAAGGAAGTTGGTACCCTCACTCCGCATAAGGAGTTCAAGTCAGCAGTAATGTTCTTCCCCGACCTGAGCGTGGGCGATAAGGTGTCGATAAGCGTCGACGGCAAGAGCGAGGGCGAGTTCAAAGTCGAGGATACAAAGACCGAGATCATGATCGGATAACTTATATGAGCCGCAGGAGCCATGCTCCCTGCGGCTCTTCTTTTTGTACATACAATTACCCGAATTATTTTATCAAAATTAGAACAATGTTAGAACATATAATGAACATCCGATTTATATTAATAAACTATGAACACACAACAATTAAAAACTTGTTCACTAAAAATTAACAATAAAATTCGCGAAAAAGGCTTGAAAAGTACACTATTTTACAGTTGTGTGCACAAATATTTATTGCCAAGTGCATTCTTCTGCTATATAATAATATCAGCAATTGAAGATAATTGGTATTCGGTATCAAGTACCCTCCCCTCTCATGTGCTTGATACTGGATATTAATTCAACTGCTCGCCATAGAAAAAGAATTGGTTTTTTATTAAAACTAATTCCTTTCATTTGTAATTTTTTCATGTTTTCTATTCTCAATAACTTATTTTAACTATATCTATGGCCCGGTCCGACAGTGCTAAACGATTTATATCGTATGGACCGCATTTCGCACCTCGAAAGAGGTGCATCTTTTTACTCTGTGAAACTTGCGTGAAAGATTATATAATCCGCTTGACAAATTATATAGACAGTGCTATGATATATCCAAAGGAGGCTCAGCTATGAAAAGAAGCGTTTACAGCCTCGTCCTCATGGACGACGTCATCAAAGCGGTCGACGAGCAGGCTTATCGCCTCGGGACAAGCCGCTCGAACCTAATTAATCAGATACTCGCGGAACGCCTGTCCTGCGTCACTCCCGAGATGCGGATGCGCGATATCTTCGCTTACGTAGAAGAGCTCATCGGCAGTGCAATGCAGATACAGCAACAGCGCTCCGCTTCACTGCTGACCATGCGGACGGCACTCGAATACAAATACCGTCCGACGATCAGCTATAAGGTTGAGCTGGAACGTGCTCCCGATAAATACCTCGGCACCCTGAAAGTGCAGATCCGAACGCAGAGCGAGGCGCTTATCAATCTATTCAACAGCTTCTTCCTCTACCGTGTACATACAGAGAGTCCTCGGCTTGCGGAATTAGGGTACGACTACCCCGACTGGGAGCTCGCCTCGGGCAGCTTCACCCGCAGGCTCCTCAACGCTGGAGAGGTCACCGACGAGCAGGCAGGGGAGGCTATCGGGCGCTATATCTCTGACCTTGACCTCGCTGTAAAGACATTTTTTGCCGACCCGCGCGGCTTCGGCGACACCGCTCCCGAGCTTGAAAAAAGGTACGGACAAATGCTGGAGAGGTATATCGTGTAGGAGTGCCTGCAATCAAGCATCAACCAACGGCAGCGAAACGCATTTGAATTGCAATTGACCCGCAAGCCTTTAAAAAGACTTGCGCGAAACTTTCAGGTTCGCGCCGTAGTTGATTCGGAACGGAAGCAAATGCCGCGATCCCTATTTGCTCAGAACGCCCGCCCCGGCGTTCCTCGATCTCGATTTGAACATCAAAAGGAGGATAATAATATGAATGCAGAAAAATATACCCAGAGAACCGTCGACGCTGTAAGAAAGGCTCAGAGCATCGCCGTGATGCAGTCCAATAACGTCATCGAGCCAATTCACCTGCTCTCGGGTCTCATGAAGCAGGAAAACGGTCTCATTCCTCAGTTAATCAAGAAAATGAACATCGATGCCGATATCTTTGACGGTGAGGTCGATAAGAAGATCAATATGCTCCCCAAGGTCATGGGAAGCGGTCGAAGCAGCAATATCGGCATCTCTGCCGAGGGCGACCGCGTCCTCACCACTGCCGAGGGGATCGCTGACAATATGAAAGACGAGTTCGTCTCCGTCGAGCACGTGATGCTCGCGCTCATCGACTGCAAGGACAGGGACGTCGCTGACCTCCTCCGCACCTTTAACATCACGCGCGACGCCTTCCTCTCGGCGCTGATGTCCGTTCGCGGAAACACCCGCGTTACCTCCGAGAATCCCGAGGATACCTACGACGTGCTCACCAAGTACGGTCAGGAACTCGTCGGGCTCGCGCGGCGCAATAAACTCGACCCCGTTATTGGGCGCGACAGCGAGATACGCAACGTCATCCGCATACTCTCGCGCAAGACAAATAATAACCCAGTCCTCATCGGCGAGCCCGGCGTCGGAAAGACCGCTATCGCTGAAGGGCTTGCCCTGCGTATCGTGGCGGGTGATGTCCCCGACAGCCTCAAGGACCGCAAGGTCTTCTCCCTCGATATGGGCGCTCTCGTGGCGGGTGCAAAGTACCGCGGCGAGTTTGAGGAAAGGCTCAAAGCCGTCCTCAACGAGATAAAGAACAGCAACGGCCAGATACTTCTCTTCATCGACGAATTGCATACTATCGTCGGGGCAGGCAAGTCCGACGGCGCTATGGACGCGGGTAACCTCCTCAAGCCTATGCTCGCACGTGGTGAGCTCCACTGCATAGGCGCGACCACACTCAACGAGTACCGCCAGTACATCGAGAAAGACCCCGCCCTCGAACGCCGTTTCCAGCCCGTTATGGTCGATGAACCAACCGTCGAGGATACTATCTCTATACTCCGCGGACTTAAAGAGCGTTACGAGGTCTTCCACGGCGTTAAGATAAGCGACAATGCGCTCATCGCCGCGGCTGTGCTTTCCAACCGCTACATCACCGACCGCTTCCTCCCCGACAAGGCTATCGACCTCATCGACGAGGCGTGCGCTACTATCCGCACGGAAATGGACTCCATGCCCACCGAGCTCGACGAGATAAACCGCAAGATGATCCAGCTCCAGATTGAGGAGACCGCACTCAAAAAGGAGAGCGACTCCATTTCGCAGGAGCACCTCGCCGAGATACAGAAGGAGCTCTCGGAGCTCCGCGAGCGGTTCAACGCCATGAAGGCAAAGTGGGAGAACGAAAAGAATGATATCTCGTCCGTGCAGAAGCTCCGTGAGGAGATAGAAAAGGTCAGCGGCGAGATAGAACGTGCTAAGCGTGAGTACGACTTCAACAAGGCGGCTGAGCTCGAATACGGGCGTATGCCTGCTCTGAAAAAACAGCTCGCCGACCTCGAAGCTCAGGCTGAGGAAGATATGAAGGGCGAAAAGCTCCTCCGCGACAGAGTCACCGAGGACGAGATAGCTAAGATAGTATGCCGCTGGACGGGTATCCCCGTGGCGAAGCTCATGGAGGGCGAGAAGGAGAAAGTCCTGCACCTCGGCGAGCTCCTGCACAAGCGCGTTATCGGTCAGGACGAGGCTGTCGAGAAGGTCAGTGAGGCTATACTGCGCTCGCGTGCGGGCATTCAGGCTCCTGACAGACCTATCGGCTCGTTCATGTTCCTCGGTCCTACGGGTGTCGGCAAGACCGAGCTCGCAAAGGCACTCTCGGAGATACTCTTCGACGATGAAAAGAACATCATCCGTATCGACATGAGCGAGTATATGGAGAAATTCAGCGTAAGCCGCCTCATCGGTGCGCCTCCCGGATACGTCGGCTACGACGAGGGCGGTCAGCTCACCGAGGCTGTACGCCGAAAACCCTACTCCGTCGTGCTCTTTGACGAGATAGAGAAGGCTCACCCCGATGTGTTCAATATTCTCCTCCAAGTCCTTGACGACGGACGTATCACTGACTCGCAGGGCAGGACGGTCGACTTCAAGAACACTATTATAATATTAACATCGAACCTCGGCAGCCCGTATATCCTCGACGGTATCGGCTCCGACGGCAATATCACCGACGAGGCACGCGCAAATGTTGAAGCTCTGCTGAAAAAGCAGTTCCGTCCCGAATTCCTCAACCGCCTCGACGAGATAATCTTCTACAAGCCGCTCGCTAAAACCGAGATAATGAACATCGTCGACCTCATGCTCGCCGACCTGCAAAAACGTCTCGACGATAAGCACATACGTATAAATGTAAGCGAAGCTGCCAAGAATTATATCGTTGACTGCGGTTACGACCCCAACTTCGGCGCGCGTCCGCTCCGCCGCTTCATTCAGAGCAAGGTCGAGACTCTCGTTGCGAAAATGATGATACAGTGCGACCTCTCGGCGGGAGATGTCATAGACGTTGACCTCTCAGACGGCGTTCTCACTGCCGAAAAAGGCTGAGTTTGCACCTCCGAAAACAACGTGTATACGGCGTTTGTAAGCCTTGCTAACGTAAAATAGCCGAAATCTATGGTCGTTTTCGATAAAAAGCAGCCCGCATATACCGTAGAATCGGTCGAAATGTCTTTTTTTCGCAAATTCCTTGACAAATCAGGCAAATAGGTATATAATGCATATATAAAATTTAAAAATGGAGGATACAGGTATGACAAAAACTGAACTTATCAGTGTTGTTGCTGAAAAGACTGACTTCACAAAGAAGAACGCAGAGGCTGCTGTAAACGCAGTTATCGCTGCTATCACAGACTCTCTCGCAAGCGGCGAGAAGGTTTCTATCGTTGGCTTCGGTACTTTCGAGGTTCGCGACAGAAAGGCTAAGCAGGTGATCAACCCCCAGACTAAGAAGATGATGACTGCTCCCGCTTCCAAGGCTCCTGCTTTCAAGGCTGGTCAGGCTCTCAAGAACGCTGTAAACAAGTAATCCAAACGGAGGTAAAGAATCATGGCTGATGTTAAGAAGACCGCTGAGGCAGCTGTAGCAGAGGTTAAGGCTCCTGAAAAGGCTGCTGAGAAGAAGGCTCCCGCTAAGAAGGCTGCTGCTCCCAAGAAGGCTGCTGCTCCTAAGAAGACTGCTGCTAAGAAGCCCGCTGAGAAGAAGGCTGCTGCTCCCAAGAAGGCTGCTGCTCCCAAGAAGACTGCTGCTAAGAAGACAGCTGCTTCCGAGAACGTTTACGTTCAGTACCTCGGCTCTGAGATTACTTCTGCTGATCTCATCGCAAAGGCTAAGAAGGCTTCAGGCGTTAAGTCTCCCAAGACTGTAAACGTTTACGTTAAGCCTGAGGAGAATAAGGTATACTACGTTGTTGATAACAACGCAGGCAGCTTTGATCTCGTTTGATTTAACTTTATAAAGCAAAGAGAGCTGTACGGATTCCGTACAGCTCTTTTATTTTGTGGTGACTGCAGATCTGACCGCTTCCATAGAAAAATTATATTTGCTTTTTGGGGGCAGATATGCTATAATGGTTCTTGCAGGGGAGCTTGTGCTACAGGCTGAGAGGAAGGTGTCACCTTCGACCCGTGACCTGATTTGGATAATGCCAACGTAGGGAGCTGAACAAAGTATTTTTACGGCAGCTTCATATAAGCTGCCGTTTTTTGTTGGGAGGAATGTATATGCTGACTATCAACGGTAAGGAATACGAGCTCAACGGCAAGACCGTTGCCGAGGCTCTCGCGGAGATAGGCTACGGCGGGCAGCGCGTCGCTGTCGAGCTGAATGAGTCTATCGTACCGCGCGACCAGTACGATTCAACTGTCCTCTATGAGGGCGACCACCTCGAAGTTGTGCGCTTCGTGGGAGGCGGCTGATATGACGATGCCAACTCGTGAGGAGATGTACCGCGCCCTTGAGGAGCGCCATGGTAAGGAGCTCCAGCGCAGACTGTCAGCGGCAAGCGTTGTCGTCTGCGGAATTGGCGGACTCGGCTCGAATATCGCGATACACCTCGCCCGTGCCGGGGTGGGGCGTCTCCGCATAATCGACTTCGACCGCGTGGATATCTCCAACCTCAACCGCCAGCAGTACTTCCCCGAGCAGCTCGGGATGTACAAGTCTGACGCGCTGTACGATACCCTCTCGCGGATAGCTCCGTACTGCGATATCTCCCGCAACTGCGTGAAGCTCACCGAGGAGAATATCCCCGAGCTACTGAACGGTGAGGATATCATCTGCGAGGCGTTCGACAAAGCCGACCAGAAGGAAATGCTGGTGAATACCGTGCTCGAAAAGCTCCCTGATAAGTTTCTCGTTTCGGGGTCGGGCATGGCGGGGCTCTCCTCCGCGAACAACATAGTCACACGAAAGGTGACAAGGCATTTTTACGTCTGCGGAGACGAAGTCAGCGACGTCGCGGACGGGCTCGGGCTCATTTCCGCGAGAGTTGCGGTCTGCGCGGCTCATATGGCTCATATGGCGATACGTATCATCGCCCAAGAATACGACGTTTAAGGAGAATGTACAATGAATGATGATAAGCTTATCATAGGCGGAAGGGAGTTTAGCTCGCGCTTTATCCTCGGCTCGGGCAAGTACTCGCTCAGCCTCATCGAGGCTGCCGTAAAGTACGCGGGTGCCGAGATAATCACGCTGGCTGTACGCCGTGCGAATACCGCCGAGAGCGAGAATATCCTCGACTATATCCCCAAGGGCGTTACCCTGCTTCCGAACACTTCGGGCGCGAGAAATGCCGAGGAGGCTGTCCGTATAGCTCGCCTTGCGCGTGAGCTCGGATGCGGCGACTTCGTGAAAATCGAGATAATGCGCGATACGAAGTATCTGCTCCCCGACAATCAGGAGACCGTGAAGGCTACCGAGATACTCGCGAAAGAGGGTTTCGTGGTCATGCCATATATGTATCCCGACCTCAACACCGCGCGCGACCTCGTCAACGCGGGTGCGGCGTCGGTCATGCCGCTCGCTTCGCCGATAGGCTCAAACAAAGGTCTGGCTACGAAGGACTTCATTCAGATACTCATCGACGAGATAGACCTGCCCATTATCGTTGACGCGGGCATCGGCAGACCGTCGCAGGCGTGCGAGGCTATGGAAATGGGCGCTGCGGCTGTTATGTCGAATACAGCGCTCGCTACCGCAGGCGACCTTCCCGTTATGGCGGAAGCATTCAGACAGGCTATCGAGGCGGGCAGAAAGGCTTACCTCGCGGGGCTCGGCCGAGTTCTCACGCGCGGTGCGTCGCCGTCTGATACACTGACGGGATTCCTGCACGACTGACAAGCGCACTGCTCCTTTGAACCCGGCTGCGTTGCTGCTCGCAAGCTCGCTCACTCTGTACCAAC
>JAGCHA010000136.1 GCA_017649325.1 Ruminococcus sp.
TCTTTGACGGCTTCGGCTGGCTCCATCAAAGTCAATACTGCCGCCGATACTAATAATGCTTATAATGCATATCCTATTTTGACTGGTACCCTCACCGAAGGCAAACTGAGTAATGTTGACTTTGGTGCTGCTTTACCAACCACAACGGATTCATCCAGTAAGAAGCATCTTAGCGAAGATTTGGTTGCAGCCTTGAAAACTAAGTCAGGTTTAACTGCTTTTGCTTCTCTTTCTACAGACACTACTCCCACACAGTTTGCGGATATGATCGCTAATCTCGCTGATCAGAGCGCTGATGCTGAACAATTCGCAAAAATAATCGGCAGGTACGTAGCTTCCAGCGAGGCAATTGCAATTTCAACTGATGCTACTACAGTAGCTGACGGTTATTATATCGTCAAGGAAGAGGGAACCGGTGCTCCCAAAACGCTGAATCTTCTCAAGGTTGCTGGCACTGTTGCGCTTGATGTTAAGGAAACGACTCCTTCTTCCGACAAAACAGTCATTGATGTAAACGATTCAAAAAATGTAGCAGATACCCACACCAAAACCGCTGATTATGATATTGACGACGATGTTCCTTATACTCTGACTTTTACACTTCCTTCTGACTACGCCAGATATGAAAAGTACCCCATTACTTTTATCGATGATATGTGTGCTGGTCTCACATATAATGGCGACGCTAAGATCTGGTTTGGTGCAGTCACAGGAGAAGGTGAGACTATCACTTTTGCGGAAGATAATTCTGCTACCTCTGCAACAACAGGCGGCAAGGTATACAAGGCTGCAATTGCCGATTTGAAAACATCAAAGCCTGCATTTACTTCAGGTACTATCACTATCAAGTATACCGCTAAGCTTACAGGCGATGCTGTTGTTATCGGCGGTACCGGCAACCCGAACACTTATACAGTGGAATATGCAAATGACCCGAACTGGGTTCCTAGTGGTGATACTCCCGGTACTCCCGAAACGCCTCCGGAGAATCCTCCTACAGGCACAACACCTGAGTCAAAGAATGTAGTGTTTACATATCAGCTCACTGTAAACAAAAAAGATGATGATGGCAACTCTCTTAACGGTGCAACATTCAAGCTTTCCAAGTGGACAGATAAGGAAAATGCTGCTGCTATTGATGGAACAAGCTGGGAACAGGTAAAAGTAATCAAATTGACCGATGCTGCAAAATTTGATTTCAAGGGTCTTGATGACGGTATCTACAAGCTCGAAGAAACAGCAGCTCCCGCGCATTATAACCCCATTGCTCCCATTCAGTTTGAAATAACAGCTGAGCATAGCGATTCGACATACACATTAGGCACTGTTACTCAAACAGGTCTTACAGGTGCAACAGTATCCAATGGCGTGATTTCCGTTGACATCGAGAATAACAAGGGTATCGAGCTCCCCTCAACAGGCGGCGTGGGCACGACCATATTCTACATCGTAGGCGGACTGATGATATCAGGCGCACTCGTTCTTCTCATCGTGAAAAAGAGAATGAGCATAAAGGAAAAATAAACCGTAAATAACCGCATCGCGGCGGAGGCTCTCCGCTTCCGCCGCCGTATCGCGGCAGGGAGGACTCAATGAAGAAGCACCTTTTCAGTATACTGATAATTGCTATGTTCATCATTGGGTCGTCCGTGCTGCTATATCCCGCGATCAGCAACTACGTAAACTCTAAGCACGCGTCGAGAGTCATCGCGACATACAATGAAGCTCTCACAAACTCCGACGAAGACGAGCTCGTCAGCTTTTTCGACGCGGCATCAGACTACAATGACAGGCTCCGCGCCACGCCCGATTCCTTCTTTATTCCGTCGAATGTGGACGGCTACTCCGACACACTCGACATCACAGGCACGGGAATAATGGGCTACATCGATATCGACAAGATAGGCGTTGAACTGCCGATATACCACAGCACCGAGAAAGAAGTCCTGCAGATCGGCATCGGACACCTCGAGGGCACGAGTCTGCCCGTCGGCGGAGACTCCACGCACTGCGTCCTCTCGGGGCACCGCGGGCTTCCCAGCGCCAAGCTCTTCACCGACCTCGACGAGCTCGAGATAGGCGACGAGTTCACGATAACGATCCTCGACCGGCTTCTGACCTACAAGGTCGACCAGATACGCATCGTTCTCCCGACCGAGACCGATGACCTCCGGCTCGTCAGCGGCGGAGACTACTGCACGCTGATGACCTGCACTCCCTACGGTATCAACACCCACCGACTGCTCGTACGCGGAGTCCGCACGGAGAACGAACAAGTCAAGAAGGGCGTATTCGTCAAGAACGAAGCGTTCAAGGTCGATACGCTGATAGTTACGCCGATAACGGCGATACCGCTGTTAATCATAGCGCTGGCTCTCATTTTCCTGCACGACAAAACAGGCAAGCGAAAAAGAGCTGCAAAAGCATCCGAAGAAGAAAAAACTTCTCCCGATAAAGAAAAATGATGAGGTGATGAAAATGCCGAAGAACAACAGAATATTGGCGGCTTTAATGAGTGCTGCGGCGGCATTCTCGCTCACTGTGACGTTCATGCCCGCAGACGCTTCGTCCGCAGACAGCACTGTCTCGCTCGTATGCGAGAGCGGCAGCAAGAACATCGCAGGCTTACAATGGAAGATATACCGCGTAGGAGAGCTCAGGGACAACGAATACGTTCTCACAGGCGACTGCGAGGACTACGAGGTCAACCTTTCAGAGCTCACCGCCGAGAATATCAACGGCACTGCCAAGGCGCTCGAGAGCTTTGTACTCAGAGACGAACTGCCGAAGCTCGCCGAGTGCAGCACTGACGAAAACGGTACAGCTTCGTTCTCCTCACTGGAAACGGGACTTTACCTTGCGGTTGCCAAGAGCGTAAAGATAGGGCACGAGATGTATAAGGCTTCTCCCCTGCTGTTCGAGGTCAAGGCTGACGATGAGGGTGAGAACAGGATATTCCCGAAGATGTACAGCAACAGCACTCTCGCGGGCTATGAGGAATACTACACCGTCAAGAAGGTGTGGGTGGATAATGACGACAGCGCAAAGCGCCGTCCCGTCTATGTCACGGTAGACCTGTACATGAACGAGGAGCTTGCCGACACGATAACCCTCAGCGAAGAAAACGACTGGGAGTACAGGTGGGAGAACCTTGACCCCGAGGCTGAATGGCGCGTGGTGGAGCGAGAGATCCCCGTGAAGTACGAGGTCATCATCGACTACAACTCCACGCAGTACCTTATAAAGAACACCTACAATCCCTCCCGCAAGACGGACGGCGGAACAGGTACAGCTACCACTACTACTACGACCTCTGCCACTACTACCACTACCACTGCCACCACGACAGTGACAACGGCGGCTCTGATGACGACCGACAAGAAGTCGACGCTCCCACCGAAGGAGACTACTACAGCTACATCGGGCAAAGAGCCAAAGCTCCCGCAGACAGGACAGCTGTGGTGGCCGATACTCCCGCTGACGGCAGGCGGACTTGTCTTCCTCATGACGGGTCTGGTAATACCTAACAGGAAAGACGACGATGAATAAACTCAGAATAGCATTTATCGCAGCAGGAACAGTGCTGATACTCTCGGCACTGTTCCTGTGCTTGTATAATCTGAACGAGAACAAACGCGCCTCAGAGGAGGCTGCAAGCACCCTCTCCGAGCTGATTGCAGCTATACCCGAGCCGACAGTTCCCGCGGAGACTACGCTCCCTGTCACAACTGCCGAGCCTGATCTCTTTGCTCCCTACGCGACAACGGTTACAACTGCTCCCACGCTCCCGACGATAGAGCTTGACGGACAGTATTACTGCGGCTATATCACTGTCCCAGCCCTCGGAGTGGAACTTCCCGTAGTGAACGAGCTGACATATCCCGCACTCAGGTATGCTCCATGCCGATACAGCGGCACTGTCAGCGGAGGAGACCTCGTCATCGCAGCACATAACTACAGCAGCCACTTCGGCAGGATAAAGGAGCTCGCGGAAGGCGACGAGATATACTTTACCGACTGCGAGGGCAATCAGCATTGCTACACGGTCATCAGCACCGACAGCGTGGACGGCGCGGATATCAGCTATATGCTCGGCGGCAGCAGCGAGGAGTGGCAGCTCACGCTGTTCACCTGCGACCTCAGCGGAAGGAGCCGCATAGCAATAAGAGCAGCCGAAAATGAATAAGAAAAGCTCCCACACCGTTATCACTGCGATGTGGGAGCTTCTGCGCGGACATATATCCTACGTTTTATTAATGACAGTCCGCAATCCCCGAGCCTTACCTATAAGGCTCATTTCCCCGAAAAAACAGGGCTGTCCTGTTTAAGCGCCTGACGCGCTGAAATTCTATTGACAAAAACATTAAAATATGATAGACTGTATCTATCAGATGATAGCTATATCTATCACCTGATACGGAGGCTATCATTTACTATATTTATTCTACCATAAAAAGGGAGGTTTGTCAAGTGGAAAGCGATCTCATACCACAGAATTTCCGAAGCAAACGCATACACCACGCCATTGAAGTCAGCTCGCAGATGTTTCTGCGCAACGGCATTGAAAGCGTGAAAATGACTGACATCGCCGACGAGTGCGGCATAGGTGTCGCCACGCTGTACCGCTACTTCGGCACCAAAACAGGCATAACCATTGCCGCCATGACCCACCTGTGGGAGGAACTCAAAAAGATGTTCGGCGACGTGTTCGATTCGCCTGTATTCAAGAAACAGACAGGTCTGAAGCAGTGCTCAGACCTTATGAGAATGTTCATCGTGCTCTACGAGGCACACTCCGCCTTTATGAAGCTGCTCGGCGAATTCGACCTGATGATAATCCGCGAGAATGTCCCAAAGGACAAGCTCGTTGACTACGAGAAATCAGTGCTGAATTTCTACCCCGTGTTCGAGTCGGCATACCTCGCAGGGCTTGAGGACGGAAGCGTCCGAGAGATAGAGAACTTCCAGCTCTTCTACCTCTCATTCGCCCACTCCTTCATGGAGCTCAGCAAGAAGCTCATAAAGGGCGAGATCCTGCCGTCCGACGACTTCTCCGTTGCGACAAAGGAGCTTGAGACCGTCATAAACGCCGCAGTCTACTATCTGAAGAAGATCTGACAAGGGAGGCAGTCACGGATGATAAAGCTTATTTCAGTTACATTCTCGTATGAATACGGCGACGAGACTTTTACCGTAAACACCCGCAGAAGCATAAAGAGTGACCTCGTTTCGCTGGATATCTCCACGGATGGAGACGTGTTCACCGCCTCGGTCAAGAGCTCCGATGAGATAATCATCACCGAGCTTACTGCAAATGTCCGATTCGGCTACTGCGAGTCCGACCGCATATTCCTCAACGGCTACCAGTCATGGACTGACTCCTACGAGCACACGATATACGACAAGATGAAGGGCATAGACCATATACCCTACGGTATCGCCGACAAGCACGCATTCTCGCAATACGGCGACTACACCTTCACGGGGTATTCGGGCGCGCAGGGCGAGCTGCACGGCTGGAGCTACGGCTATATCCGCACAGGCGACAGCTACAATTTCGCCGGCTCGCTCTCCGAGGACTGCGGCTTCACCCTCATCAGAACAAAGACAGGCTCCGATGAGCTCATCTTCACAAAGGACTGCCGCGGGCTCGCACTCAACGGCAGTTATGACGGCTTGAAGCTATTGCTGACCGACGGCTCCGAAAAGGAAGTATTCGACAGCTGGTTTGATTTGCTCGGAGTGAAGCTCCGTCCCGAGGCAAAGCCGATATATGGCTATACGAGCTGGTACCGCCACTATCAGAACATAAGCTCCGACCTTCTCGGTGCCGACCTGCGTGCGCTGTCGGAGTCGAAGTACAAGGCTGATGTCTTCCAGATTGACGACGGCTGGGAATCGGTCGTGGGCGACTGGCTCTACGCAGACCACGGCAAGTTCCCCGAGGGGATGCAGGCTGAGGCAAAGCGCATCACCGAAGCGGGGATGACCGCAGGGCTGTGGCTCGCGCCATTTGTCTGCGAGCACAACTCGATTCTGTATATGACCCACAAAAGCTGGCTCCTACAGGATGAAAACGGCGAATACGTCAAGGGCGGCTCGAACTGGTCGGGATTCTACGCGCTCGACATCTATAACCCCGAGGTTCGCGACTATCTCCGCGACGTATTCGACACGGCAGTCAATATATGGGGCTTCAAGCTCCTCAAACTCGACTTCCTCTACGCGGCATGCATTATCCCGCGCCGTGACAAGACCCGCGGACAAGTAATGGCGGACGCTATGGATTTCCTCCGCGAATGTGCAGGCGATGCGCTCATTCTCGCGTGCGGAGTCCCTCTCGCTTCGGCATTCGGCAGGGCTGACTACTGCCGAATTGGCTGTGATGTTTCCCTCGACTGGGACGACAAGCCGTATATGCGCCTTGCCCACCGTGAACGTATAAGCACCAAAACGACTATCCTCGATACTGTATTCCGCCGTCAGCTTAACGGACGCGCCTTCCTCAGCGACCCCGACGTGTTCCTTCTGAGGAGCGACGGTACTACGATGACCACATCACAGAAAATGGCTCTCGGAGAGGTGAATGCCTCTGCGGGAAGCGTGCTGTTCACATCGGACGATATGGCATTCTACGGTGACGAGGAAATGCGTCTGCTCGGCGGATTCATGCGTATGCGCGACGCGGAGGTGCTCTCCGCAGTTCTTGTCGAGAACGAACTGACAGTGACGTATCAGCTCGGCGAAAAGCATATCACAAGAACTTATAAAATGTAATGAAAAGGCGGACTGTGTCCGCCTTTTTCTGCCCCACGACAACAGTAAAAGAGCACCCTCACGGGTGCTCTTTTTCGGAAAAATTTATTTTGTGATCTCAGGGAGAGAATCTATCACGTGTGCGTCAAGGCGCTGGATAGAAAGAGCGTCCTTTGCTGTAACGCCGTCGCCGGGGTCGCAGCAGTCAGCGTTTGCAGCACCCTCTGCTTTCAGTCCGTACTTGTCCTTGTTAGCAAGAGCCTGAAGGATAGCTACTGCGTCAGCAACGGATACCTTCTTGTCGAGGTTTGCGTCGCCGATGAGAGTTACAGCCGCAGGGCTTCCTGTAGCAGAAGTCGAAGAAACAGCCGTTGCAGAAGTCGAAGAAGCTGCTGTCGAAACCGTACCTGTAGTTGTGGATGTGGATGTAGTGGAGCTGCCTGTCACCTCGCCTGTGTGGTCGTACTCGTAAACCATAGTTATCGAGTTGTAGGTAACAGAAACGTCATCGCCGCTCGCGCTGTTTGCGGAGGACTTCCACCAGTCCTGGAATTCGATGTATGTGTCCTTATATGTTGCGTTCTCTATCTCCAAGCTTGCATCGCTCTTGGTGGGGTCGGGGATAGTGAATGTGCCGTCCATCTCGACTTCAACATCTCCCGAGCCGTTGTACATAAACGACTTGCTGCCCCAGCCTGCGAGCGTACCGTCGGACTTCACGAGCTGGTTGAAGCAGAGTCCGCCGCCGCCGCAGTACCATGCAGAGCCTGTGGAGCTGCTCGCTGTGCAGTTGATGATGACCTTTGTAAGATGCTCCTTGTCCTCAATGGGTATCATGGGAACATCGTTGGGGGACATCTCAAGCTCGTCGAACTTGTACTCTGTTTTCTTTGTCTCGATGTTGGGAGCAACGTATATCTCCGCATCGCTTTCCTTGTCAGAGAGGACTACCTGTGCGAACGAGAGAGCGGGGAGCTCTACTGTTACCTTGTTGTCCTTGACTGCGTTGTCGATGCTTACGACTCTGATGTCGCTGTGGTCCTGAGTTACAGCGTAGACTGTAGCGCTCTTGTAGGTGCTTGCCGCGCCTGTGAGCTCGATGGTAGCCTTCTCGGGCTTAGTTGTGTCCTTGTTGGCAAGTACAACTGTTACCTTGGAGTCGTCACTGCCGTTTACTGCGGCATATGCATAGGACTTGGAAAGGTCCTCGGTCTTGGCTTCAACGAGAGTGTCGCCGAAGGAAGCGCCCTTGCCGTCGTAGTTGGTGTAGAGGTTGATAGCCGACTGCACATACGGACACTCGCTCATCGTGCCCCAGTATGTTGCGAAGTATACGCCATTGTCGGCGAAGCAGCCGAGTGCCTCAGCCTCAGCGATACCTGTTCTGATGTTCTTGCCTGTCTCCTTCTCCTTGGAGATGTTGCCGAGATTGTACTCAGAGACAGCTATCTTTGTACCCGGGTAATACTTGTCTATCGACTTCTTTATCGCGGGAATGAAGGGGAAGAACTCCGCAGCCCACGGCTGGAGCCAGCTGTTCTCAGCGTATGACGGGTCGTAGAGGCTTCTTGCAGCCTGTAATATGTCGTCCTCGGAGTTGATTCCCTGCGAGTAGTAATGTACGTCGATGACGTCGAGGAGACGCGAGCCGTTCTCCTTTTCGGCGTCTGCCATCTGCTTGAGATAGTAGTCGAGGTACCAGCTGTAGTCGTTCTTAACAGCCTGCCACTCGGAGTCAGTGAAGCCGTTGCCGCTCTCGGCAGCGTTGATGCACGGGAGCATACCCCAGAATGCGGGTCCGAATATCTCAGCCTTGGGGTCTACAGCCTTGACTGCCTTTGCGAGCTCTATCGACTTGGAAACGAGCTCGTTGTTGGTCATCTCCTCGGGGTGGAGATAGGGGTGGGTGTCGTTCCAGAGGGCGGGCTCGTTGTCGAGCGAGTAGCCCTGAATTCCTGTCGCCGAGGAAGCGTCGCCGAACTTCTTCACGATGTAGTTGACGTACTCGTCCATATAAACCTTGCCGTCGGTAAGGTCGGGCTCAGCAGCGAATGCGCTGCCCTTCTTTGCGATGACCTCGTTCCAGCGTGCTGAGGGAGCTGTCTCTGCCTTTGAGACATCACCGTCCTTATCGGCAGCAACATATCCTGCCATCTGGAGCGTTGCGAGCTTGTACTCAACGTTGTACTTCTTCGCCATATCAGAGAGCTTGGATACAGCACCCGCAGGGCCGTCGCCTATATCGCCCTGATTAGTGTCGGAGCTGTTGTGCCAGTCCTCGCCTGCGTTAGACCAGTTGGTCTCCCAGTTGTAGCCTGTGAAGCGGTTGCCGCCCTGTCTGATATTGCTTACGGTAACGTTCTTTAGGCTTGAGGAATCAAACGCGTTGATACCGTAAATATAGGGGCTTATCTCTTTTTTTGTGCCGTCGAGCTTGACTGTTACATTCATTGTGTATGCGTCTTCAGCAGAGCCTGTCGCCACAGGCAGAGATGAAGCTGACGCAATTGTGCAGACGCCTGCAAGCAGTGCGGCAAAGCTTTTCTTTATCATGTTTCTTTTCCTCCGTTTTTTTTTATGCCTAAGTTCATGTTTTCTATTCTTTATTTTCAGTGTCCTGTGCTTTATGTCTGAAAGGTGCTCTTGTCCATGAGTCGATGTCAGGCTCGGGGAAGGATATGTAGTTGACGAGCGATTTTGCAAGAGTAAGTATACCTACGAGCGGAACGTTGTGTACATAGCCGTATATCGGGAAGGTCTCGCCGCCGGTATTGGCTGTGAGCTGCCACATGATGCCGAGCTTTTCGCAGCGGTCAACTATGACAGACACCGTATCCTTCGGCATATCGAGTTCCTTGGCGATACACTCCTTTGTAAGGATATTGTTCCTGCTGAGGGTCTCGGCGTAGGATATGACTTTCATCGCGTTTTCGTCCGACAGGAGCGAGAACAGCTCGAGCAGACGAGGTTCTATGGAAAAATAGCTGTTTATGCCGTCCTCGGGTATACGCATGAAGCAGGCATACTGCATATCCGGATTCAGACGCGCGATGGCGAGCGCGTTGTCCGTGCGTACCTGAGCATAGGTCTCGCGGGTGAAGCTTTCGGGAAGGCTCGCGTGCTCGGGACTTGGTCCCGTCCTGAACGCACATAAGAGGGTATATATGAGTTCCATAGCGCGCTTGCCCTTTTCCGCCTCATCGAGCTTGCCTACCTCCTCGATAACGGCAGTATTAAGGCTTATTTTTCCGTCCTCGTCTTTCAGCCCGAACAGTACGTCGAGGGAAACGTCCAGTATCTGCGATAGCTTTGGAAGAAGCTCGCAGTCAGGGTAGCTTCCCTTCTCCCACTTTGAAACAGCCTGCGGTGTGATAGAAAGCTTCTGTGCAAGCTGCTGTTGTGTGAGCCCTGCCCTTTTTCTGTACCTGACGAGATTTTCGCTAAAGTTCAACTTCATTTTGAGAGCGTCCTCCCTTTTGTGAAATTGTGGGTGAATTGCGTAAACGTTTACAATTTACTCTAATTGTCTGTCCTTTAATTGCATTATATCACATCGTAAAGTTGATTTCAAGCGATTTTATCTTTATATTTTTCAACCGCAAGTTGAGACAATACAAAATAGCCATAGGAATTATTCTTCCTATGGCTTTTGATAATTATGAACCTGTACCGCTGTACTTCATCGCACCGTACATCCAAATCCTGTAAGCAATGTAGAAGAACGCGATACCGAACAGCGGCGACAGCCACGAAAGCAGCTCCACCTCATCGGGACGCAGTATCACAAGGCTCGGATAGTACGCGATGAAAGCGATAGGCATGATAAATGTGAACACAAACCGGAACACCTTGCTGAAAATAGTTATCGGGTATTTCGCATAGTCCTTGAACCTGAACGCGAGGTCCAGCACGAAGAACGAATTGTGTATCCAGAAGCAGGTCGCAGCAGCGGCGGTCTGCAAAGCTATCATCACCAGCGACGCCGTAATCAGGAAGATGACCAGCTTGATGAGCATCAGCGGAGTGAAGCCGAGTCCGAGCTTTATCCACGAGAAGATTATCATGGCAAGTCCGAACGCAAGCTGTCCCAGTCCCTTGATATCGAAGACCTCCGACTGATAGTAGAAGAACAGGTTTATCGGGCGGAAGCAGTATTTGATGAAATCGCCCGTGTAAACGTATTGCCGCAGGCTCCAGTTGTTGTCGAAGAAGCACTGTGCAGGCGTGAGCGATACCAGCGAAAAGCCGTACAGGAACAGCATCTCATAGTAGCCCCAGCCGTTGATGGTCGAGAAGTTGCGGAATAGTATCCAGAAGCTTATAAATCCCGCAATATTGGTAAAGATCATACCGATAGTGGATATGATGAAGTCGGCACGGTAGCTCATTTTGCTTTTCAGATCCTGCGCGAGTATCTTGCAGTAGAGCCGCGCGTAAAACAAGAGTCCTTTTCTTTTCATAGCATCAGCCTCCGTTCACCGTTATCTGCGGGAGCGATATCTTCCAGAAGAGCTTGCTTACCGCGTAAGTTGCCAGAAACCAGAAAAGCTGTGTTCCGAGTATCACCGCTACGTCCTTGATGTCAGCCGTCTTGCCGAGCAGCAGCGTAAGCGGAGTGTTGTATATCGACTGGAAAGGCAGCCAGTTCACGATATTGCGAATACTTTCGGGGAAGAAAGCAAGCGGTATCGTAGCTCCCGAGAGCAGCAGCACGATGACCTGCTTCATTATGTTTATGCCCCATATCGACTCCGTGTACAGGCATATCGTACCAACGAAGAAGTCGATGTTGTAGTTTATCATCACGGCGATGACCACCGAGACAACGAAATAGAGCAGGTTTAGTCCGAGCGGAACAGCTCCGTGAGTTACGATATTGACGACGATGAACGTCGGAAACAGCGTAGCAAAGAAGTTCACGATAAAGTTGCCCGAATACTCCATGAAGATATACCTTCTTATCTCCATAGGCTTCAGCAGGTACAGGACTATCGAGCCCGACTGTATCGCCCTGCCTATCTGCCATACCGTATACATCTCCATGAAGTTGAAGAGTGCCGTCGCGAGGACGAGGTATATCAGCGTATCGGAGAAGGTCATGCCGTTGACGACCTCCTGTCCCGACGAAGCGTATATCGCCTTCCACAGAAAGTACACGACTATGAGGTAGAGCAGGTTGCCGACGAAGATTATCACCGTCGACATACGGAACTGCAGCGACTCCATTATGCCCATACGAGTGAGAGTGAGGTATTTTTTCGGATTCATTCGACACCCTCCTCGTATATCTTTTTGATGACGTCCTCGGTGGATATCTCCTCGAGCTGCATATCGCGTATGCGGCGCTCTTTCTGGAGCTTTGTGAGCACGTCCATGACCGATATCTTCTCCTCGTCGACGAGAACGGATATCCACTCCTCGTCCGCCCCGACCTTGAGGGCGGGGAACTCCTTCGCTATCACCTCCGACTCCTTTCTGAGGTCGCCGTCCACGCGTATCTTGAGCGTGCGGTAAGAGCCGAAAAAGCCTTTGAGGTGTGATATATCGTTATCATAGAGCATCTTTCCCTTGTCGATGATGACGATACGGCGGCAGAGAGCGTCGACGTCGCCCATATCATGGGTCGTGAGGATAACGGTGGTATTCTTCTCCTTGTTGAGAGCGTGTATCAGCGTACGAATCTTTGCCTTCATCGAGACGTCGAGACCGATAGTTGGTTCGTCGAGAAAAACTATCTTCGGATCGTGCAGGAAGGCGGCGAGGATATCACTGAGCGTGCGCTGTCCGAGCGACATCTGACGCACAGGCTTGTGCAGGAGCGGCTCGATGTCCACGAGAGACTGATACAGCTTCATCATGCTGTCATATTGCTCATCGCTTATCTGATAGATATCCTTCAGGAGCTTGAACGACTCCACAAGAGGCAGAGCCCACCAGAGCTGCGAGCGCTGTCCGAATACTACGCCGATATTCTGCGCATTCTTCGACCTGTTCTTGTATGGCAGCTTGCCGTTGACGAGTATTTCTCCCGAGGTCGGCTCGAGAACTCCGGTCATCATTTTGATGGTGGTGGATTTACCTGCGCCGTTCGGACCGAGATATCCGACTATCTCGCCCTGTTCGATGCTCATGGTGATGTTGTCGACAGCCTTGACTATCTTGTAGTCACGCGAGAAGAGGTCTTTTATGCTTCCCGCGAGCCCCTCGCGTCGGTTGAGCACCTTGAATTCTTTTGTGATGTTTTTGATGTCTATGACAGGTGCCATTTCCTTCATCTCCTCTTTAAAAGTATTTCTTTATTATAGCACAAGAACTATTAAAAAACAATTAAAAGCGGATAATAATATAATTACAATATTATTACAGAATAGCCGATGTGCAGCGGCAGGATACGTCAAGAAATTATCACACGCTCACTTTATGTAAATGATATTTCTCGATATGCCGCAATTTCAAGCTAATTCATTTTTGCAGAGGTCACGATTTTACCATTTTTGTCACAATAATAATATACAAAACAATCCGTGTACTGTATAATAAATTTGTCTAATGCATACTGTGTTAATAATCACGTAAGCATAAATCGAACCGATAATCAAGTAAAGAGAGGGGTTTTTTATTATGAAAAACAGCTTCAAGCGCTGTCTCGCTGCTGTCTCTGCCGCAGCAATGATGGCAACCGCAATGCCGTTTGCAGCAAACGCAGAAGAGCTCGCTGCTGAAAAGAACAGCATCTCGTTCTCCGGTGCGTCGGTAAGCATAAACGATGCATCTCAGGGCATAAAGTACGGCGACGCCAATCTCGACGGCTATGTTACCGTCGCAGACGCAGTTGCGATACTCCAGTTCGTTGCCAATGCGGACAAGTACCAGCTCAAGCCGCAGGGCAAGGACAATGCCGACGTCTATAACCGCGGCGACGGCGTAACTGCCGCTGACGCGCTTTCTATCCAGAAGTACGACGCAGGCTCTCTCCGCGAGCTGCCTGAGTCTTACAGTCCGAATTACTTTGAGACTTCGACAACTACCGAGCCTACTACCACCACTACAACTACTACAACTCAGCCCACTACTACCACAACGACAACTACCGAGCCTACTACAACTACCACAACTACAACAACTACTACCACCACAACAACCACTACTACAACTACTACCACGACAACAACAACGACCGAGCCCACAACTACAACTACAACCACAACTCAGCCTCAGCAGAACGGTATCCCCGACCGCGGAACTCCCATGAACGCTAACGCTACCATGGTATCCAACTTCAAGGCGGGTCAGGCAGGCGACTTCTTCGCTTCCGACGGCTGGACGAACGGCAAGCCGTTTGACTGCTACTGGTACAAGAGGAATGCCGAGATAAAGGGCGACCACCTCGAACTTCTCATCGACCAGAAGTGGAACGCTTCCGACGGAAATCCCGACTGGATGCCTTCTTACTCCGGCGGCGAGTTCCGTACCAACGAGTTCTATTCCTACGGCTACTATGAGTGCTCGATGCAGGCTATCAAGAACGACGGCGTAGTATCATCGTTCTTCACCTACACAGGTCCTTCCGACGTAGTAAACGGACAGAAGAATCCATGGGATGAGATCGACATTGAGATTCTCGGCAAGGACACCACAAAGGTTCAGCTCAACTACTACCGCAACGGACAGGGCGGTCACGAGAAGATGATCGACCTCGGCTTTGATGCATCCGAAGCATACCACACCTACGGCTTTGACTGGCAGCCCGGCAAGATAACATGGTACATCGACGGCAGAGAAGTATGGTCTATGTCAGGCGACATCCCCGTAACTCCCAGCAAGATAATGATGAACGCATGGCCCGGCAAGACCGTTGACGACTGGCTCAAGGCATACAACGGCAGAACACCTCTCATCGCACGTTATCAGTGGGTAACATACGACAAGAACGGCAAGAACGGTCAGGGTCAGCAGCAGAATCCCTGGCAGGACCCCAATCAGGGTCAGCAGCAGGACCCCAATCAGGGTCAGCAGCAGGATCCCAATCAGGGACAGCAGCAGGATCCCAACCAGGGTCAGACTCAGACAGGCATGAACAGAAATGCCACAATGGTATCTGACTTCACAACAGGCAATGCAGGCGACTTCTTCGCATCCGACGGCTGGACGAACGGCAAGCCCTTCGACTGCTGGTGGTACAAGCAGAATGCCCAGATAAAGAACGGCCTCCTCGAGCTCAAGATAGATCAGAAGTGGTCGAACGACTCCAACCCCGACTGGAACCCCAAGTATTCGGGCGGCGAGTTCCGTACAAACAACTTCTACCACTACGGCTACTATGAAACCGAGATGAAGGCTATCAAGTGCGACGGAGTAGTATCATCATTCTTCACCTACACAGGTCCTTCCGATGTAGTAAACGGACAGAAAAATCCCTGGGACGAGATCGATATCGAGATACTCGGTAAGGATACCACAAAGGTCCAGCTCAACTACTACCGCAACGGACAGGGCGGTCACGAGAAGATGATCGACCTCGGCTTCGACGCTTCGCAGGGATTCCACAGATACGGCTTCAACTGGCAGCCCGGAAAGATAACATGGTACATCGACGGCAAGGAAGTATGGTCTATGTCAGGCGACGTACCCGTAACTCCCAGCAAGATAATGATGAACGCATGGCCCGGACTCACAGTAGATGACTGGCTCAAGGCTTATCCCGGCACAAAGCCTCTCACTGCATATTATAAGTGGGTAACTTATAACAAGCAGTAAATAATATACCCGAAAAAGCGAGGACGCAAGTCCTCGCTTTTCTCGTTTGCAGTATCCGCACGGCTCATGGTAATTTTTATCAATAGGTATTGCAATTATGGTAAAAATCTGATATAATGAAGATATCATCAACGTTGGAGGTACATTATGAACAGCTACTCCCAGCAATACCTTGCTTCCCACCTTTTCTCCCGCCGAGAGGAGGACTTTGAATACGCCTCATTCGACCGTGAGATAGCCTTTTACGAAAGCATATGCGCAGGCAATATCGAGCTTGTGCGCGTGTATGCCACTCCCCTGTGCAGCGAGGGCTACGGCATCCTCAGCAAGGACCCGCTGCAAAACCTCAAATACCACTTCACAGTCTCTGCGGCTCTCATCGCACGCTTCTGCATAAAGAGCGGCATGACTCCCGAGGAGGCATACAGCCTCAGCGACATCTACATCATGAAGGCTGACGAGTGCACGACAGCCGAAGAAGTCCACGCCGCTCACACCGAAATGATAGAGGACTACTCGCGCCGAATGCGTCTCGTCCGCAACAGCAACATCTACTCCAAGCAGATACTGCGCGTTCTTGACTACATCAGTGAGCACCTGCACACGCGTATAATGATAAACGAAGCCGCAAAGCACCTGAACATCAGCTCCGCTTACCTTTCGCGTCTCTTCAAAGCGGAGACAGGCATGGCATTCAGCGACTACGTCAACCGCAAGAAGATAGAGGAAGCTTCCAGCTTGCTCCGCTTCTCGGAGTACACAGACCTCGAGATAAGCACACTGCTGTGCTTCAGCTCACAGAGCTACTTCATCAAGATATTCAAGAAATACATGGGGATGACTCCCCGTGAGTACAAAAAGCGCTATCGTCTGCCGGACTTCGTAACAGACGGCGAGCCCAAGGAGATACAGGAATAAAAAATAAGGACGTCCGTTGGATGTCCTTACTCTTTTTATTACATTTCTGCGAGAAGCTTCTCCGCGCTTGCGAGCTTAACGCTGATAACGAAGAGCTCGAGAGCCTTGCCGAGGTCCTCTATTGAGGGATAAGTCGGAGCTATGCGGATATTCTTGTCGTCGGGGTCAACGCCGTAGGGGAAGGTCGCGCCTGCGCCTGTGAGCGTAACGCCCGCCTCCTTGCAGAGCTGGACTATCCTCTTTGCGCAGCCGTTGAGCGCGTTGAAGGATACGAAGTAGCCGCCCTTGGGCTCAGTCCACTCACCTATGCCGAGCGGAGCGATCTCCTTCTCGAGCGTGCTGCACACGAGCTCGAACTTGGGAGCGATTATCGCCTTGTGCTTTTTCATATGCTCCTGCATATTTGCGAATGTACCGAAGAACTTCACATGACGGAGCTGATTCATCTTATCGTAGCTGATGATGCTGATACCGAGGAACTTCTTGAGCTCGTCGACATTCTCTCTGCTTGCGCCCATGACAGCAACGCCTGCACCGGGGAAAGTCACCTTTGAAGTCGAGCCGAATATGTATACGATGTTCTCGTTGCCGACCTTCTTAGCCTCCTCAAGGATGTTGAGTATAGGCTTGGGGTCGTCCGTGAGGTGATGGATGCAGTAAGCGTTATCCCAGAAGATACGGAAGTCCTTCGCCGCGGGCTTGAGAGCGGCAAAACGCTTTACAGTATCGTCGCTGTAGCTGATACCGTCGGGGTTGGAATACTGCGGAACGCACCATATACCCTTTATAGAAGCGTCCTCGCTGACGAGCTTCTCAACCATATCCATATCAGGACCCGAAGCCGTCATGGGGATATTAATCATCTCAACACCAAAGAACTCAGTCACCTTGAAGTGTCTGTCGTAGCCGGGAACAGGGCAGAGGAACTTCACCTTGTCGAGCTTCGACCACGGAGTGCTGCCGAGTACGCCCTTGTTGAAGGCACACTGAACAGTCCAGAACATAGCGTTAAGGCTGGAATTTCCGAAAATGATTATCTCATCGTCATGAACGCCTATCATATCGGAGAAGAACTCCTTAGCCTCGGGGATACCGTCGAGCATACCGTAATTTCTAACGTCCACGCCGTTCTCGCTGAGGAAGTCTCCGTCATCGAACACATCGAGCATACCCACGCTGAGCTCGAGCTGCTCCTTGCAGGGGTTGCCTCTTGCCATATTGAGAGACAGGCACTGAGCCTTGAAGCCGTTGTAGAGGGCTTCCGTCTCGTTCTTAAAGCTGATGAGCTGTTCCTTGTTCATTTCCGATAGATTCATTTCGGGACCTCACCTTTCAAATCATACAAAATGTAGGGCAGTTCAGCGCACTGACTGCCAAATAAAAGTATACCATACTGCACATTTTTTTGCAAGAGACAAGATAACAAATAATACGGCTTAATTACGCATTTTTTTAGCGTTTTCAGCATATTATTTCAGGCATACGTCTATATACGGCGGCAATATGTGCGCCATTCACGGACAGGCTTTGTGGAAATTTAATGAAATATCTCTAAAAACATTGACTTTTATTTTCGGTTCTGTTATAATGTATGTTAGATAGATATCGGAATTGGGAAGATACTGAAAATGAGAAACGGAGGTCATAACATGAAAAGATTATTCTCATCAGCATTTTCTCTCTTAACTTCCGCCGCCCTGCTCACAGGAGCCGTCCCCCCTGCCGTATTTGCAGAGGAGAACACACCGCTGTTCGTCGATATCGACGAAAGCGAGACTATCTCGATAGGCGACCTTGACGGGCAGGCTCTCAGCGGCGGAGGAGCTGCAAAAATCGGTTCAAACTACGACTATGAGAACGGCGCGTACAACCTCGGCTACTACCTCGACGAAAATAACGCAGAGGTGTACCTGAAAATGATGACCCTCATCAATCCGAGCCTTGATACACTCGTCGTCACTCTCCCCGAACCGCTTGTCATCGAGAGCTCATCATGGTATTTTGACATTAACACAGAAGCTGCCTCGACAGCCGTATTCACGGCTTGCAGAAGCGGCATCGAATGCGCGTCATTTGATATCCCCGAGCTTTTCTGGCTCGATGTCAACAATTTACAGGTCGGCGTAAAATCCGTCCAGCAGAAGCGGCTCGGCTCGCGCAAGTACCAGTACACAGTCTACCAGCTTACCATCTCCCCTGCCGCCTACAGCGGATTCTCCTCGTGGGACGAGGTATTCCAGTACAAGGACAAGCTTGAGGAAGCCGTAGCCAACTTTGAGGTCAAGGGCACAACGCGCTACGAGAAGCTGAAGTCCATCCACGACAAGATCACCAGGTTCACCTACTACGACCTCGAGGGACAGTTTTCGGGTTCATGCCTCGGCGCGCTCGTAGTCCCCGGCGTAGTCTGCGAGGGCTACTCCAAGGCGTTCAAGCTCATCTGCGACCGCGAGGGCATCCCCTGCGTATGCATATTCGGCAACTACGAACCCGATGACAGGACCGCACATATGTGGAACTATGTCCAGATGGAGGACGGCAACTGGTACGGCATGGACGTCACATGGGACGATTTCGACGGGAAATACGGCTTTCAGGTAATATACGACTTCTTCCTCAAGGGCTCGGACAGCTTCTTCCAGGAGCACACCGAGGGCGAGGAGTACGCACTTGCCTACTTCACCTACCCCACTATCTCCAAGACCGACTTTGACCCGACAAAGCCCATAGTTACGACAACAACTACTACAA
>JAGCHA010000137.1 GCA_017649325.1 Ruminococcus sp.
AAAGTCCATGACACTCGACGGCAAGGCTATCGAAGGCTGTGTAGTACCCGTATGCGAGGGCGGCACACACGAAGTCGAGGTAATCCTTGGTTAATTGTTGAACTGAATATAAAAAAGAGAGGACTCGGCTGAGTCCTCTTTTTTTGTCACGACGACGCAAATCAAAAGCCGTACTCCCCGAGTACGGCTTTTTCGCGTTATTACGTCTTTTTCTTGATAGTCCGCTTTACGATATGCTTCAGCCGCTGGCAGGTGTCCTGCGGGAAGTCGGTGATGAAGAGCAGAGCCTGGTCGTGCGCCTGCTCATGCGGGAGCTTCAAGAACTTGTGGAAGAATGTGTACACCTCGTCGAAGCTGGCGAAAATAGCAGAGACAGTCGCCTCGCCATCGGGAGTGAGCACGACGCTGTTGCAGAAATCCTCGTAGACGAGCCCCGAGTTTGCGAGACATCGCAGCATCTTGCTGACACTTGCGCGTGAAACGCCGAGGTGACGGGCGATGCCGACGCACTTGACGTAGTCGTCGAGCTCCGAAAGCTCCTTTATCGCGACGAGATATTTTATCTGACCGGCACAGTGTTTCATATCCTGCTCCTTTATTTATCGGTGTCGATGAGGTTCCAGTAGCCTTTGAGGTAGATAGCGCCCGAGATAACGGTGAGCACCGTAGATATCCAGATAAGTGCGGGAATGAGCCATATATCCACGACATCGCAGAACGCCTGCGGGAAGTTGAAGCTGAAATCATAGCAGGCGCTGAGCCACACGAGCGCGGTTATGATAGCGACCATAGTGAAGGCAGTTTTGAGCTTGCCCCACAGTCCCGCGGCAACTACAACACCGCTGTTTGCGGCGAGGAGCCTGAGTCCCGAGACCATAAACTCGCGTGCGCTGATGATGATGAGCGGCACCGCCCCTACTCTTATATCGGGTATCTCGACGAACACAGCGAGCGCCGCGAGCACGAGCACCTTATCCGCGAGCGGGTCGAGGAACTTTCCGAAGTTGGTGACGAGGTTGCGGCTTCTTGCTATCTTGCCGTCGAGTGCGTCGGTAATGGACGCGGCGCTGAAGATAGCGAGAGCGGCAAGGTAGTGGAAGGGAAATTTGATATACATACATACGAGGAAGAAGGGTATCAGGAACACCCTCAGAAGCGTCAGCTTATTTGGCAGATTCATTCTGATATCACCTCTCCGATAAGGTCATAGTCAAGTGTGTCAGTGATGCGAATGGTGACGTATTCACCGACCGTGAGCTTCCTTTCCGACGTAAAGAACACCTTTCCGTCGATGTCGGGAGCGTCATTCTGCGTGCGTCCGAAGAAGCACTCGCCGAAGCGGTCGAAGCCCTCAACGACGGCTTCGAGCTCAGCCCCGAGCATTTTCTCGTTATTCTCGGCGCTGATGAGCATCTGCTGCTCCATGATGATGTCGGCGCGGTGAGCGGCGACCTCGGGCTCTATCTGGTCCGGGAAGTCATAGGACTTCGTCCCCTCCTCGCGTGAATACGCGAAGCATCCGAGCCTGTCGAAGCGCACGCGCTGCACGAACTCGGCGAGGGCGCCGAACTGCTCCTCGCTCTCGGCTGGGAAGCCCGTGATGAGCGTGGTACGCAGTATCACATTCGGTATTTTTTCGCGGATATGAGCAAACAGCGCTTCGAGCTGCTGCTCGTCGCCCCAGCGGTTCATACGGCTGAGGATATCGCCGTCGCAGTGCTGTATGGGTATCTCAAGGTACTTCACGAGCTTAGGCTCGCTCGCGATAGTATCGAGAAGTTCGTCTGTAATGCGCTCTGGGTAGCAGTAGAGCGTGCGTATCCATCTGAGCCCGTCTATCTTGCAGAGCTCACGCAGAAGCTCCGGGAGCTTTGATTCGCCGTAGATATCCTCACCGTAGCGTGAGGTATCCTGCGCGATGACAGTGAGCTCGGTGACGCCGTTATCGGCGAGACGCCTTGCCTCCGCGAGCACATCCTCCATCGGCACGCTGCGGAACTTTCCGCGGATCTGCGGTATAGCGCAGTAGGTGCAGCAGTTCGAGCAACCCTCCGCGACTTTGAGATACGAAAAGAAGGGGATCGTTGAAATTATCCTGTCGCCCGTGAGCTCAGCGTCGAGCTTAGGCGAGAAGCGGATAATTCGCTCGTCCTTCATAACACTTTCAAGGACATCCACGATATCCTTTGTATCGCCGATACCGATAACAGCGTCCGCCTCGGGGAACTGCTCGGCTATCTCGTCCTTATAGCGCTCGACGAGGCAGCCCGTAACGATTATCTTCTTTATCGTGCCTTCCTTTTTGAGCTGTGCGAGCTCGAGGATAGTCTCGATAGCCTCCTCCTTAGCGGGCTGAATGAAGCCGCAGGTATTGACCACCGCCACGTCGGCGAGTCCCGCCTCGGTGACGAGCTCATAGCCGTTCTTTCTGAGCTTGTATAACATTCTCTCCGAGTCCACGAGATTTTTCGAGCACCCGAGAGACACCATTCCAACTTTGATAGGCATTTTGCTATTCCTCCGCCTGTTCAGCGTCCTCGAAATATTCGCGTACGGCTGAGTTTATCTCATCGAAGCCGTAGCCGTAACGCACGAGAGCGCTTTTAACTTTTTCGATATTTTTTCTGTCGCTGCTGTCGGTGAGAAGCCGATAGTGCTTAGTCCTCAGCAGCTCCGCGAGGTTATCCCCGAAAGAATCCCTGTACTGCTCAAGGGCAGCCGCGGCTGTATCCTCGCCGATGCCTTTCAGAAGCAGTTCCTTTTTAGCCCGTCGGAAGCCGTACCTGCGTCCTTCCACGAGCCTCCGCGCGAGCTTTTCGGCATAGCGCGCATCGTCTATGACCCCTGCCCCCGCGAGCTTACCGACCACAGCGCGGCAGAGGTCCTCATTCTTATAAGTCCCGATGAGCTTGCGGAGCATATCCCTCTCCGAGTAATCGCGGTAGTCGAGGCAGTAGAGCGCATACTGATACGCCCTGCGGAAATTCGAGTCATAGATTATCTTCCTCAGCTCGGTCTTTTCGAGCTGCGTGCCCTTTTTCAGCCCGTTGTCCGCGATGACGTCGATATGGAGGTAAAGCTTCCGCTCGCCGTCGAGCTCGACCTCAAACGTCGAGCCCTTGTATCGGCTTATCGAGGTAATTTCCATTACTCTTCAGCGGGAGTGAACTCCTCGAAGTCCTCGTCGATATTCGCAAGGATATCGCTGTTTTCCTCAGCGGGAGCATCCGCCTTGTCCTCGGACTTCGCAACGGTCTTCTTCTCGGGCTTAGCCTCAGCCGCCGCGAGCTCGTCCTTACGCGCGAGAATTTTCTCCTCTATCTCCTTCATAAGGTCGGGGTCGTTTTTGAGGAGCTCCTTGACGTTATCGCGTCCCTGCCCGAGCTTATTGTCGTTATAGCTGAACCACGAACCGCCCTTCTTGATGATATCGAGCTCGGTCGCGAGGTCGAGCACCTCGCCCGTGCGGGAGATACCCGTACCGTACATCATATCGAACTCCGCCTCCTTGAAGGGGGGAGCGACCTTGTTCTTTACGACCTTGCAGCGTGTTCTTGCGCCTATTATCTGGCTGCCCTCCTTTATGACCTCGCCCTTTCTGACCTCGATGCGCACCGATGAGTAGAACTTCAGCGCACGACCGCCGGGGGTAGTCTCGGGGTTGCCGTACATAACGCCAATTTTCTCACGTATCTGATTTATAAAGATAGCGACGCAGTTCGACTTCGAGATAGCCGCAGTGAGCTTTCTCATCGCCTGAGACATAAGTCTTGCGAGCTGACCCACGTGAAGGTCGCCCATATCGCCGTCGATCTCAGCGCGGGTAGTCATAGCCGCGATGGAGTCGAGGACGATAACGTCGATAGCACCCGAGCGGATAAGAGCCTCCGCAATTTCGAGAGCCTGCTCACCGCTGTCGGGCTGCGACACGAGGAGGTTGTCGATGTTTACGCCGAGAGCCTGCGCGTACACGGGGTCGAGAGCGTGCTCTACATCGATGAACGCTGCCTCACCGCCTGCCTTCTGAGCCTGCGCGATAACGGACAGCGCAACGGTAGTCTTACCCGAGCTCTCTGGTCCGTATATCTCGACGATACGTCCGCGGGGGACACCGCCGATACCGAGTGCCATATCGAGCATCATCGAGCCCGTAGGGATAGCGGCAACGTTGAGAGTCTTGGTCTGCCCGAGGCGCATAACAGCGCCCGCGCCGTACTTCTTCTCTATCTGCTTGATAGCGCCGTCGAGAGCGGTTTTCTTGTCCTCCGTCGAAGTAGCCTTAACGACGGCGGCTTTTTTTGCGATTTCCTTTTTAGCCATTATTTTCCTCCGATTTCTGTGCCGTGACCGTGCGGATTATGCCTCCGAGGTCGCGGGTGAATTTAATATTTACAAAGCCGTTTTCGGCGAGAATTTTTCCAACTTTGTCGTGCTGACCCATACCGAATTCGTAGCAGATGAATCCGCCGCTTTTCATTGACCTTTTCCACAGCGGTGTCAGCCTTCGGTAGAATCCGAGCCCGTCGCCGCCTCCGTCGAGAGCCATTTCGGGCTCGCGTCTGACCTCGGTTTGCAGGTCGTTCATCTCCTCCTCGGTGAGGTACGGCGGGTTGCTGACGACGATATCGAGTCCGCTCAGCCGCGCGGCAGTCTCCTCCGCGAGCACATCACCCGCGATTATGCTGACGTCCGCCTCATTGAGCCTGACATTCTGCCGCAGATAGGGCAGAGCCTCCTGCGAGAGCTCGACCGCGCTCACCTCCGCGAGCGGCAGCTCCTTTTTTAGAGTGACCGCGATACAGCCGCTTCCCGCGCATAGGTCTGCTATCTTCGGAGCAGTCAGACCGTTCCCGCGGCACAACTGTATGACGTTATCGACGAGAGTTTCGGTATCGGGGCGCGGTATGAGCACACCCGCACCGACCTTGAACGGATACCCGTAGAACTCCCATTCACCGAGTATATACTGCAACGGCTCGCCGCTGATACGTCTCTCAGTCATAGCGCGAATGAGAGCCTCAGCGTCTGTCGGAACAGCTTCAAGCGGCGAAAACAGAGGATTCCTGTCTCCGAGGCAGTCCTGAAAAATGCACATCATATCGAACCGTGCGTCGGGATTCCCCGCCGCCTCGAGTGCCGCCTGACACTCTCTGAAAAGCTCGCTTCTGCTTACCATTTGTCCTCCGATTTATCCTCGGGAATGCACGGCGTCATAGCCGCGACAGCAATTTCTATCATATCGTCGTCGGGCTCGCGCGTGGTGATACGCTGCATAGCGAGTCCGGGAGCGGAAAGTATGCGTGTGAAGATGTTGTCGTGATTACCCGCAAGGCGTATGAACTCATACGAAATGCCGACCACGAACGGCAGCGCACCGAAGCTGATGAGCGTTCTCTGCCACCACAGCAGTCCCTTCGGCACGAAGCACATCACGAAAATGCCTACGAGCAGCACGATAAATATGAAGCTCGTACCGCACCTCTTGTGGAAGCGTGTCTGCTTGCGGATATTTTCGACAGTGAGCGGGAGCTCCGCCTCATGGCAGGCGATAGTCTTGTGCTCTGCACCATGGTACATATACTGACGCTTAATGTCCTTCATCAGTCCGATGATGACCATATAGGCGATGAATATCGCTATCTTGACGATGCCCTCGAGTATCGACTGCAAGATATGGTACTGCTCGATATCGGGGATAAGCCCCACGAGGAACTTCGGCAGAGCCACAAACAGCACAACTGCGAGCACCACGCCGAGCACGCCTCCGAGCGTCATGATGACGTCGGTGATACCGCCCGACTTCTCCTCCTTCTTATCCGCGGGAGCTGTCCCGCCCTCTGCGGAGGGAGCACCCTCGGGCTTCTTCTCGTCCTCCTCGTCGACCATCTGCTTCTCGGCGGACTTCATCGTATATCTGTAGCCCTTGATGAGCGAGCTTACGAAGCTGAAGCAGCCTCTCACGAGCGGCACTTTCTTGTACCACGGAGCGTTCTTGCCGTTGTTCTCGTCCCATGTTTCGAGGTCAATGCTGCCGTCGGGAAGTCTGCACGCCATAGCGCCCTTATTCGGGCCGAGCATCATAATGCCCTCGACGAGCGCCTGACCGCCTATCTTGGACTTGAATTTTTCCTGTGAATTGCTTTTACTCATAGTGTACCGCGGGGGATCCCCGCACTCCTGTTATCAGTTATTTCCTGCCTTGGCGGGGAGCGAAATAGTTACCGTAGTACCCTTCCCCTCGCCCTCGCTGGCGATATCCATAGTACCGCCGTGCATGGCGATTATCTCATCCGCGACCGCCAGACCTATGCCCGAGCCGCGCCGCGTGTGGTTAGCCTTATAAAACTTCGTCTTGACCTTAGCGAGGTCAGACTCCTTGATACCGCAGCCCGTATCGGCAACGGAAACGATGACCCTGCCGTCCTTTTCGCATGCCTTTATAGTGACCGTATCCCCTGGGGAGGAATACTTCACGGCATTGTCGATGATATTGATGAACACCTGACGGATACGGTTCTTATCGCCGTATACGAAGGGCAGCATTTCGGGCTCGTCGTAGATTATCTCTATCTGTTCGCGCCTTGCCTTATCGCTGTAGATGAGGACAGCGTCCCCGAGCTCGGCGAGAATGTCCATATTGGCGTTTCTCAGGGTAAAGTGACCGTTCTGCATACGCGAGAAGTCGAGCAGCTCCTCGACCATCTGCGACAGACGCTCGGTCTCGGTGACTATGACGCCGACGCCTTTTTTCATAGTATCGGGGTTTTCCCCGCCGTCTACCATAAGCGTCTCAGCCCAGCCCTTGATAGCGGTGAGGGGCGTTCGCAGCTCATGTGACACCGAAGAAATGAACTCATTTTTCATCGCCTCTGCGGACGACAGCTCGTCAGCCATATGGTTTATCGAGGTACACAGCTCGCCTATCTCGTCGTCGCTGTTATTGGCTATACGCACGGAGAAGTCGCCCATAGCGAACTTGCTGGTGATACCGCTTATCTGGCGTATCGGCTTTACGATAGAGCCCGCGAAGTACAGACCCGTTATGACGATGATGAGGATAATGACGGTGCATACGACCGTCACGAGCAGTATATACCCTCGGATGGTATTATCTATCTCGGTCAGCGAAGTGACCATACGCACGGCGCTGTATTCGCTGTTGAAGGAGGATATCGGCGCAGAGACCGCGAGTATCTTCTCGCCTCCTGCGAGCCGTCCCGTATAGCTTCCCTCGCCTGTTTCCATAGCCTCCTCGTAGTCGGGCATGACGGCGTCGGCGTCGGGCGAGAAGCCCGAAGACGTAAGCACGACTCTGCCCTTAGCGTTGACCGCCATGAGCTCTATCTTATCTTTTTCGTTGAAGGTCTCGAGCATATTTCTCATTTCCGCGGAAAAGTTAGCGGAGCTGTCCTGCGAGTGAATGCTCAGCACACTTGTAACTGCATTGAGCTTCGAGACGAGGTATTGCTTGGCGGAGTTGTAGAAATAGCTCTGTATCGCGTAGATAACGACGAGTTCGATAACGACGAGAGCGAGTACGATAACGCCGAGGTTATTGAATATCCAGCGCTTGGTGATACTTTTCTTAGCCATTACTGCGCGTCATTCCATTTATATCCATATCCCCAGATAGTTATGATATACTTGGGGTTTGAAGGTTCCTCTTCTATCTTCATACGGATACGTCTGATATTCACGTCGACTATCTTGTCGTCGCCGTAGTAGCTTTCGCCCCAGATATGGCTGAGGATGCTTGTACGGTCGAGAGCGGTATTTTTATTGTTCATGAAGTATTCGAGGATCTGGTACTCCACCTGCGTAAGCTCGATAGGGCTGCCGTCCTTGGTGACAGTGCGGCTCTTGAGGTTGAGCACGAACGGTCCGCTCTCAATGACGGACTGGTTCTCGTTCTTGATGAAGCTCATGCAGACGCGGCGGTAGATAGCATCGACGCGCGCGGTGAGCTCCGAGGGCGAGAACGGCTTGGTGATATAGTCGTCAGCGCCGATCATCAGACCGCTGACCTTATCCATTTCCTGAGTTCTTGCGGTGAGCATGATGATACCGATAGTCGAGCTTTTCTCGCGTATCTTCTTGCAGACGGTAAAGCCGTCGATACCCGGCATCATAATGTCGAGGAGGACGATATCGAAGTTGCCGTGCTCTGCCTCAAAGGTCTTGAGAGCCGCCTCTCCGCAGTTGACATCAACGACGTCATAGCCTGCGCGCTTTAGGTTTATCACGACGAATTCACGTATGGTGTCCTCGTCCTCACAGATAAGTATTCGTTTCATAAATATCACTTCCTGTTAAGCAATGCTGTAAAATTCCAGCTTGGTGTGGTCCTTGCTGATAATGAGTCGGGTGGAGTGCGGATGATTGAAATCTTCATTATCATACAGAAGATATATCGTTGCTTCTGTATTTAACCAGAAACCATCACCGTTATAAATCCTGCTGGCATATTCATCGGTCATCAGATATGAAGACACGGCATTCGGAGCGTATTCGTCCTCTATAGCCTCGATAGATTCCGGTGATGCCGAGAACCGAAGATGGGTATCACCGGCACCCTGAAGCATACCCGGACTATGGAAGAAATAATAATCTTTCGCATCTTTCGGGAGAGAATCAGGATAGTATTCCGTGACGCTTCTGTTTTGATTGGCGTATGCCTTCTGATACTTGTATTTCCACTGTGAATTGGAACGTATACCTGACGGCCAAACACCAAATAAAAGCAAACCGGATATTACGCACAATGTCAGAGTGGTGTTCGTAACTAAACATGGTGTTTTGGCCTTGACCAGCAGTTTAACGATAAACATAATGACGAGCACCGGGATCAGTCCCAAAAGCATCAGAAAAAATAAGGATGCACTTGTAAATATGAACAATACCAGGTTTACAGCCGTCAGTACAGCGATGAGAACCAATTCAATTATAATAAAAGTTTTCTTAACTTTTGAACTTCCGGTTTTGATATCATTATTTTCAGCTTGTCTGTCCATAAATGCCCTCCTATCAGGCCGTCATTCCATATAACTGAATCCTATCGCGACATCTCCCGCGGTGAGAGAAAGACCGTCGCTGTCGTCGCCCGACTGCGGTATAAGCGCGAGATAAGCAGGGTCTCCTTTGGTATGCAGGAGCATATACCCCGCTGAGAGCCTGTCATCGCGTGAAACGGTGTCCTCCGCATAGTAGAGCCGCAGGAGCTCCCGTCCTTCCGCGCCGTTCTCATATGCGCAGAAGACTATCTCATCGTTAATGGCGTCGCGCCTGGCGGTCACCCTGTCGCGCCACTTATAAGGGAACACGAAAACGTACCCCTCGCCTATGCTGTAATAGGACGTATACTTGCGCTCGAGGCTTCCGTGAGCGTTGATGCTCATCCATTCGGTGAGCTTTATCTGGTCGCCCTCGGATACGTCCTCATAGCCCGCAGCTATGAACTGTACGGGTATCTCGAGCTCGCCATCGCCGTCTATATCATACGAACTGCACCCCGAAGGCCGGATAGTCGAATACGATATCTCCGAGGCAGCGAACTCCTTTTTAAGTCCGTTCTCGTCCATGCTGATGACATCGGTCTGAATCGAGCCCGAACCCGAAACAGCATCGATATAGAGCCCTGTCCTGCCGTCGGGGAGCCTTCCGTAGCTGAGGCTGTCGAACTCGGTGAACGAGCTGCTGAGCTCGCACAGATACTGGTGATACTTTCCCGCATCGTCGAGCTTATAGACCTCCGCAGCCGCCTTAGAGCTGTTGACGGAGCCCGACAGCAGCAAAAAGTCATTGGTGCCGTCGCCGTCGAGGTCGGTGATATCAATGAAAGAGTACGACTCCGAGAAGGTCGGCACAATGCTTTCGGTCTCGCTGTCGTAGTTGTAGATGGTAACATTTTTCTCGGAGCGGTTGATGAGACTGCTTCCGATGACGAGGTTCAAGCGCTCGTTGCTTCCGAGGCGGGATATCATGACCTTTTCTATCTCCGAGCCCGCCGCCGCGGTATCGCAGACCGACCGCCATCTGCCGTCGTCCTGGTCGAGTACATTTATGCGCAGCGTCCGCTCGTCCACACCGAGACCGTTCCTCTCGTAGAACACGACCGCCTCATTAGTGCCGTCGCTGTCGATATCCTCGATAATGAACGCCGAGAGGTACTTGCCCGAGCGTGGATATTTCAGCCTTATTCCCGAGCCCACAGCCTCGGTCAGGGCGCTGTATATCTGTTCCTGCTCGATGCTCTGCTTTGGCGGAGCGAGCAGGTTGTCGATACTCGTGCCGAAGGTACAGCCTGTGAGCAGCACTGCCGCCGCAGAAACAGCGGCAGTCCGCGGAATGATACGTGAGAGCTTCACCTTATTCGCGCTCTTCGAGCTTGATGTACTCGTGCTCCTTGGCAATAGCCTTGTACGCAGGGCGGATGAGCCTGTTGCCCGTGAGCATCTCCTCCATACGGTGAGCCGCCCAGCCCGCCATTCTCGCGACAGCGAAGAGGGGCGTGAAGAGCTCATCGGGAATGCCGAGCATACGGTAAACGAGACCCGAGTACATATCCACATTCGCGCACATGGTCTTGGTCGAACCCTTTACCTCGAGGAATATCTCGGGAGTGAGGCGCTCGATAGTCTCGAGGAGCTTGAACTCGGCTTCGATATCCTTGCCCTTAGCGAGCTCGAAAGCCTTCTTTTTGAGGATAACGGCACGCGGGTCGGAAATGGTATATACGGCATGACCCATACCGTAGATAAGACCCGAGCCGTCGTTTGTCTCCTTGCGGAGGGTGCGGCGCATATAGTCCGCGACCTCGCCCTCGTTGTCCCAGTGCTTGATATTGGCTTTGAAGTTGTCGAGCATATTGATGACCTTTATATTGGCGCCGCCGTGACGCGGTCCCTTCAGCGAGCATATCGCCGACGAGTAAGCGGAATAGGGGTCGGTGCCCGAGGAGGTGAGTACGCGGCAGGTGAAGGTCGAGTTGTTGCCGCCGCCGTGCTCAGCCTGGAGCATAAGCAGGGTATCGAGCATCTGCGCCTCCACCTTGGAATACTTTCTGTCGGGGCGCAGGAGCGAGAGGATACACTGAGCTGTATTCTCCTCATAATTTATGGGATGCATTATCATGCTTGCGTTGTCGAATACGCGGCGCTTTACCTGATAGGCGTTCGCCATGATGACAGGGAGCTTTGATATGAGGCTGATAGCGGTCCTCATCTCGCTCTCGATGCCCTTGTTCTCGCACTCGTCGTCGTAGGAATACAGCGCGAGCACCGAGCGAGCGAGCTTGTTCATGATATTCTTGGACGGAGCCTTGAGGATCATATCCTCCACGAAGCCCGTAGGCAGGTCTCTCTTGAGCGAGAGGTAAGTGCAGAAATTCTGTAACTCCTTTGGATTCGGCAGATGACCGAAGAGGAGGAGGAAGGTAGTCTCCTCGTAGCCGAAGCGGTCCTCCGCCTCTACATTTGCGACGAGGTCATTGATATTGTATCCGCGGTAGATGAGCTGACCGGGGATAGGCTCGCGCTCGCCCTCGTTCATGAGGTAGCCGTGAACGTTGCATATTTTTGTAATGCCCGCAACTACGCCTGTACCGTCGCTGTTGCGCAGACCGCGCTTAACGTGATATTTTTCATAGAGGTTGGGGTCCATAACGGAATTATCTTTAAGGTCCTTGCATAAACCTGTAATATTAGCGCCTGAAAGGAATGACGGCATAAGAATCACTCTCCTAAATATATTCATTATTAATTATACTACATTCAGGGCACAATGTCAAATAATATTTCTGCCCGCCCGCGGTATTATTCCGCGCATAGCAAAACGCCAATTATGACCTGAAGGAGACAAAAACCATGAAAAAGCACCTTTTTTCCGCACTATTCCTCAGCCTTGTGATAACTGCGGTCCCCGCTGTGCCGACCTGTCTGCACGGACGAGCCGCAGTTCCGACCGAGACCGTCCCTCTCCCCGAAGCCGAAATATCGGGAGATACAACAATTTCCTCCGAGCCGTACAAGGTACTCGACATCTCCACCGGCAAAGTCCTCATAGTGCCCGTGCGCGAGTACGTGATAGGGGCAGTCTGCGCGGAGATGCCCGCAAATTTCGGCACAGAGGCGCTGAAAGCACAGGCAGTCGCCGCCCACACCTACGCCGAGCGTCAGCGCACGCTTGCCCGCGAGGAGCCCCGTGCGGAGCTCTGCGGCGCGGACTTCTCCAACGACACCTCGAAGTATCAGGGCTACTTCACGAATGAGAAGATACAGCAGTATTACGGTGAAAACTACGATGAATACTACCGCAGGATAAGTTCGGCGGCAGACGAGGTGCTCCCGTACGTGATAACCTACGAAGACGAGCCGATAATCGCGGCATTCCATTCGATGTCGTCGGGCAGGACGGAGAGTGCCGAAAACGCGTGGGGAGCCCCCGTGGACTACCTCGTTCCCGTGGACAGCCTTTCGGACACAAAAGCCCCGAAATACGAGGAAACGGTGCGCATAAACAAGGACGAGTTCCGCGACAGGCTCGAAGCGGAACTCGATGGCATACATCTCGGCGAGGACATGACAAAATGGCTGACTGTAGCCGAAATATCGGATTCGGGAACGGTGCTGACCGCCCGTGCGGGAGACCGTACAGTCACGGGAAACGACATACGCACGGCACTGGACCTTCGCTCGGCGGATTTTGACGTTGAATACGACGACGAGCAGGCAGTGA
>JAGCHA010000138.1 GCA_017649325.1 Ruminococcus sp.
AGACTTCTCTGTTCCGAGAAGTGAGCGAGCTTGCGAGCGGCGGCGTGACGATGGGTTCAAAGGGACTGTGTCCCTTTGCAGGGTCCGGGGCAGAGCCCCGGCAGAGTCCGGAGACAGAGTCTCTGGCAGGGGGTGGGACAGAGTCCCACAACAAAAACGATAAAATCAATACACAACAGAAAGTAAGGTAAATCAAATTATGAAGCTTGGTATGGTAGGTCTCCCCAACGTGGGCAAAAGCACCCTTTTCAACGCACTGACGAACGCGGGCGCAGAGTCGGCGAACTATCCGTTCTGCACTATCGAGAAGAACGTGGGCATAGTTTCAGTCCCCGACGAGAGACTCGATAAGCTCGCGGAGATGTACGAGCCCGACAAGTTCACCCCCGCAACGCTCGAATTTGTGGACATCGCAGGACTCGTAAAGGGCGCATCAAAAGGAGAGGGACTCGGCAATAAATTCCTTGCCGATATCCGCGAGGTGGACGCAATAGTCCACGTTGTACGCTGCTTTGAGGACGGCAATATCGTCCACGTAGACGGCAGCATAAACCCGCTCCGCGACATTGAGACCATCAACCTCGAGCTCATCTTCTCGGATATAGAAATGGTCGACAGACGGATCGACCGCGCACTGAAAGCAGCGAAGGGCGACAAGAAATATCTCGCGGAGGCAGACTTCCTGAAGCGTCTGAAAGCACACCTCGAGGAGG
This sequence comes from Ruminococcus sp., assembly GCA_017649325.1. Classification (GTDB taxonomy): domain Bacteria; phylum Bacillota; class Clostridia; order Oscillospirales; family Ruminococcaceae; genus Ruminococcus. The sequence continues at coordinate 714 of JAGCHA010000138.1, forward strand.
GCAGATCCGCGCGCGGCTTCGACTTCACAGACGAGGAGCGCGAACTGATAAAGTCGACTCCCCTGCTCTCAGCGAAGCCCGTCATTTACGCAGCAAATCTCAGCGAGGACGACTTCGCGAACAACATCGAGACCAACGAGAACTACCAGCAGGTACGCAGGCTCGCCGAAGAGGAGCACTCCGCGGTACTGCCGATATGTGCGCAGACCGAGGCAGAGATAGCCGAAATGGACGAGGACGACAAGAAGATGTTCCTTGCGGAGCTCGGACTTGAAGTATCGGGACTGAACCGCATCATCAAGGAGGGCTATGCCCTGCTCGGACTCATCTCATACCTCACAGCAGGCAAACCCGAGGTACGCGCATGGACTATCAAGAAGGGCACTAAGGCACCGCAGGCAGCGGGCAAGATACACACCGACTTTGAGAAGGGCTTTATCCGTGCGGAGGTCATCTCATTCGACGACCTTATGGCTTGCGGCTCAATGGCAGCAGCGAAGGAAAAGGGGCTTGTCCGACTCGAGGGCAAGGAATACGTAATGCAGGACGGCGACATCGTGCTGTTCAGATTCAACGTCTGAAACGAAATACTTGGGGGCGGAAATATTTCCGCCCCTTTTTGTATTAACGGCTGGTCAAGGGAGAAGCCCTTGCAAAAAGTACACAGAAAAAAATCTGCCCGCAGAGCAGAATTTTACCATATAATGTCTTGTAATTTGACCGCTCAGATGTTATAATGTAAAGTGACCGACTATGCGGTCAAAAGAACAAAAGGAGAAGGGTGCTAACAGCCCCAAAAAAGATATATGGAAAACAAGAATTATACCGAGGAAAGCACCGCCGAGGTCATCTGCGGACGCAATCCCGTGACCGAGGCGCTGAAATCGGGCGCTAACCTCGATACGATATACATTTGCGGCAGCGGCGGCAGCCTCAGTGTTATCCGCCGCCTTGCAAAGGAAAAGGGCGTAGTAGTCAAGGACGCCCTCGAAGCCAAACTGACCAAGCTCTCGGGCGGTGCGTCACATCAGGGAGTAGTCGCGATAGGAGCGTGTGCGGAATACGTTACCATTGACGACATCCTTGCCGTTTCCGAGAAAAAGGGCACAAAGCCCTTCATCATCATCTGCGACGAGATAGAAGACCCCCACAATCTCGGCGCCATAATCCGTACAGCCGAGACCTCGGGAGCTGACGGCGTTATCATCCCCAAGCGCAGGAGCGCAGGGCTGAATGCCACCGTGTACAAGACCTCCGCAGGCGCGGCAAGCTACGTCCCCGTAGCGAGGGTATCGAACCTCGCCGCAGCTATTGACGAGCTGAAAGAGCGCGGAGTATGGATATACGGCACAGACGCCACGGGCTCTGACTACACAGCTACCGATTTCACGGGCAGCTGCGGACTTGTCATCGGCTCGGAAGGCTTCGGCATCAGCAAGCTGATACAGAAAAAATGCGATTTCATGGTAAAGCTTCCGATGCTCGGAAGGATTAATTCGCTCAATGCCTCTGTCGCGGCGGGCATCTTCATGTATGAAGTGCTCCGTCAGCGCGGCTCCAAAGCATAAGGAGGACATAATGGCAGAAAACAAGCTTTCACTTGAAAACATACTCGACGAGTATTCCCCTGATAAAGAGGAGGCGGAGGCGCCTCACGTAGAGAGAGCGGACGCGCAGAAGGTCATAAACTCAACCATGCCCGACCCCGTGAAGGAAGCGCCCGCGCCCAAGCCGCCGACGGTCTCGCACGAGAGGCGCGAGCTTTTCGACGAGCCTGCCGAGAGGAAGCCATCAGCGGACGAATACAAGCCCGAGACTATTTCCCGCAAGAAAACGGGATTTGCGGGCAATGAGGGACTTGAGGACATAAAGACCGAAACTCCCGTCAACTCCTACGCAGCCGACGATAACGCCCCCGCAGCAAGCGGCACACCGCTGATAAGGCGCATGGCAGACTCAACGAGGGCACGCGAGGTCGAGCGGCAGAGCAGGAAAAAGAAGCACAGCCGCAAAAACAAGACGGGCTATACCTACTCGAAGGAGTCACCCGAGGGCGAGTATATGTACACTCCGCCCGAATTCAAGAAGAAAAAGCGTACACGCCGCGAGATACTCGATGAATTCGAGTCGCCCGAGGGCAAGAAGTACGTGACTGATATAGTTCCCTCCCCCGACGCGGTAGAGGCTGCAAAGCCTGTTATCCCCGCACCGAGGGCAGAGGTGACGAGCCTGAATCTCAGTGAAACGCAGGAGATAGACGCCTCGCAGCTCGACGTACATATCACCCAGAATGCCGACGAGATAACGCGTATGAAGGCAAAAGCCGAGCGGACCAAACGCATCGTCGACTTCAACTACTACGGCGACGTACAGGACGTAGGGCGCGACATATACGAGCTGAAAAGCATCATTTCCACGAGGACGACGGTTCTCGCGATGACATCGTTCCTGAGCCTGTATATCACGCTTTGCAGCCGTTTCGGCTTCCCGATATTGAGCATTCTGAGCATCAACCACATCAGAACGTTCCTGCTTGCGCATCTGCTGCTCGGACTTGTCTCGATGTTCTATTCGCTGCCCGTCATCACCAAGGGCGTGAAGAACCTCTTCACGCTGAAGCCCGACAGCGACTCACTGACGGCAGTGACCTCGCTCTCCTGCCTTATTGCGCTGCTGACGGCATTTCTGCGGCAGGACATGGCACAGCAGGAAATCATACACATCTATATGCCCGTCGCGATACTTGCGATGCTGATGAACTCGATAGGCAAGCTGCTGATAATCAGGCGAGCCCACCGCAACTTCAAGTTTGTCTCGCAGAACTTCGAGCGTCACGCAGTCGTATACGTCCGCGACGAGGAGCGCGCCGAGCGCCTCACGCGCGGCACACTGGGAGACTTCCCGATACTTGCCGCCATGCGCCGCACCGACTTCCTTACGGACTTCCTGCGCTATTCCTACTCCGCAGACATCACCGACTCCTTCTGCCGCAAGTCAGTGCCGCTGAGCCTTGCTTTTTCGGCGATAGTATCGGTATTCCTTACCTTTTTCAGGACAGGCACGCTGTTTTCGGCAGATTCACTGGCATTCGGCTTCTCGATATTCAGTATGCTGATATGCGCGAGCTCATGCATAGCGCTGCCCTTCGTAGCGAATATACCGCTCGACAACATCTCGAACACCACACTCAGGAACAAGGGCGTGCTGCTCGGATATCAGAGCGTCGACGACCTCTACGACGCCAACTCCCTCCTCGTGGAAAGCAGCCTGCTCTTCCCCGAGAATACGGTAAGACTGGGCGGTATCAAGGTCTTTTCCAACACTAAGATAGACGAGGCGCTGCTTGATGCGGCAAGCCTCACCCACTACTCGGGAAGCGTGCTCCAGCAGCTTTTCGCGGACGTCATCTCGGGCAGGGAAACTCTCCTATACCCAATCGAGAACTTCTCAGCCGAAGACACAGGACTGTGCGGCTGGATAAACAACCGCCGAATACTTCTCGGCAGCCGCGAGCTCATGGAGTCCCACAACATCGAAGGACTTCCCACCCGCACACAGGAAGGCGAAGTCTCGAAGGGACACGAACCGCTCTACCTTTCCATATCGGGAAATCTTGCGGCACTGTTCGTAGTGGACATCGTCCCCGACAGAAACATCAGGAAATGGTCGGAGAAGCTCATCAAGAAGAAGATATGCCTCATCGTGAAGAGCACAGACCACTTCATCACGCAGGATTCGATCGCCTCGTACTACAACATCCCCAAGGATATGATACGAGTCATCCCGAAGAAGCTTTACGAAGACTTTGACGCCGAGACGAAGCGCACAGTCCGCATGAGCGCATCCATGGCGTGTACGGGACGCTTCTCATCGTTTGCGCAGCTCATACTCGGCATCAAGATAGTACACTCGTCCGCCACACTCGGGCTCATCTTCCAGACAGCGTCGATACTGCTCGGATTTGTACTGAGCATGATGCTGATACTGTCGAAGGCGTTCGAATTCGACTACATATATATGTCGGCGACGGCGATGGTGATATACAATCTCATAGTTACGGGACTGACATATCTCGCAGTAAACCGCAAGAAGCTGTAATTACTGACGGCGGGGAGCCTCTGACCCGAAGGGCGCTCTGCAAGGATATGAATTCAAAAAACAGTCCTGTGGACTGTTTTTGAAGAGGGGGAGGCTCTGCAAGGTAGAGTCTCCCCTGCTTCCGTTACGCATTCGTCTGTCCGCGGAGTTATCTCCGCGCGATAATAACTACATAAAAAGGAGCGACATCATGTCCGAGAAATACAGAAACGGGCGACCTGTCCACAACGAAGACAACGAAAACACGCGCACGACGGTGATACCGCCCGAAGCGCGTCAGCAGTACAACGAGCGGTACCGGCAGCCCTATCAGGGGCAGACGCCGCAGGGACAGCCTTATCAGCAACCCTATCAGCAGCCGCAGGAGCAGTATTACCGGCAGCCCTATCAGCAGCAGCCGCAACAGGAGCAGTATTACCGGCAGCCCTATCAGCAGCATCC
>JAGCHA010000139.1 GCA_017649325.1 Ruminococcus sp.
ACTGAACACGCCCTCATATCCCTCAGGCACTGCGAGTATTACCTTTACCCTTTCATGCCATTCGCCGTTCCAGTCATAGCTGGAATAGTAATACTTGCCGAGTGCACCGTGATACGAGAAGTAGGTATCGTTGCCCTCAGCAACATTTATGGCTTTGAGCGAGGGCATATTCGAGCAGAAGTACCAGCCCAGTGCCTTGATAGTCGAGGGCAGATTGATTACTGTTATATCGGAGTTGCCTGTAAAGTTGAACGTCCCTGTAACAACACCCTCGGGGACAGTTACCTCGCCCTTTAGCGGCTCAACAGCTTCAAGAAGAATATTACCTTTCTTGGATTCATAGGTATTGTAGTCGTAATAGGTTGCATTTTTTTGGATAAGAAAACCATTTTCTATGTAAAGGTTCTCATTGCCCTCTGCTACCTTGACCTCGCAGCTCTCAGGTTTCCGCCACAAGCGGACATTCTTGGCATATTTTGGCAGAGTTACCGATGTTATCTCAGATGAGAGCTTATCCCCCCACCACTGACCTGATAAAACGTCAGTGACTGGCAAGCCGTCTATCTCGTCGGGGATGACGATGTCGCCCTTTGCGTTGCTCTTGATATCAACAATCCCGATATACTCTACCTCTTCATATGCGGAAGTGCCGTCGTCCTCCTCTACCTCCTCAAGGCGTGAACCTTTCAGATAAAGAAAGTCTCCGTATTCAAGCGCGTCGTTGTACTCGATAGCATAAGCCACCAAAGAAGCGCATTTCTGCACTATCGGCGTCGGAACGAACACGCCGACTGCTGTCATGGCAGTCCCGACAGCAAGAATTTTTCTCCAATTCATATAATAACCTCCCTGAAAATATTGGATATCAACATTATATCACTATCCATATAAAAAATCAATACCCCCAGCCGAAACGATCCATATTGTAACAAAAAAACAGCAGGACTTATCCTGCTGTAGAACATATTTCAGCGGTTGTTGACGTCCTCGGGGAACATATCATGCTTGGAGAGCCTCTCCCACGCTACCTGCTCCCACTTCGTGCCCGCCTGCCCGTAGTTGCAGTAGGGGTCAATGGATATACCGCCGCGCGGCAGGAACTTGCCCCAAACTTCGATATATTTTGGTTCCATAAGCCTGATAAGGTCGTTCATGATGATGTTGACGCAGTCCTCATGGAAGTCGCCGTGGTTGCGGAAACTGAACAGATAGAGCTTCAGCGACTTGCTCTCGACCATTTTCACGTTGGGGACATAACTGATATAGATAGTCGCGAAATCGGGCTGCCCAGTGATAGGGCAAAGGCTCGTGAATTCGGGACAGTTGAACTTCACGAAGTAATCGCGGTCGGGGTGCTTGTTCGGGAAGGTCTCGAGCACATCGGGGTTATAGTCCTGCGAGTATTTCGTATTCTGATTGCCGAGGAGAGTGATGTCTCCCTTTTCGTTTTCGTTTCTGCCTGCCATATTATTCTCCTTTCATCAGCGGGTCAGTGACGCCGTTTGCCTCGAATGCGGCCATTCTGTCGCGGCAGGTACCGCACACGCCGCATGGCTTGTCGCCGCCCTCATAGCAGCTCCACGTAAGCTCGTATGGGACATTCAGCTCCAGTCCCTTTCTGACGACGTCAGCCTTGGTGAGCTTCACGAACGGCGCCTCGATACGCAGCTGCTGACCGCTACCGAGGAAAATGGCGCGGTCCATAGCCTTGTTGAACTCGTCGGAGCAATCGGGGTAAGCGTTGCCAGCAGCGTCGTCGGAGTGCGCGCCGTAGTAGATGACGCTGCAGTCATTGGAGAGCGCAATGCTCGCCGCCGACGAGAGGAAAAGCCCGTTCCTGAACGGCACATAGGTGGATACAGGCTTGCCATTGGTCTTTTTGAGCTGTTCGGCATAGCTTTCCAGCGGGATATCGCCGTTGCCCGCAAGGAGTGTACAGTCGGAGCCCGCGAAGATGAGCGCAAGGTCGAGTGTGCGGAACTCCACGCCGTAGTGGGCGGCAGTACGCCGAGCCGCCTGCATTTCCTTATCATGCTTCTGCCCGTAGTAAATGCAGAGCGCGAGCACGTTGTCAGCTCCATATTTGTCAACAGCAATAGCGAGGCAGGTGGAGCTGTCCACGCCTCCGCTGAAAAGAACGAGTGCTTTCATCATTATATCCTTTCTTTGCAGGGACTGCGTCCCTTTGCACCAGAATTCACATTGCCGCCCGCAAGCTCGCCCACTAAATATGAACTGCTAATCACGAAACGGTCAGTCGTTACTTTCCCTCATACTCACTTCTGAGAATAGAGAAATATAGCCTTCCGACGTATTTCCCGTTCATGAAGAAGTAGTCACGGAGCGTGCCCTCATAATGGAAGCCGCACTTTTCGATAACGCGCTTTGAGGGAGCATTGATAGTCTTGGTGCATATCTGTACTTTGTGCAGATTCATCTTGTCGAAACCGAAAGCGATGACAGCCTTAGTAGCCTCGGTAGCGTAGCCCTTGCACTGGAATTCCGCGCCTATGCAGTATTCAATTTCCGCGAAATGGTTCTTGCTGTCGACGAGGAAATAGGCTATCTGCCCGATGCACTCTCCCGAGCTCTTCTCGATGACAGCCCAGCGGTAGTAGTCGTCCCTCTCGTAGGAGCCGATATACTTGTCGAGCAGCCCCTTTACTTCCTCCTTGGTGGAGTACACGGGCTCGGAGTACATCATCTGAATTTTCTCGTCGGCTACCCAGTTCCTGAGCATACCGTCGTCGTCGGAGTACTGAAAACGGCGGAGAATTAGCCTTTCTGTTTCGATAGTCTGAGTTCCGTTATGTGTGAGCATATTTTCCTCCTGTGCTGATTTTATGTTTTTAGGAAAGCCGCCGCTTCGAGCAGGTCACTGACAGCCCTGACGCCCTGTGGTACATTTCTTCCGCCGCGGTTTATCCACACAGCGCCGATTCCCGCATTCCGAGCACCTTCAATATCGCTGCTCAGCGAATCGCCGATATGGATGACCTCTTTATCATGGCTCAGTCCAGCAGCTCCTGCAAATCGCGGCGCGACTTGAACTCGCCCGTATACGTCCTTGTCTCGGTGCGTGCTGAGGGATTGCGAATGCCTCTCGCGGTCATACAGCTGTGCGAGCCGACAATCTTCACGCCGACATCGGGAGTCCCCGCCGCCTCGGAGATAATCTCGGCGATGTCCCTGCCGAGCCTCTCCTGCAATTGCAGACGTTTCGCCGCCATATCGCAGATACGCGCGATCTTGCTGAGCCCGAGGACTTTCCCGCGCGGGATATAGGCGACATTGACGTACATATCGTACATGAGCGCAAAGTGGTGCTCGCAGTAGCTGAAAACGGTGATATCCTTCATCACTACCGCCTCGGAGGAACCGTTGTCCTCGGCGTCGAAGGTCTTGCCGAACATCTCGGCTATATCGTGGTTGCTGTACTGAATGCCCTCGAGCATTTCCTCAAGCATACCTGCCACGCGTGCGGGAGTCTCGACCAGACCTGCCCGCTCGGGATCTTCGCCGATAGCCTCGAGCAGCCCGCGAACGTGGTATTCTATCTTATCCTTATCCATATCAGACTCCCCTCCTTGTGGGCTCCCAGATAAACTTATGGAGCTGAAGCTGCAAGCGCACGCCGTTCATCATATGCTCCTCCATGAAGCTGACGATATCGGCGGGGTCGATCTCGCCGAATACGGGGCTGATGAAGACGTGACAGTGCTCGGTGAGACGGTACTCTCTGATGAGCTCAGCGGCACGTTCGAGGTCGTCAATACTCCCCGACACGAATTTGACTGTATCGTGGCAGCCGAGCAGTCTGAAATTATTCAGGCACATAAACTCCTCCATTCCGCTGGAGGGCAGCTTATAATCCATAGTGAACACAGGTCTGTTCTCCGCAGCAGCCAGCCTGTCGAGGGAGATACTGCCGTTTGTCTCTATCTCGACGCGGCAGCCGTTCTCGATCAGGAGCTCCGCCAATGCACCTGTCTCTTTATGGAGAAGCGGCTCGCCGCCCGTAAGAGTGACGTTGTGAACACCCGTCTCGGCGACCCACTCCGCGAGTTCCTCAATAGTCTCGTACTCAGCGGGAGCATTCTCGGTATTCGCCCAGCAGGTATCGCAGTACGAGCAGGCGAGGTTACAGCCGCGGAAGCGTATGAACGCGGCAAGCTCGCCCGCATGAGCGCCCTCGCCGTTTATGCTGATAAATTTTTCTACAACAGGGAGCATCACATTTCCTCCTCATAAATCGCGCAGTTTTCGGGTGTTTCGTAGACAGTCACGGAGCTGACGGGCAGCCCCTCCGCTCTAAGAGCTTCATAGAAATGCCGTGCGAAGTTCTCGGCTGTTGGGCGGAAAGGGACAGTAATAAGTCGGAACCCCTCCTCATCCAGAGCCGTCAGAGTAGCTGGTCTGAGCGTACCCTCCTCGAAAATGAGGGCGTGGTCGTGCTTGTCTGCGAGGGCTCGGACGGCTTTTTTGAGGTCGCCGAAGTCGATGACCATACCGCGTTTTTCACCCTCGGCAATGAGCTCTGAGCTCTCAGCCGCGACCTCCAGTGTCCATCGGTGGCCATGGATATTGGCGCATTTCCCGTTATAACCCGCGAGGAAGTGAGCGCTGTCGAAAGCGGCAGACGTTTTCAGTTTGTACATAATATATCCTCCAATAAAAAATACGCCTACAAGAATGCAGGCGTATCCGAACATCATAATAAACGCGATAATTCGCGTGAAATGATATGGACTGCCCTGGTTTTGTTTAACGACAGGATGGCGCAAACGAACTGTCGGCTAATATTATAGCATATCCCGCGAAAAAAAGCAAGTATTTTTTGCGAAATATCTGTCAGAACGAGTGGAGTCGCTGCGATTGCTCGCTCAGCCGGATACCGACACAGCTCTGCACGTGCTCCACGGTTGTGTCGATGTGCTGTTCGCCGTGGAAAAAGGAGAGCATAGCTGCCGCGAGTAAAACAACTGCTGTCTTTTTCATATCGAATACCTCCTTTTAAGCAAAACGAGCGCTTCATAAATAATAACGAAACAGAAGCCGATTATGTGACAGACAGCAAAGAAAAACCCCGAGCTTCAGAGCACGCCCTGAAAACCCGGAGTATGACACTTATTTGAGGAAGCCGTTGATTATCTGCTCTTCGGCCTCAGCCTCGGTAAGACCGAGGGTCATCAGCTTTATGAGCTGGTCGCCCGCTATCTTGCCTATTGCGGCTTCGTGGACGAGAGCCGCGTCAATGTTGTTAGCCTCAAGGGAGGGAACAGCGAGAATGCGTCCGCTGTCCATGATGATGGAGTCACACTCGGTATGTCCCGAGCAGGCAGCATTGCCGACGATACACGCATCGAACTTCTGATATGAGGTATCCCTCGCCACGGAGCGCGAAACGACGTCCGCGCTGGAGCCGTCGCCGTTGAGGCTTACCTTGTACACGCTCAGAGCATGCTGTTCGCCGTGAGTCATGAGCCTCTCGCGGACTACGAGCTTTGCTCCCTCTTTCAGCTCCGCAAGGGTGGTGCGCTCGGTGGAATCGACGCCCTTTATCTGCGCCATTTCCATTTCAACGGTGCTGCCCTCTTCCTGATATACCTCGGTAACGGGGTCAAGTATACGCTTGCCGCTGCCGTCACCAGAGCCATAGTGCTTCTCGACGTAGCGCACGCGTGAATTCTTGCCGACATAGAAGCGATGAATACCGTTGTGCTGTGAGTCCTGATTGCCGCAGTTGTCGATTCCGCAGCCCGCCACGATGAGGACATCGCAATTCTCACCAATGAAGAAATCGTTGTAGACAGTCTCTTTCAGACCGCTCTCGCTGAGCACGACGGGGATATGGACGCTTTCATTGGTGGTACCGTCCTTGATTCGGATATCAATGCCGCTGCCCTCGGGCTTGGACTGTATGTCTATGTTTGCGGTGGTATTCCTGCCGATGGACTTTCCGTTCGCGCGGAGGTTATAAGCTCCCTCCGGTACGTCGTGGAGGTCGGCTACTTCCTCGAGGAGCCGCTGCTGTATTGTATCAATATTCATAGTATCAGCCTCCTTATTCCATACGTGAGCACACGCCCGAAGCGTACTGCGTGCCGATGATATCAGGGAGTATCTCTTCCCTGCTGCCCTGTTTGAGGATCTTTCCGTCCGCGAGAACGATTATCTCGTCGGCGATATTGAGGATACGCTCCTGATGCGAGATGACGAGTATAGTCCTGTTCTTGCCGCTCTGGCGCATTTTCTCGAATATGCGGATAAGGTTGTTGAAGCTCCAGAGGTCGATGCCTGCCTCGGGCTCGTCGAATACAGCGAGCTTGACATCGCGTGCAAGGATAGTAGCTATCTCGATGCGCTTGAGCTCACCGCCCGAGAGCGAGGAGTTGACCTCGCGGTCGATGTATTCCTTGGCGCAGAGTCCCACCTCCGAGAGGTAGTCGCACGCCTCACTGACGCTTATCTTGCTGCCCGAGGCTATCCTGAGCAGGTCGAGCACAGTCAGCCCCTTGAAGCGAACGGGCTGCTGGAAAGCGAATCCGATACCCATGCGGGCACGTTCGGTAATGGACTTGTCGGTGATATCGGTGCCGTCGACGATTATCTGTCCCGAGGTAAGCGGGTGTATACCAGCGATAAGGCGTGCGAGCGTGGACTTGCCGCCGCCGTTCGGACCTGTGATAACGACAAACTTGTTGTCGGGAACAGTGAGTGAGATATCACGGATTATTTCGGTCTTGCCGTCACTGTCGTCGATATTGAAGGAGATATTGTTAAGCTCGAGCATATTTATCCTTCCTTTCATTTGTGTTCATTGATAGTATAAAGCTGCCTCGGCAGCATTGAGCGCTAAGCGTCACATACCTTACTATTATAACACAAACATCCGCCCCGACCGAAATTGTTTCCCTATGATAACATTAAAAGCTGTTTGCAACATATAACTTAAAGCTATAACAAAGCCCGTGAAGCAGTCACCTGCTCCACGGGCTTTGATGTTATATTGCTTACTCACCTATCTCGGGAAGTTTAGTAATGATATTCGCGTCGAGCTTCTTGATGGAGAGCGCGTCAGCCGCAGTAACGCCGTCACCGGGGTTAAAGCAGTCAGCGTTGAGCTTTGCCTCGTCGCTGAGAGCGTACTTATCCTTATTGCCCAGTGACTGGAGGATAGCAGTCGCGTCAGCGATAGTTACCTTGCCGTCGAGGTTAGCGTCGCCGATGAGAGACGGAGTCGGGTCATCGGGCTCATCGGAAACGACAGCGATGTTATCGAAGTCGAGCCAGAGCTGTACACACTTGTCGTCCGGACCATAAGTAGGTGAAGCTGTATTCTGCGAAGAGAGCTCAGATGCGCTGAGAGCCTTGCTGTAAACTCTTACCTCGTAGAAATCAGCAGCAGAGCCGCGATTTGTCTCAGGGCACTTACCGATAGTGAAGTTGTAGCCGGATGTGGTGACACCGCTTGTAGTGCCTGTTGCCTTCTCTGCAACTATTTTACCGTCGCAGTAGATGCGGAGCATATCATTTTCAGCGTCGTAAATACCTGCTACCTGGTGCTTATTACCGAGCCACTGGTCGCCTGTGCCTGTGTACTCAACAGATCTCCATTCGCCTCCTGCA
>JAGCHA010000140.1 GCA_017649325.1 Ruminococcus sp.
GCGGACTTCCGCCTGTAGACCATTTCACGCTCGTTCAGCATACATCCGCCGCAGTGTATCACAAGTCGGTATTTGGACAGGTCATCCGGGAACTCCCGTCCTGAGCTCAGCTCAATGTTCAGGGACTTGCCTGTGGTCCTTTTCAGCAGGGCAGGCAGCTTCACGCTGCCGATATCACCGCACTGGCGGTGGTGGGTGCAGCCCTCGGAGATAAGGACTGTGTCCCCGTCATTCAGTTTTTTTATGGCAGCCGCGCCCTTTACTGAGGTCTCAAGGAAGCCCTTGTACCGTGCCATAAGTATCGAAAATGAAGTGAGAGGAACGCTTTCCGGAACTATTCTGCTCACCACGGCGAAAGCCTGACTGTCGGTTATGACCAGTTTCGGTGGCGAACTCAGCTTTCCGAGAGTTTCCGCAAGCTGGAATTCCTTGGTGAATACCGCCATAGCGTCAGCGTCGAGGATATCCCGGAGAGTCTGTACCTGCGGAAGTATCATTCTTCCCTTTGGAGCAGCCGCGTCTATGGGAGTTACAAGCACAAGCATATCCCCCGGACTTAGCATATCGCCGATGATTCGCTTTTCTTCGGCGGGGAGCTTTGCGAGAGCTGCGATACGCTCTTTCAGCTCATAGATGTTTTCACCTGTCAGTGCGCTGACTTCAAACTCATTGTCCTGACAGACCCGCTTTTCAGCTATATCGGACTTGTTGTATACAATAAGATATGGGATATCCTTTTCTTCAAAAATGCCGGTGAGCTGGCGCTCGGTGTCGGTAAGTCCCACAGTTCCGTCAACTACGAGGACAGCAAGGTCTGTGCGGTTGAGTATCTGCTTGGTCTTGCGCACTCTCATTTCGCCGAGAGAACCCTCGTCGTCAAAGCCGGGAGTGTCAATTATAACAACAGGCCCCAGCGGGAGAAGCTCCATAGCCTTGGTGACCGGGTCCGTGGTGGTGCCCTTGACGTCGGATACTACGGACAGCTCCTGACCCGTAACAGCGTTTACCACGCTGGATTTGCCTGCGTTTCTCCGTCCGAAGAAGCCGATGTGGATTCTCTCCGAGGAGGGTGTATCGTTTAAACTCATATTTATCATTCCTTTTCTGTAGGGGCAGATATTATCCCCCGAACTGTTAGCCATTAGCTTGTAGGGGCTGCCTATGGCAGTCCGTGCCTTACAATACAATTATGCTGAAACCATGTGCAGGAGCGGCGTTCCGCCGCCCGTAATACTCGCCGTTATTTTGCGGGCGAACGCTGTTCGCCCCTGCAATTACTTATTAAACGCGTACAATTTAAAAAAGCGGAGAACCTGGAGTTCTCCGCGTAAAAACATATTTGCGGCTTCTCAGAACTGGATCTGGTCAATAACACTTCTGAGCGCCTTTGCGCTCGCCTGGAGCTTGGCGATCTCCTCGTCGCTGAGCTTGGGAGAAACTTCTCTCTCAATGCCGTTGCTTCCGATAACGAAGGGAAGGCTGAGACATACGTCATTTATGCCGTATCTGCCGTTTATCATTGTTGATACCGTGATGATATTCTTTGAGTCACGGAGAACGGTGTCGCATATCTTGTTTACGGTCATCGCGATAGCGTAGAAGGTAGCGCCCTTTCTCTTTATCACTTCCGCGCCTGCGCCGCGGACTTCATTAATTATCTCGTCCTCGTCAAGATCGGCGTGATCCTGATCTGCGCAGTATTCATCCACAGGAACGCCTGCGATATTCATTATTGACCACGGAATGAAAGAAGAATCACCGTGCTCGCCGAATACATAGGCGTGTATGCTGTTGGGGCTGAGACCTACGTGATCCGCAATGATCGAACGGAGTCTTGAAGTGTCAAGAGCGGTACCCGAACCGATCACCTGATTGGGCTTTAGGTCAGTATATTTCAGGATAGTGTATGTAAGGACATCAACGAGATTGCTGACGACCACATATATAGCGTCGGGAGCATATTTTGCCACCTGTGGCATTACTTCCTTGATGATATTTACGTTTGTCTGAGCGAGGTCAAGACGTGTCTGACCGGGCTTTCTTGCGATACCGAGTGTTACAACGACGATATCAGAGTCCTTTGCGTCCTCGTAGCAGCCGTCGAATACCTCTACGTTCTCGCCGAATGAAACGCCCTGACGGATATCCATAGCTTCGCCCTTTGCCTTTGCCTTGTTGATATCAACGAGGACAATATCGGAGCAGGTGCCTGCCACAGCGAAAGTATAAGCAACAGAAGCGCCGACATTGCCTGCGCCGAGTATAGTTATCTTTGTACCGTTCTTTTCAGCCATAATATTTACCTCCATATATGTTGGACGGCTCTGCCATCTCTCTTTAACGCTTTGCAGAGCATTATGTACTTTTATTATAATGACTAAATGTGAAAATATCAAGAAAAAAAGCCTCGTTTACGGAAAAATCGTAAATTCGTACAAAACAGGTCCGGATTTAACACAGCTTTTTAACTCGAAGAATAATAACAGGAAGAACTGGCAGTACCAAAATATGTATGCAAAAGTGGATAATATGCGAAATAATATGAATATTTTTAAAAATAATGAATATTTATGCAAATGTACTTGACATTATTTTACTATGTAGTATAATAAATTTATATCGCTAATCTGCGCTGCCTTAAAGCGGCGATAATATTCAGGAGGTAATCACAATGGCTAACAAGAAGGATATAAAGAAGGTCGTACTCGCATATTCAGGCGGACTCGATACATCTATCATCATCCCGTGGCTCAAGGAAAACTACAATAACTGCGAGGTTATCGCTGTTTCCGGTGACGTAGGACAGGGCACGGAGCTTGACGGACTTGAGGAGAAGGCTATAAAGACAGGCGCTTCCAAGCTCATCATCGCCGATCTCAAGGAGGAGTTCATTCAGGACTACGTTTATCCTACAGTACAGGCTGGCGCTATCTATGAGAACAGATATATGCTCGGTACTTCATTCGCTCGTCCGATCATCGCAAAGCGTATCGCAGAGATCGCTCTTGAAGAGGGCGCTGACGCTATCTGCCACGGCTGCACCGGAAAGGGCAACGATCAGGTAAGATTCGAGCTTGCTATCAAGGCTTTTGCTCCTGAAATGGCTATCATCGCTCCATGGAGGGAATGGACGATCAAGAGCCGTGACGAGGAGATAGACTACGCAGAGGCTCATAACATTCCTCTGAAGATAAACAGAGAGACAAACTACTCAAAGGATAAGAATATATGGCACCTCTCTCACGAGGGTCTCGACCTTGAGGATCCCGCAAATGAGCCTCAGTACGAGAAGAAGGGCTTCCTTGAAATGGGCGTATCACCTATCGACGCTCCCGACAAGCCCACATACATCACTATCCACTTCGAGAAGGGCGTCCCCACAAAGCTCGACGGCAAGGAGCTCAACGGCGTTGAGATGGTAAGCGCTCTCAACAAGCTCGGCGGCGAGAACGGAATCGGTCTTGCAGACCTCGTTGAGAACCGTCTCGTGGGTATGAAGTCCAGAGGCGTATACGAGACTCCCGGCGGTGCTATCCTCTACCACGCACACGAAGTTCTCGAGACCATCACTCTTGACAAGGAGACTGCACGCATCAAGCAGTACCTCGGCATCAAGTTTGCAGATATCGTATACAACGGTCAGTGGTACACACCTCTCCGCGAGGCACTCAGCGCATTCGTAACAGAGACACAGAAGAACGTTACAGGTGATGTCAAGCTCAAGCTCTACAAGGGCAACATCATCAATGCAGGCGTAACATCGCCCAACACTCTCTACGATGAGGAAGTAGCTACATTCGACGAGGATGAGGTATACAATCAGGCTGATGCGGCAGGCTTCATCAACCTCTTCGGACTCCCGATAAAGGTTAAGGCAAAGCTCGATCAGAAGAGAAACAACAAGTAATAAGCCGAAACAGATATGATATAAAGGATAATTGGAGGATCAAATGAAAAAGATAATCGCTGCACTCACATTCCTCTGCGTTGCTGCTTCAGCTGTAAGCTGCGGCGCAAAGGAAGACGATACCGAACTTTCAAAGCCCGATCAGCCCGCAACGGCGGCTAAGACCACCGAAGCGGAGACTGAGGCTGAAACCGAACCCGAGACCGAGACAGAGGAGCCTACGCTCTCTGCCGAGGAGATACAGAAGATCAAGGACGAGGATATGAAATACCTCGAAAAGTTCGAGGTCAGCCTGCTTGATTACTACGTCGGCACTCCCGAGGAAGCAGGCATAGACAGTGACGACAGTGACAAGGCTACTATCCTGACTGTCGGAGTCAACTACAATTCTACCGATCTCAAAAAGCTGGACTGGTATGACCTTATGGCGAAAGATGTAAGCCTTCGTCCGAATCAGGTTTCCACTGTCTGGGGTGCAAAGGACAAAGACGGTGAACTGTGGGGGCTCTACCGCTTCAGATTTGAAGGTGAATATCCTTTGGAGGATCTGAAGCTCCAGTTCTGCTATGATGATGAGTACAACGTTACACGCGATGTCGGATTCGGCACAGAGGGCGATTTCGAGACCTTCGCAGAGAATATGTGCTGGTATGAGGATTCCGATTCGGAAGAAGCAGTGGACGGCAAGATAAAGCACCCTTATATCTATAAGATACACGACAGATACTGTATTATCGACTCCTATCACGAGACTCCTCCGCATGGCAATGACAGCGACAATGAGCTGGACTACTACGACCAGACATATGCCATAACTCCTCTTGAGGGAGCGTTCGGACCCGTTCTTGCCGAAGGAGATGTCGAACTGGAGTCTGAAAATGTAAAGCCGTATACATATTCCAAGCTGATCGGTCTCCGTAACAGCAATTTAGGGCAGTACGTTACCTGCTATATCTGCTGCAAGTGGGACGGAGTGCTCGACTGGGACAATATGTCTGACGAGGATAAGATGGGGGCGCTGAATGCGCAGGCTTTGATCAATAAAGTGATCCCCATGCAGAGCCAAAGTACGTATCTTATCATACACGCAGGTGAAGGCGAAGACATAAAGTATAGCTGCGCTATATCCGAATAATACCGACAGGCAGGGGCGAACCTCCTGCCTGTTATGATTTTTTACTGAGCAGGTGCGTTATGGATAAATTTATGAAAACAGCCATTGATGAGGCTCGCGAGGGCATAAACGCAGGCCACGGCGGCCCTTTCGGCTGCGTCATCGTCAAAGGCGGCAAGATCATCGGCAGGGGACACAACGAAGTCGTCAGACGCAAGGACCCGACCTGTCACGGCGAGGTAATGGCAATACGCGATGCCTGCAAGAATCTCGGCTCTTTTGACCTCAGCGGCTGTGAACTCTACACCACTGCGGAGCCGTGTCCCATGTGCGCGGGAGCTATCATGTGGGCGAACATAGCGAAGGTCTACTACGGCTGCAATATCGCCGACACCGACAGCATAGGCTTCCGCGACAAGCAGTTCTACGAGGAGCCCGAGGATATTTCCTCCGAGCTCGACCGCACGGAGTGCCTTGAACTCTTTGAGGAATACCGCAGCATAAGCGAAAAGAAAATGTATTAAAGGCGGTATAAATATGGTGAAGGCAAGGCTCATGACTATAAATGACTGGGACGGAGTTGCCAAGGTATGGGAAAACCACGAAGGAACTAACCCTGTTGACGACAGTGAGGACTTGTTTTACAGAAACAAAGTAATCTCAATTTAAAAGGAGAAAAATTATGGCAGATATGATGTGGGCAGGAAGATTTTCCAAGCAGGTGGACGCGGGCGTAAACGCGTTCAATTCTTCCATAGCCTTTGACGGACGTATGTACCGCCACGATATACAGGGCAGTATCGCCCACGCGACCATGCTCGGCGACTGCGGCATAATCACCAAGGAGGACAGCCTCACCATAATTGATGGACTCAAGGGCATTCTCGCCGATATCGACAGCGGCGCACTTGAGCTCGACCCCAACGCCGAGGACATTCATATGTTCGTCGAGGCAGAGCTGACAAAGCGGCTCGGCGACGTGGGAAAGAGACTGCACACCTCCCGTTCGAGAAACGACCAGGTCGCGGTAGACCTCAGGCTCTACCTCCGCGACGAGATAGCGGAGATACAGGCAATGGTGCGCGAGCTGACAGAAACACTGATAAAGCTCGCGAAGGAGCACACCGAGACCATAATGCCGGGATATACACATTTACAGCGCGCCCAGCCGATAACTCTCGCACATCACCTTATGGCGTATGTGTGGATGCTCATGCGCGATATCGAGCGCTTACAGGACGCAGGCAGGCGAATGAACTACTGTCCGCTCGGAAGCGGAGCTCTCGCAGGTACGACATACAAGACCAACCGTCAGCAGACCTCCGACCTTCTCGGCTTCACGGCACCTATGCCGAACAGCCTTGACGGAGTTTCCGACCGCGACTACTGCATCGAGCTCTGCTGTGCGCTGTCCCTGCTGATGACGCACCTCTCGCGCTTCTCCGAGGAGATAATCCTCTGGTGCTCGTGGGAGTTCAAGTTTGTGGAGCTCGACGACGCGTTTGCGACAGGCTCGTCGATAATGCCCCAGAAGAAGAACCCCGATGTCACGGAGCTCATACGCGGCAAGACGGGCAGAGTCAACGGCGACCTCGTGACTCTGCTCACGATGATGAAGGGACTCCCCCTCGCGTACAACAAGGATATGCAGGAGGACAAGGAAGCCATATTCGACGCAGTCGACAACGTAAAGCTCTGCGTGAAGACCTTCACCCCCATGCTCGCGACGATGCGCGTGCTGAAGGACAATATGAGAAATGCCGCTGCACGCGGCTTCATCAACGCCACGGACTGTGCGGACTACCTCGTCAAGAAGGGAATGCCTTTCCGTGACGCATACAAGATAACGGGCACGCTCGTTGCACAGTGCATCGAGAAGGGCTTAACGCTCGAGACCCTGCCCATAACCGACTACAAGGCGATGACCGACCTCTTTGCCGAGGACGTATACGACGCGATAAGCCTCGACACCTGTGTGCGCGAGCGCAAGTCCGAAGGCGGACCTTCCCCCGAGGAGGTCGCAAAGCAGATAGCACTCGCCGAGAAGCGCCTTGCGGAGCTCGGATAAGCTATGAAGAAAAAGGACTTTATCTTTACATTCGGTCTCACACTTCTCACGGGTATCCTGTGGGTAGCCGGCGAGGTAGTAATGGGGCTGTGGATAGCCGTTCCCTCGTGGGGACACATCGCGTGGTTCGCGGGAATAGTGGTAGTTACGCTGACGATAAGCGTGATACACTCCCTGAAGGAGGACGAATACGAGGAAGAGCACCGCGACCCCAAGCGTGAGAAGTACGAGCGCAAGATTAACAAGCGCAGAACAGCGAAAAATGGGAAAGAGCAATGAAACGAAAAGTTGATGAGAACGGCAATGCACTTGTAAGGATATGCAAGGAATGCAGCAATGTCATCGGAAGCTACAGATATTGCCGTTATTGCGGTGCAAAGGCAAAGGCGGCAGAATATGTTCCCTATGAAGAAACTATTCAGCTTGTATACGGACCACCGCCGATAGAACGGAAGCATACTTGTTCAGTATGCGGATACAGTTGGAAAAAACGCCTAATGGCAGACAGAGAACGGTTCTGCCCCAAATGCGGCGGCAAGGTCGTTATCGAAGAAACAGGAGGAAACTGAAATGTCAGTCAAGGTTTACATAGACGGTCAGGAGGGCACCACGGGTCTCAAGATAAAGGAGAGATTCGAGGGCAGGAACGACATCGAGATAGTTAAGATAAGCGAGGAGCTCAGAAAGGACAGCACCGAGCGTGCCCGCCTCATCAACAGTGCGGACTACGTGTTCCTCTGCCTGCCCGACGACGCCTCGCGCGAGGCAGTCTCGTTCATCGACAAGGACAACGACCACGTCCGCATAATCGACGCCTCGACGGCTCACAGAACGAATCCCGACTGGGCATACGGCTTCCCCGAGCTGTCGGCAGAGCACCGCGCGAAGATAGAGAAGTCCAACAGAGTGGCAGTTCCCGGTTGCTATGCAAGCGGCTTCAATTCGATAGTTTACCCGCTCGTGGCGAACGGTATTATCCCCGCTGACTACCCCGTATTCGCGTATGCGACCTCGGGCTACAGCGGAGCAGGCAAGAAGGCTATCGCCGTATATGAGGGCGATGACAAGCCCTACGAGTTCAACAGCCCCCGTCAGTACGCCCTCTCACAGGCGCACAAGCACCTTCCCGAGATGCAGAAGATATCGGGACTTACCTACAAGCCGATGTTCAATCCCATGGTCTGCGACTATTTCAGCGGCATGGTAGTGAGCGTGCCGATACAGACGAGAACGCTCCCGAAGGCGTTCACACCCGCGCAGATACACGAGATGTATGCCAAGCACTATGCTGGCGCGAAACTCGTAGAGGTAATGCCTCTTATGAGCGCGGACGAGCAGAAGAGCTTCTTCCTCGCGTCGAACACACTCAGCGGACAGAACAAGCTGCAGGTATTCGTATTCGGCAGCGATGAGCAGATACTGCTTTGCGCGCGCCTCGACAATCTCGGCAAGGGAGCGAGCGGCGCGGCTGTTCAGTGCCTGAACATTATGATGGGTATAGACGAGACAACAGGTCTCGTATGATATGATGCAAGGAGGAAATGGTCATGGATCTGAAAAAAATCGGAAGCAACGTAAAATTCGTATACGGCGGCGTATGTGCCGCAAGAGGCTTTAAGGCTAACGGCGTTCAGTGCGGACTCGCCCACAAGCCCCTCGGGGAGATGGCGGAGGCAAATGCTGCGGCAAACAACGCTATCCCCACAGCAAAAAAGAAAAACGACCTCGCGATGATAGTAGCGGACACCGAATGTACGGCAGCCGCAGTATATACCACAAACAAGGTCAAGGGAGCTCCCATACTCGTAACTAAGGAGCACCTTGCTGACGGCAGGGCAAGAGCTGTCATCGTGAACTCCGTCAACGCCAACACCTGTAATCCCGACGGCTACGAGAAGGCAACGAAGATGTGTCAGCTCACGGCTGAAGCTCTCGGCATCGACGAGAAGGATGTCATCGTAGCTTCCACGGGCGTTATCGGACAGGTGCTCCCCATAGAGCCCATAGCCAACGGCATCAAGCCTCTCGATGAGGGACTGAACTACGGCGGCAACAAGAGCGCTCTCGAGGCGATAATGACCACCGACACCCAGCCCAAGGAAGTGGCAGTAGAGTTTGAGGTAGGCGGCAAGACCTGTGTAATGGGCGCAATGCTCAAGGGCAGCGGCATGATACACCCGAACATGGCGACAACACTCACCTTCATCACAACCGATACCAATATCTCTGCGGAGATGTTACAGCGCGCACTCAGCGACAACGTCAGGGTGACTCTCAACCGTGCGAGTGTAGACGGCGACACCTCCACAAACGACATGGTATGCGTGATGGCATCGGGCACAGCGGGAAATGCAGAGATAACGGCTGAGGACGCAGATTTCGGAGCATTCTCCAATGCACTCTACAACGTTCTTCTCAATCTTGCAAGAATGATGGCGAAGGACGGAGAGGGCGCGACCAAGCTCATCGAATGCGCCGTTACAGGTGCAAAGGACGAACAGACCGCCGAGACTGTCGCGAAGTCGGTAATATGCTCGAGCCTTCTCAAGTCGATGATATTCGGTGAGGACGCCAACGCGGGACGTATCTACTGTGCGGTCGGCTATTCCGACGCTGAATTCGACATCAGCAAGGTCGATATAGACATGGCATCAAAGGGCGGCAGCATAGCTCTCGGACGTCAGGGCTGCGTGACCGAATTTGACGAAGAAGTTGCAAAGCAGGTGCTTGCAGAGGACGAGATACAGATAATCGTATCGCTCGGCGAGGGCAGCGGCACAGCGGTATGCTGGGGCTGCGACCTCACCTACGATTACGTCAAGATAAACGGAGACTACCGCAGCTGAGAGCGGGGGAGCCCCCGCGGGCGGCGAAACGTCCCTACGGTTTGATAAACAGGAGAGATAAATATGGAAAAGATATCTAATCAGGATAAATCGCAGATACTCATAGATGCCCTGCCGTACATACAGAAGTACAGCAACAAGATAGTTGTCGTAAAGTACGGCGGCAACGCGATGACCAACAAGGAGCTCAAGGACGCGGTAATGACCGACATCGTGCTGCTCTCGCTGGTCGGCATCAAGGTCGTGCTTGTACACGGCGGCGGACCCGAGATAAGCGATATGCTGAAAAAGCTCGAGATAGAGAGCAAGTTCATCAACGGTCTGCGCTACACGGACGAGGCAACAGTAGATGTCGTAAAAATGGTGCTCGCGGGCAAGGTCAACAAGGAGCTCGTACAGCTCCTCGCCCAGCACAAGGGCAGCGCGGTCGGACTCTGTGGTATTGACGGCGAAATGCTGGTAGCCGAAAAGAAGACCACCGACGACGGACAGGACCTCGGCTGGGTAGGCGAGATAACCCGCGTCAACACCAAGCCTATTATCGACGCGCTTGAAAACGGCAATATCCCCGTGATCGCGACCGTAGCCACCGACAAGGACGGCAACACCTACAACATCAACGCCGACACGGCAGCAGCCCGCATAGCGGCGGAGCTCGGAGCCGAGAACCTGATACTTATGACCGATATCGCGGGACTTCTCCGCGACAAGGACGACCCGTCCACTCTCATCCCCTCGGTCAACGTCAGCGAGGTGCCGTATCTGAAGATGCAGGGCATAATCTCGGGTGGAATGATACCTAAGATAGACTGCTGCGTGGAGTCCGTCAGACGCGGAGTTCCGAGAGCAGTGATCATCGACGGACGCGTACCGCACTCTATCCTGATAGAGATACTGTCCAACGAGGGAATTGGTACACAATTTACATAATAACTCGGCATATTTATTAAAAAAAGTTTACTTGTATACAAAAAATTTACCCTGAATTACTAAAATGATTATTGATTTTACATACAAAACAGCGCTATAATATATAATGTAACAGTATCTGTTGAGTATGGTATAAGGAGAGATACTTATGAGCAGTGAGAATACCATAAAAAAGTTCAATGAACACGTTATACAGTCCTACGGAAGGTACCCGCTCGTTATGGAGCAGGGCTCGGGAAGGCGCTGCAAGGATGAAGACGGAAAGGAATACATCGACTTCGGAAGCGGCATCGGCACCAACAGCCTCGGCTACTGCGACGACAAATGGGCTGACGCGGTCTGCGCACAGGTAAGAACTCTCCAGCACAACTCCAACTACTACTATACAGCCGTTCAGGCAGAATTCGCAGAGAAGCTCTGCGCGGTGTCGGGATACAGCAAGGTATTCTTCGGCAACAGCGGCGCGGAGGCAAACGAGTGCGCGATAAAGGTCGCGAGGAAGTACAGCTTCGACAAATACGGCAAGGGCAGGCACAATATCATAACCCTCGTCAACTCCTTCCACGGCAGGACGATAGCAACGCTGTCGGCTACGGGGCAGGACGTCTTCCACAATTACTTCTTCCCCTTCGTTGAGGGCTTCATCAACGTCGAGGCAAACAATATCGCAGACCTGAAAGCAAAGCTTGACGATACCGTATGTGCGGTAATGATAGAGTACGTACAGGGCGAGGGCGGCGTAAACAAGCTTGACAAGGACTTCGTTGACGCTATATACGAGCTCTGTGCTCCCAAGGACATCCTCGTCATCGCGGACGAGATACAGACAGGCGTCGGCAGGACAGGCAAATTCCTTGCAGGCGACCACTACGGCAAAAAGGCAGATATAACGACTCTTGCCAAGGGCATAGCGGGCGGACTCCCCATGGGTGCGTGCCTCGTGAACAAAAAGCTGGAAGGCGTGCTCACAGCGGGTACGCACGGTTCGACTTTCGGCGGCAACCCCGTTGCCTGCGCAGGCGGACTGGCAGTTCTCGACAGGATAGAGAGCGAAGGCTTCCTTGACAGCGTATGCGCCAAGGCGGAGCATTTCAGGACAAGGCTTGAAAAATGCAGCGAGGTCGCTGATGTCAGCGGTCTCGGACTGATGATAGGAATTACTCTCAAATCGAAGAAAGCGGCAGACGTTGCAAAGGCAGCTCTCGGCAGGGGACTGCTCGTACTGACAGCAAAGGAAAAGGTAAGGCTCCTTCCGCCGCTTACTATTGAGGTCAGTGAGATAGATGCAGGGCTCGACCTGCTGTTTGAGATACTGGAGGAATGATTCATGGAGCTGATGATCTCTGTAAAAGGCAATAAATTTACAGTCACAGATAAAAAGCAGCAAAGGCTTCTCTATACGATAAAGAAGAAGGCGTTCAGCAGCGGAAGATACACTCTGCACGACGCGAGCAATTATCAGCTGTATACCATCGTTCAGACGAGCGATGACAGGAAGCCCACATTTTCAATAACGCACAATGACGTCTCAATAATGAAGCTCGACTGCAAGTCACTGTTTCTCGACCCGACCATAACCGTTTCGGGCAAGGATACGGCGGGGACAAAGATAAACTATTCCATAGCGAGCAAAGACCACAGAGATTTCCAGCTGTTGAAGGACGACTTGAATGTCGGCAGGATGCAGGTGCACATGACTGTCGGCGGCGAGCTGCAATATGAGATAGAAATAGAAGACAAGGTATTTGATGACTATATCCCGTTGTTTGCCATTGCGGTCGACCTGACCTTCGGCAATATGAACAGGAACAAATAACGAACTGAAAGGACAAAATATATGAAACACTTACTTAAAATGCTCGACCTGAGCACTGAAGAGATAACAGAGATACTCGACCTCGCCGACCAGCTCAAGTACGAGCTCAAGCATGGCATACCGCACCCCCACCTCAAGGGAAAGACGCTCGGCATGATATTCCAGAAGGCGTCTACACGTACAAGGGTCTCGTTTGAGACAGGAATGTACCAGCTCGGCGGCTATCCGCTGTTCCTCTCGTCGAACGACCTCCAGATAGGACGCGGTGAGCCCGTACAGGACACCGCACGCGTGCTCTCGCGCTACCTCAGCGGCATCATGATACGCACCTTCGAGCAGAAGGAGGTAGAGGACCTCGCCAAGTACGGAAACATCCCGATAATCAACGGACTCACAGACTTCTGCCACCCCTGTCAGGTACTTGCGGACCTTATGACTATCCGTGAGTTCAAGGGCAAGCTCGACGGACTGAAGATGTGCTTCATCGGCGACGGCAACAACATGGCAAATTCCCTCATCGTAGGCGGACTCAAGACAGGCATGAGCGTGTCTATCGCGTGTCCGAAGGACTATCAGCCTCCGAAGGAGATACTCGATTTTGCGGCGGGTTACGGCGACAAGTTCGAGATGACGGATTCTCCCGCACAGGCAGCAAAGGACGCAGACGTCATCCTCACCGATGTATGGGCATCAATGGGACAGGAAGAAGAGGCAGAGAAGCGCAGGAAGGCATTCGCGGGCTATCAGGTCAACGATGACATAATGGCGCTCGCAAAGGCTGACGCAATGGTGCTCCACTGCCTGCCTGCACACCGCGAAGAGGAGATAACCGAGAAGGTATTCGAGGCTCACGCGAAGGAGATATTCGAGGAGGCAGAGAATCGTCTCCACGCACAGAAGGCGGTAATGGTAAAGTTAATGGCATAAGATACATAAAAGGAAGTAAGGGCACACGATGTGAGCCCTTACTTTTTTATTGATAGACCGTAATTTCCTGTAGAGGCGAAGGGTGTTCGCCTGCTGATAACAGAATTGAAATGGCGGTATCGACAGACTAAAGGCAGTCTTCGGACTGCCTTTTTATTGACATAGAGCCGCTTGAGTGGTAAAATAGAACTATGTCAAAAGCCGTTTTTTGATATAATTGGGGGGTGCTTTTATGAGAAAAACGATGGCGGTCATGACCGCTTTTATCCTGACGGTTTCGGCTGTATACGGAACTTCCGCACGCGCGGCTGAAACGTTCTCGCTCGGCGACTGCAACCGCGACGGCATGGTGAACGCCTCGGACGCGACCGACGTGCTGAAATACTACTCCGCTCTCTCGACGGGCGGGGACGTATGGGCGAGCGACAAAGTCAGGCTCGCGGACATGGACGGCGACAGCAAGGTCGATTCCACCGACGCCTCGTACATTCTCAGCTATTATTCGACAGTTTCAACGGGTTCGGAGATAACGCCCGAGAAGTACATGGAGTACAGGACGAAGGGCTTCGGGGAATTCAGCTACTACAGCAATATTGAAGTCCGCGCGGGGAGCGGCTGTGTGAATATCAAGGCGAACGACATCTCCGCAGATGAGTACATCAGACAGCAATATCCCGAGGGAGCGACCTCCTGCGCGTATGAAGTGAGCATATACAGGAACACCGAAAACACCGACGGTACGCAGAAAAGCGAGCTTGTCAGCACCGAGACCGTGCGCAGGATAGACAAAGGCGAGCGCGTGTACAGGTACTACGGCGAGGAGTACCGCGAGCCCTGTGACGTGTTCAGCGCGGCGCTCCCTCAGGACCTCGAGACAAAGGGCTGTACATATCGTGTCGAAGTGCGCGGACATTACAGGATAGGCGGAGTGGAGGTCACGGCGGCGAATACATCATCGGCGCCGCTTGATACGCTCCCGCTGATAGTCAACAATGCGAAGCTCACGCCGCACGACTCATACAGCCTGTACAATATAAAGGTGAGTCCGCCCGTATACAAGGCGACGTATTACGTCAGCGCGGCGGATAAGAAGATACTCGACGACTTCGCGGCGGAGCATTTCACCGCCGATATGTCGAATTACGACAAGATAGAGTACACGTGGGACTGGCTGAACAAGAACGTCACCTACGCGAGCGGCAATCTGTACAACGACATTATTTCGGACAGCTGGGTGTCGGCTTGCTTTGTCAAGAAGAAGGGACAGTGCCTGCAATACAACGGCGCACTTGCCGAAATGCTGGCGTATATGGGCTACGACGTCTATATGCTGGAGATGTGGCTGAACCCTGACGGCACGAATCAGCATTTCCGCGCTGAGGTCGTCATTGACGGACAGGCATACAGCATAGAGGTCGGCAACAATGGCTCGTACGCGGGGTGGCTGTGGCTGTTCAGACCCATAGAATCGAGCATCAAGGACTTGCAGAAATAACGGAGGAGCAATGGAAAACACAATAATAGGAATCATAGGAGCGGCGGCAGGGCTCGTCGGACTGGTGATGTTCATACGCACCCTGCTTTTCAGGCTCGGCGGAGAGCAGGCAGTCGGGCGTGTCGTATCGGCTCGTCAGGACAGCAAAGGCAGATATATCCACAAGGTGGCGTATACAGTCGGCGGAGCGGAGGTAGTCAGCGAAGACAGCGATGCATACACAAGACCGCTCGACAGCGGCACGGAGCTTCCGCTGATATACAGCAAAAGCAAGCCCGAGCACTGTAAATCGCTGAAAGAGGTGAATCTAAGCCTGATAGGGTTCGGCATTTTGGCGCTCATGGGAGCGACGTTTGTTATGAGGTTTCTTGTACTGTAGCATATTGCACAAAAAGAGAACGAAAAAAACAATTTTCTTTTAGTTGACAACTTGTTATAGACGTGCTATAATAATTAAGTCGCCGCGAGAGAGTGCGACGGCGCAGCATCTTGAAAATTGAACAATGCTAAGAAAAAGTAACGACCCTTGAGATTCCTTTGCGAGAGCAAAGAAA
>JAGCHA010000016.1 GCA_017649325.1 Ruminococcus sp.
AAGTATGCAGCTCTCAGAAACATCCTTTACAGAAAGGGCAAGTCTGTTGAGATGCTCGTTTCCTATGACCCCAGCTTCGTAATGATGAGCGAGTGGTACAAGCAGCTCTTCGGCGAGAGCGAGGGCAAGGACAACAAGGGCATCTTCCCTGCTTCCGTAACCTTCTCTACAGACCTCCACTCCATGGGTCAGTATATACAGGACGGCGCTCGCATTATGTTCGAGACAGTCGTTGACATCAAGAATCCCAAGAAGGATCTCTTCCTCGAGCCCGACGCCGAGAACCTCGACGGTCTCAACTTCCTCACGAACCAGAATATGTCTGTAGTCAACAGGAAGGCATTCGAGGGAACAGTTCTCGCTCATACTGAGGGCGGAGTTCCCAACATTATCCTCGAGCTCGACGACACTACCGAAGAGAGCGTAGGATACATGATATATTTCTTCGAGAAGGCTTGTGCTATTTCAGGTTATGTTCTCGGAGTAAATCCCTTCAACCAGCCCGGCGTTGAGAGCTACAAGTCGAATATGTTCGCTCTTCTCGGCAAGCCAGGTTACGAAGGCGCAAAGGCTGCACTTGAAGCTAAGCTCAGCTAATAGCTGAGTTTACTATAAATTAAACTATCACACTGCCGCAAGGCAATGGAAGGAGTAAACTATGATAAAACTCATCACAGGAAAAAAGGGTACAGGCAAGACCAAGATACTTATTGACCAGATCAACGACGCAGTAAAGGCTACAGCAGGAAATGTTGTATGCGTAGAGAAAGGCTCTACTGTAAGATATTCTATTAGCCGTAAGGTTAGATGGTGCGATACAGAGTACTACGCTATCGAGGGCTATGATACATTCTACGGCTTCATCGCTGGTCTCCTTGCAAGCAACTACGACATCACACACATCTACATCGACGGCATCTTCCGCATCGGCGGACGCGATTACGATGCGCTCGGCAAGCTCCTTGAGAAGCTGGACAAGCTCACAGGCGACGACGTATCCGTTATCTTCACAGTTTCCGCTGACGACAGCGAGCTTCCCGAGAGCGTAAAGCAGTTCCTCAAGTAAGAATAATTGGGTAATTGCCTTAAAAAAATCGGGAAGAGCTATTGACATATCCTGTCAATTAGTGTATAATATATTTTATGGTGCTCTGAAGGATTTGTAATATGAAGATCAACCTAAAACAACTTTTCAGTATCGTTGGAGAATCCCGTGATTTCGCCTACGAGATAGGCGCGGACGAGCTCTCCGATATCCGCGGCTACAGCTTCGCCTCACCTGTATCGGTGAAGGGACGGCTGTATAACAGGGCAGGCGTTGTCTACCTTGAGTATTCCGTGGAGCTGACGCTCCTCGTTACCTGCGACAGGTGCCTGAAGGAGTTTGAAAGAGCGTATCACTACGATTTCGACCATATTGTCGTTCCTTCTGCAAACAGCGATAACGATGACTATGTCGTTGCCGAGGGCGAGAGCATTGAGCTGAATGAAGCAGTAGTGACAGACCTTCTGTTGCAGCTCCCCACCAAGAACCTCTGCAAGGAGGACTGCAAAGGACTTTGCATGGTGTGCGGCTGCGATCTGAACGAATCGACCTGCGAGCATATCAATACCGAGCTGTGAAGCTCTATAAGGAGGTGCCAAAATGGCTGTACCGAAGAGAAAAACTTCCAAGGCAAGACGTGATAAGAGACGCAGTGCTGTATGGAAGCTGGAGACACCTGCAATGTGCAAGTGCGATAACTGCGGCGCATACAAGGCTCCGCACAAGGTCTGCAAGAACTGCGGATTCTATAAGGGCGTTGAGGTTCTTAAGATCGACGCTGAATAATCGGCTAATTCCGATACATGAGGAGGAGAGGAGGCAGAAGTCTTCCTCTCCCTTTTTGCTTTAACAGATACTTACATCATGATTTGCGGACAGGGGAGAGCTTATGGTAAAGATAAATAGTGTTTCTGTCGGCTCTCCTGCGAGCAGATGCGGAGTCCGCGAGGGCGACCTGCTCTCGGCTATAAACGGGCATCCCGTAAAGGACGTCCTCGACTATATGTACTATGCTGCTGAAACAAGGGTCACGCTTGACATAGTCCGCCATGGCGAGGAGCTGACCTTCCGCATCGAGAAGGACGAGTACGACGACCTCGGGCTCGAGTTCGAGACTTTCCTTATGGACAGCAAGCAGCGCTGCAGCAATAACTGCGTTTTCTGCTTCATTGACCAGATGCCGAAGGGGATGCGCGAGACGCTCTATTTCAAGGACGACGACGCACGCCTGTCCTTTTTGCAGGGAAATTATGTCACGCTCACTAATCTCAGGCAAGACGATATTGACCGCATAATCAAGATGAAACTGAATATAAACGTTTCAGTCCACACGACGAATCCCGAGCTCCGTGTGAAGATGATGCACAACCGATTTGCGGGCGAGAAGCTGAAATTCATACGTCAGCTCGCGGAAAACGGCATAAAGCTGAATTGTCAGGTCGTGTGCTGTCCAGGACTGAACGATGGCGATGAGCTTAGGCGCACTCTCCGTGACCTCGGCGAGCTTATGCCGAATATCACGAGTATGGCAGTCGTGCCTGTCGGAGTCACTAAATTCCGCGAGGGCCTTTACCCACTGACCACCTTCAACAAGCAGACTGCGGGTGAGACCATAGACATCATCGGCGAGTACCAGCAGCAATTTCTCGAAAAATTCGGGACACGGACGGTATTTCCTTCTGACGAGTTCTTCTTGATAGCTGAGCGGGATATCCCCGAAGCCGAGTTCTACGAGGACTACTCTCAGTACGAAAACGGCGTGGGAATGCTCCGATCGCTTATGGACGAGTTCACGAAAGCACTTGAAATAGCCGAATGGGAGGGTGGAGAGCGACACGTCACGATAGCGACTGGCTACAGCCCTTATCCGATAATCTGTCAGCTTGCAAAGCAGGCGGAGGTGACTTTTCCTCAGCTGAAATGCGATGTAGTCCGAATACGCAACGACTTTTTCGGCGATACTATAACTGTTACGGGCCTTATCACTGCTCAGGACATGATAGCTCAGCTAAAGGGGCGCGACCTCGGGGACGAGCTCCTCATTTCCTCGGCAATGCTGAGACGTGACAGCGACGTTTTTCTTGATGATATGACCGTTTCCGACGTTGAACGCGAGCTCGGTGTACCGCTGCGGAGCTCCGCAAGCGATGGCTACGAACTCCTCGACGCGATAATGGGTGTGACCTATTAAGGAGTACATATGGAGAAAACAGGCAGATTCAAGGTCATCAACCGCGACGCTATAAAGTACATCATCATATTCTTCATGTTCACGGGACACATCATGGCGTGGCTTAGTATCGGTGATACGCCGCCAGACGGTCTGTTCGCGGACTGTCCGCTGTGGCAGAGGATATTCATCGAGCTCAGCCTTATCACTCCGCCCGTGATGTTCTTCTTTGTGGCGGATGGCTTCAAGTACACGCGCTCGCGGAAGAAATATGCCATGCGGCTTCTGGTTTTCGGCTGTATTACGCAGGTGCCGTTCTATCTGCTGTGGTTTGGGTTCTACGGCTGGTGGCAGACGAATGTGATGTTCGGACTGCTGTTTGGTCTGCTCGCACTGTGCGTGTGGGAGAGCCGCTTCAAGTTATGGCAGAGGATAGCTCTTGTGATACTCTGCTGCCTCGGCTCGCTGGCGATAATGACAGAGTGGATGCTGTTCGGACCTGTCATCATCTTCGGACTTCATGTCTTTCGTGAAAAGCCAAAAGCGAGGGCTCTATGGTACTTCTCAATATGGGCGGTATACATCGGGG
>JAGCHA010000005.1 GCA_017649325.1 Ruminococcus sp.
AAATGCCAAGGCTGATTCGGGCTCTGACAATGAGGACGACGAGGACGAGAGCTGGAATCCCTACAGGGACGGCTATATCGAGCTTGTCAGGGCTACAAAAGATACCTGGAAGCAGACTAACCATACCTTCAAGATAGCGGCTTCGTGCAAGACTATCGTGCCTGATAATAATAACCCGTTCGACCTTGACTACAACTTTTACCTCGACGAGGAGCGTCAGTATAAGCTGCTCATCGCGACTATCGACCAGTATGAGGCAGGCGAGTATAAGCTCTACGGCAACTATATGGCACCGATAACAAGTCTCGACGTCGATATCAAGTCACCCGAGGTCTACGAGAAGACGCTGAAATACGTCAAGCAGAGCGACGATATGGAGCTTTTCTGGGATATGTTCGGCGACCTCCAGAAGATCCGCACTACGATAGGAGCATACAAGATAGCGGCGAAATTCGTCACGGGGCTTATCGCGCTCATCGCTATCGTCAATATGGTGAACATCGTTTCAACAGGTATCGTCAACCGCAGAAGCGAGCTCGCCTCCATGCAGTGCGTCGGCATGACGCGCGGACAGCTCTATAAAATGGCTGCCATCGAGGGCTTGCAGTATACGCTCTTCGCGGCTGTCGGAGCTATCACGCTCTGCCTGCTGGGTATATTCCTCACCGAGCAGTTCCTCATCGGCATAGAGGTCATCGCACCGACTGCAAGAGGTATGCTGATTAGCTATACCGACCCCATCTGGCGTGTGCTTGCGGCTACGGGATTCGCGTTCATCGGTTCCGTGCTCGCGGCGATCATCCCGCTCAGAAGAATGCAGAAGACCTCGCTCATCGACCAGATAAGAAGCGTTGACTGATAATGCAAAACAGCCGCAGGTCATTCCTGCGGCTGTTTGTTTTTTGCTTTATA
Organism: Ruminococcus sp.; assembly: GCA_017649325.1. Classification (GTDB taxonomy): domain Bacteria; phylum Bacillota; class Clostridia; order Oscillospirales; family Ruminococcaceae; genus Ruminococcus. The sequence continues at coordinate 913 of JAGCHA010000005.1, forward strand.
CATGGACGAGCATTGCGCATCCATGTCACGATCGATCGCTCACCCGGCACTGTTTGCAGAGGGATATTATCCGCCCACAACCCATGCAGTGCATTGAATCGGAGTGTTGCCCGATTTGCGGGGCGATGCAGGCATCCCCCTACATATGTTTCATTCGCGAAAAAAATAACGCTCCACAAACGTGGAGCGAACTTGCGAGCATCAGCGCGAACCGCGTGCACCCGCTCAGCGCTTTGTATGTGTTACAATGTAGAAACGGCTTAATGCGCGGAAAATAAATTCGCGGCTCAGAAAACTGAACCGCGAAACTGCGCGCGCCCGCTCGGCGCTGGAGCAGATAACGGGGGTCGAACCCGCCTCCTCAGTTTGGGAAACTGAAGTAATAACCGCTATACTATATCTGCATAACAATATTATACCATACCTTCCCGCAGAATGCAAGGGCTTATGCAAACTTTTCTCAGAGGCGGCGGCGTGATTCGACCGAGCTCGACGTTAAAACTTAAAACAATAAACAGTTGCCACAGTGCAGATTTGCTCCAAATATTAATTTTTTGTGTGAATTTTAAAAAACCACTGGACAAATCATTACATTTATGTTATAATAAACTGTAAACTTATTTTTTGAGGTGATACTATGGATCTTTTCTCCATTTTTAAAAGCGGTAAATACTTCGATAAACATATTGAACCCAAGTGCGATTACTGCCGTTTCGGCAAGCGCGCCAAGGACGGCAACAAGGTGCTATGCGAGAAGAGAGGTCTGGTTGACGCAAATTATTCATGCAGCAAGTTCGTCTACTCTCCTCTGAAGAGAATCCCCGTTAAACAGCTCAACTTCGTTGGAAGCCTCGCCGATGAGGACCTCTATATCGAGTCTGCAGGCGACCGTGCCGAAAAGGAGGAGGAGCTCAAGAAGAATGAAGCTGCCGAGAAGAAGGCGGCAGGCAAGAAGTCTGATGTCAAGAAGTCTGACGACAAGAAGCCCGAGGAAGCTCCCAAGGTGGATAAGACCGAAGAGGCTCCTGCGGAAGAGGCTGAGGCAAAGCAGACTGAGGTAAAGCAGGCAGAGGAGGCTCCCAAGGGCGAAAGCGAAGAGGCTTCCGCTGAAAAAGCCGAGGAAAAGCAGGCAGATGAGGCTCCAAAGGCTGATGCTCCCAACGCTGAATAAGCAGGTAAAAATGAGTATATCAAGCTGCGGTCATACTTGTCCGCAGCTTTTTCTCTTGACAAACCTTCACAAAACAGGTATAATTAATACTGGTATGCGGGTGTGGTGAAACTGGCAGACACGTCAGATTTCGTTCACGCTACGTCATTGGTTTTATAATACTGCTCCTGTCGGCAGTCAATATCGACAGTCAAAATTTAATAAGCGCCTGTGGTGAAATTGGCATACACGATGGATTTAGGTTCCATTTCTGAGAGGAGTGCAGGTTCAAGTCCTGTCAGGCGCACCATGATAGCTATACAAAATGTATGACATTGCCAAAACAGCCCGAATTTTCGGGCTGTTTTGCTACCCCAATTTCGAAAAATTTGCTTTGATTTACATAGATGACATTGG
>JAGCHA010000141.1 GCA_017649325.1 Ruminococcus sp.
GGTATGGTGATCATCGGACTGTTTGCGGGGCTGTACAATATGCTCGTTGCTAATCCGATGGCGATAAGCTCGAAGAATATAGAAATAACGCATTATGCAAGCGGACAGGGCTCGAAAGTCTATATCTGCGAGTTCAGAATGAATGGGCAGACAAGATATTCCTCCACGGGTATCCCCAAAGGCAGCGAAGTGAATATCGACAAGGAAAACGACTGCGTATGGGTCGACGGAGAAAAACTTGCCGTTGCTTCGTTAGATTATGAACCCGTCTATGCGCCTGCTGACGGAGAGCTCTATGACGGCGGGCTCCTTCTTGTGAGGGTGAAATGTGACACGCTCCTGAAGGCTATAAGGTGCGATTATCCTACAAGATACGGGGAATTCGTTCACGCTGAACAAGAACTGACGCTCCGACCGTGTTTGCCGTTCAGACAGAATATGGACAACTGTATTGCCGAAGACACCTTCGTCGCCGATTTTCCTGCTTACCAGTGCGGCGAGGGCGCAAAGCTGACGATACACTGCCGCGACAAGGACGTCGTCATCGACCTCCACGAGCTCGCAGTCGAAGAAGGCTTACTCAAAGAATAGACGCAGAAACGGCTGACCTTGCGGTCAGCCGTCTTTATTTTATTCGTCTACGCTTACTGCTGAGATGACCTCAGTAAGGAGGTTCGCGGGGAGCTGTTCATATCTGAGGAAGTCAAATGTGAAGCTGCCCATGCCTCTTGTGGTCTGGCGGAGGTACATCGCGAAATCATGCATCTCGCGTACAGGTACCTCGGCGATTATCTGCGTGATGCCGTGGGAAATAGGCTCCATGCCGAGTACGCGTCCGCGGCGCTTGTTGAGCTCGCCCATGATGTCGCCCGTGTTATCGTCGGGAGCAGTTACCTTCAGCTCGCCGATAGGCTCGAGCATTACGGGGTCAGCCTGTCGCAGACCTTCCTTGTAAGCTATCGAAGCGGCTGTCTTGAACGCCATTTCCGACGAGTCAACAGGGTGGTATGAACCGTCAACGAGGATCGCCTTGAGTCCTACTACGGGGCAGCCTGCAAGCACGCCCTTCTTTACGGACTCTTCAAGTCCCTTCTGGACTGCGGGGAAGTAATTCTTCGGAACAGCGCCGCCGAATACCTTCTCCTCGAATACGAGCGTGTCGCTTACGCAGGGCTCGAACTCTATCCATACATCACCGAACTGTCCGTGTCCGCCCGACTGCTTCTTGTGTCTGCCCTGTACCTTTACCTTCTTGCGGATGGTCTCCTTGTAGGCTATCTTGGGTACCGAGAGTACTACGTCTACGCCGAACTTGCCCTTGAGCTTCGCTGCCGCAACTTCGAGGTGCTGCTCGCCGAGACCGCTGAGTATCATCTCCTTGGTGTTCTCGTCCTGTACGTATGTCAGGGACGGGTCTTCCTCGGTGATACGCGCCATTGCGCTCGAGACCTTTGCCTCGTCGCCCTGTGCCTTGGGCTTTACTGCCATTGAGTAGCAGGGGTTCGGGAACTCCATTGCGCCGAACTCGACGATGCGTGAAACATCGGAGAGCGTGTCGCCTGTATTTGCTGTTATCTTGGAGGCAACTACTATGTCGCCTGCGGATGCTGCTGCTACCTCGGTCTGCTTCTTGCCGCAGAGAGTGTACAGCTTGCCTATCTTCTCACTGTTGCCTGTTGCTGAGTTCACAGCCTCGCTGTTGGCTCTGAGCTTGCCCGACATAACACGTATGAAGGACATCTTGCCTACGAACGGGTCAGCTACCGTCTTGAACACATATGCGGCAAGAGGTGCTCCCTCGCTGCATGATATCTCAACAACATCCTTTGCGGGCGTATACGCCTCGCCTGCAAATACTTCTGCGGGTGAGGGAAGAAGGAGCTCGAACTCCTTCAGGAGCATATCTATGCCTGCGAGGTCTACTGCCGATGTGCATACTACGGGGGTGATGATACCTCTGTTCATACCGTCGTGGATGCCGTCGATGAGTTCCTTCTGCGTGAAGGGCTCGCCCTCGAAGAACTTCTCCATGAGCTCGTCGGAGGTCTCGGCTACAGCCTCGGATACGGCTGCTACGAGTCCCTCGATACGGTACTCGAACTTCTCGCTTATCTCGGCTGTGGGCATATCGGTCTCGACCGCGTTGCCCTTGCCGTCATACTTATATGCCTTCATCTCGATGAGATTCACGTAGGATACTATCTGTCCGCCGCTGATAACGGGTACGACTACAGGGCATACTGTCGGTCCGAAAACGGTCTTGAGGTCTGTGAGGACGTTGAAGAAGTTTGCGTCCTTGTCATCTATCTTGGTAACGACGAACATCTTGGACTTGCCCTGCTTGACTGCTTCGTCGTATGCCTTTCTTGCTCCTACCTTTACGCCCGACTTTGCAGATACTGTGATGAGTACCGTATCTGCCGCGCGCACGCCTTCGGTCATCTCGGCAGCGAAGTCGAACAGACCGGGAGTATCAAGCAGGTTTATCTTGTGGTCGTTATATTCAAAAGCAGCAAGCGATGTGCTGATGGAAATAACTCTCTTTATCTCTTCGGGGTCGTAGTCGCAGACTGTTGTACCGTCAGCGGTCTTACCGAGGCGGTCTGTTGCACCTGCCTTGTAAAGCAGAGCTTCTGCGAGCGAGGTCTTACCTGAGCCGTTGTGACCTGCGAGTGCGATATTTCTTATTTTGGATACATCATAGTCTTTCATCTTGGTTTTCTCCTCCGCTTAGGTAATGAGCCTGCTTTTTTTGCAGACAGTAATATATGTAGTTTATATAACTACAAGAGTAATTATATATCAAATGTTAACAAATTGCAAGTGTTTCGCAATCATTTCTACATATCACATCACTTTTTATGTCAATCTTTGTGCATTTAGCACAAGAGCACTGCCACGTTTTTTGTCATTCGTTCTAAAATTGACCAATAGACATAAAATTCCGCTATACCCTGCAAGCCACATCGGCATCATCACCGCCATGAAGCCGACTCCGTCCTCCGCGAACGGCAACGGGCGGCAGAGAAGCTCCGACGTGAAGCAGGTCAGTGCCGCATATACCACCGGCGAGATGAGCATACGCACGGGGGCAATGCGGAACCCCGTATGACGCAGTATCTTCACAAGCCGCGATATATTGCCGAACACGTTGCTCGCGTAATACGACACCGCTATCCCCATGAAGCCTATCCGCGGGACGAGTATCAGCACCGCCGATATGCGTATCACGTACTCCGCAAGATAGTTCAGCGACGAGAACCCCTGCAAGCCCATGCCCTTTATCAGCGCCTCAAGCACTATCTCCATATAAATGAACGGCACTACCGGCGCTATCAGCGATATGAGCCCTCCCGCAAGCTCCCCGCCGCCGAGTAGTTCCCCTATCGTGCCGCCGAAACGCAGAAGCACTGCAGACGCAAATACTGCATATATCATCGTGTACTCGATGAGCCGGGAGGTAAGGCTCTGTATGCGCTCGCGGTTGCCTGCCGCGGCGGCGCGTGCAGACTCGCTCACTATCATACCCGACATCGAGCACAGTACCACTGACGGAAAAAACAGCGTCGGTATCACTATCGCCTCGAAAATTCCGAAGAGACTCAGTGCCTGTTCCTGCGAGTCGCCGAACTGACGCAGACATACAGGTATCAATGCGTCGTTCGTGCTGCTGAGAGCCGCGGTAAGTACGCCTCCGCCCATTATCGGGACTGCCGCGCTGATATAGCCGCGGAAGCCGATAGACGGGCTCCCGCTGCGTGCGGGACGGTGCCTTGCAAACAGTCCGAGCATGAACAGCAGCGAGGTCATGTTCCCCGAAATTATCGACACTATCATTATTCTGCACACCGAGGCTTCGTCGTGCGAGGTCTGCGCAAGCGTAAGCCCTACCATCACCGACGCTTTGACAGCAAATTCAAGTATGTCTCCGAATGCCGCCGCCGATGCCCTGCGGGTGGCGTTGAAGAAGCCCTTGAAGCATGAGGAGACAGCTCCCGCTATCAGCGCGAACGGCATCAGGCGGACTGCTCCCGCGACCGCCGCTCCGCTGAAAAATCGGCGGCTGACAGGCTCTGCGAACAGGACGGTAAGTACCGATACTCCCGCGCTGAGAAGCAGACAGAGCTTCACCCCGTGGAACAGTACCCCCACGGGCGAGCCGCCGTGCTTGCCTATCTCCTCGGAAATGAGTCGGCTCGTGCATAGAAATGCGCTGCCGTTCGAGAGTATGCCCGCAAGTCCGAGAAATGAGCCCATTAGTGAGAATATCCCTATCGCCGATGCCCCCATCCTCCGTGTGATAAAGACATTCAGCAGCAGCGCCGCCGAGTCGAGTACGAGCTGCATGAGCGTCAGCAGCGCTGTGTCGCGTATCATTTTACTTTTTATCATCGCATTCCCCTCCGTATTCAATATATGGAGAGAACAGCTTTCCTATTCATTAAAAAAGCCATAGAGATCACTTCTCTATGGCTTTTCACTTATTTGAGAACAGATTCCTGAAGTGTGAAGTGCATCGGGATGCCCATGTTCATGCGGATGTTCAGCTCGCCCTGTATAAGCGGCAGGAAATAGTTCATCGCTGCGTCCGTGATGTTGTTGCCCTCGGCGTTGATGTACTCGCGCGGCAGGAACTTCTCCTTGTTCGCGACTTTCGACGCGTCGGCTGCCTCGATAACGACTGTGTACGGCATATCCTTCACGCGGCGGAATGCCATCATCTTACCTGTCTTGCCTTCAAGCGCACACCTTACGCCCGCTGCTCCGACTGCCTCGGATTCGTCGATGTCCGTGCGCGAGCAGAGATGCGACGAACAGCGCTGCATTACGTTGAGCTCGATAGAACGCACCTTGCAGCCTATCTGCTCACGTACCTGCTCCTCAAGGTACTTGCCTATGCCGGAGAGGTACTTGTGTCCGAAGTTGTCCACAACTCCCGACTGCACGCCGTCGGGGACTTCCATGCCCTCCGATACCGCGACGATGACTGCCTTGTGCTTCGCCATCTGGCTGCGGACGTCGTTCATGAACTTATCCAGCGAGAACTCAGCCTCGGGGACGTATACAAGATGCGGAGCTGCCTCGCCGAGTGCGTGGAGTACCGCGCTCGAAGCCGTCAGCCAGCCTGCGTGACGTCCCATGACCTCGACGATAGTTACTGACGGTATGCTGTATACCGAGCTGTCACGGACTATCTCATGCATAGTCGCGGCTACGTACTTCGCCGCAGAGCCGAATCCTGGGGTGTGGTCGGTGACGCAGAGGTCGTTGTCGATGGTCTTGGGTATGCCGATGACCTTGATGTCTATCTTCTTCTCGGTAAAGTATGCCGAAAGCTTGTTCACAGTGTCCATGGAGTCGTTGCCGCCTATGTAGAAGAAAGCCCCTATCCTGCGCTGCTTCATTGTCTTAACTATCTTCTTGTAGGTCTCCTCGTCCTCCTTGTAGTCAGGCAGCTTGTATCTGCACGAGCCAAGCACCGTCGACGGAGTCTGGCGCAGGAGCTCCATGTCGTCGTTGGTGTTGATAAAGGCTTTGAGGTCGATGAGGTGGTTCTCTATAATGCCCTCAATTCCATTCACCGAGCCGAATATTGCGTCTATTTTGGGCTCCTTGAGCGCCTCGCTGAATACGCCCACGAGTGAGGCGTTTATCGCACAGGTGGGACCGCCCGACTGCGCTACTGCTATGTTCATCATTTTTTACCCTCCGATGTCAAAATACGAACTTATAGGCTTATTATAACATACGACCGTAAAAAAATCAACACTCAGAGCGGAATTTTCCACATTTGTTTTCTCACAGCAGTTCCCCCGCATTTTGCCGTCGAAAAATGGTGAAATGAAAAATGCTCATTGCCGGGCGGTTTAGTCACTGTTCTGTTCTTCTGCCGGTTCAAAACCGATACCGTTGTTACGTTTTTCGGCTTATCCCATCTAAAACAAGCATTCTTCTCCGAGCTGTATCACTTTTCCTGCTCCGCGAATAGTATGAAATGTGCGGAGGTCATCTGCACGATGTCCTCCCGCAAATCTCTATAGGAGGAAATATCATGAACCTTAATCTGTTCAGCAATATAGACGGGCTCGTCCTGCGCGAACAGGGCAGCTCTATCCCCTTCGCCGATCGCGCCGAACGCATGGATACGGTCACTCAGCCCGATTCGCCCGCCCAGCCGCAGCTCGCTATGGCTTATGTCCCATTCCAGCAGTGGGGCGACACCATGGAAGGCGACAAAGCCCTTTCATGCGGCACTCTCTTCTCTGACCTCGTCTTCCCTTTCGAGAGAGGAGGCGGCAAATAATGGACCCCCGCTGTTCTCTTCTCAAAAAAATAAAACAGTATGACTTCACCCTCAAAGAACTCAACCTCTACCTCGACACGCACCCCAACTGCACCCGCGCTCTCGCGATGTTTGGCAAGTACAGGAAGCTCCGCGAGGAGGCTGTCGCCGATTATAACGACAGGTTCGGCCCCCTAACCCCCGAGCAGAACCGCAACCTTCAGAACTGGGACTGGGTCAGCGACCCGTGGCCCTGGGAAAGGAGCTAAGCTATGTGGCAGTATGAGAAAAAA
>JAGCHA010000142.1 GCA_017649325.1 Ruminococcus sp.
CGAGGTCATCGAGCTCGTCCTCGTCCGCAGCGATGTCGGCGGCGCGCCTCTGCACCTCGCTCCTTGCGGAAATGCTGAGCTCCGCGGCATTTTTGATACCCGTGTCGTTCTGGGTGAGCTCCTCAGCCTCGTCCCTTACCGCCTCCTCACAGTAGGAGCGCACTTTTTCGTTCATTTTCAGTGACGATATGAGCAGTGACATCTCATCGGGAGCGTCATGGAGACTGCGCTCGTACTCGCCGATGAAGTCCTCGTCGAGGAGCTGCGGCATCTGCGAGATATAGAGCTTGTCTATCTCCGCGAGACGGCGCTCGGCAGCGCGTCTGAATTCGTCAAAGTCCGAGAATCCCGTGAGCTTCATCGCGATAGTGGAGCTGTCGTCGTGTCTGCCGTGTTCGAGGAAGAAGTCGTAAAGAAGCTTGCCCATCTCTTCGGGCGAGGACGAATCCCGCGCCGCTTCGAGGAGTGTCATCTCGAATGCGAGAGGTGAGAGGAAAGCGCTCGAATCGAAGCAGCCGTCGCTCGCCGCAAATATCACGGACGGGCGCGGGAGTTTGACATATCGGCTGTTTATTGTAAAGCTTTCGCCGTCGTTAGCCTTGATGTAGTTGGTCATACCGCCGTCTGGGCGCTCCTCGTCGCGGACGAGCTGACAAAGTCCGTCCTTTTCCGTCCACACATATGGGCGCGAGTCGCCTGCAGTGAGGAGGATGACCTCGGTCTCGCTGCCGAGCTCGCGGTAGAGCATTGCAGTGAGAGTCGTGCCGAGCAGAGACAGCCCCGCGTATGACGACTCATAGAAGATGTTGGCGTTTTTGGCTATATCGCGGAGTTTAGCTGCTATCTTTTCGGTGAAGTGCGTACCGACTTTGGCAACAGCCTCGGCGCGCTTCTCCTCGGAGGGGAGCTTTCCGAGAGACGCGAACAGGTTCTTGGCGGCGAGCTTCTCATTGCAGAGGAACTCCCTAAGCACGATAGCGGTGACGATACGCGACGCAAAATAGCCGCTTTTCTTGATATTGTTGACGTTGTCGGTATAGCAGTCTTTGACAGCGCGCAGCTCGAAGAACGAGCGCCTGACGTAGTCCTGCAAAACGGGGTCGGAATAGTCGTCGTACACGCCTTCGAACAGCGTATCGAGAAGCTGCTCCTCGTCGAAGAGCTCGGGTTTTATCGAGCTGTGGCGTATGGCGGCAGCTCCGCCGAGACCATCCGCGACCATGACGAGCTGATCGTCAGCGTAGGGGAGTGCGTCCTCGCCCTTATATACGACCGTCCCGTCGGGACGGGTCTTAGATGCCTGTCTGTAAACAGTGAGTTTCATATTGTTCACCTCGTTGTTACGTTAGTGTGTATTTCAGTGCGTGCAGCGCGGCGCCTGCTGCCGCCGCCATAAAGATGATACCGCCGTTTTTAACCTGCTTCAAAGCCTCGGGATCATCCTTTTTATCAGCTTTGGTTAGCGTTCTTGGCGAGAAAAACATTATCAAGCCAATCACGCCGAGCAATACAATAGCAGCGAATCCGATGGTATCACGCAATAAAGACACTTCCTTCTGACGCTACGCGGTATTATGCAGGTGCATAATTATTAAAACAGACCGAGACGGACTGCTCCGAATCGGTCTGTACATATTTTTTAGAACGAGCCTACAACGAGGTCGATAGCTGACTGTATGTCTACATCGGGCAGACCTGTTCCCGCGGGTGAGAATGCAGGCCAGTACCTGTTCCACGCCTGAAGCTCAGTCCACGGCTCTGCATTGGGCACGAACGCAACAAGACGTCCTGCCTTAGCCTGATAGTTGCTGCCGAGGGTCTGGTCGGTAGCCTCCCACCAAGCGCCGAGCTGAGCGATGTCAGCGGGCATACCCGAGGGATAGCCCGAAGAGCCTGCGCGTGCTCCGAGCGGAAGAGCGGGAGCGTCCGAGAATACGAGGATGACATGGCGGCGCTTGGAGCCGTCGGTCGTCCAGTCCGACTTGAGCGCGAGGGCGATAGCCTCGAGAGCGTTCTCGGGGATATCTCCGCCGCCCTTAGCCTCGATATTGTCAACGAATCTGCGGAAGTCGTCGTTCTGCTCGGGGAGCTTGAAGAATTCGGATTCCACCATGGGGTCCTGGTCACAGCCGTAGTCCCTGAAAGCGATTACCTTTATTCTGAGTGTCTCGACCTCTTTATCGTTCTCCTCCATGGATTCGATGAACTTCTCATAGAAAGAGATAGCGTTTTTCTTTACCTCGTCAATGATAGGAGCCATACTGCCCGTAGCGTCGATACACATAACGATGTCTACGCAGTATTCGCCCATTCCCTGTCCTGCCATTTTTCCATCCTCCTTAGATATAAATAGAAGTTATATACATTTTTAGAGCGGCTGACCGCTACGGAAATATTATATAACAAATTCTCGGAAAAGTCAATACCTTTATTATAAGAGGGCTTGTACGTATAAACCGTCAGCCGCAGAGACTGCAAACGCGGACAAATGTTAAAAAATACACCTCTGCAAGAGAGCATGTTCGGCTGATGGCAGACGGCGCGGCAGACAACAGTACAATTTGCCTTTTATTATAATAAATGTATCTGAAATGTGAATTCGATAATACAACTTCAAATTTGTACAGACACGACAAACCGTGAATGTAACAACTTTTACGAAAATTGTACGCTTTTTTTGGAGTTGTCCATTCATTTTTTCCACCTAATCTGCAAATTGTGGGTTGTGAACAATTGGTGAACAAGGTATAATGATATAAAATGAATAAGTAGGGGTAACCCAAATCTAAGGAAATGAGGAGATGATCTTTATGAACAGGAAAAAACTGTATGCAGCTCTGACTGCTGCGGCTACCTTCGCAACAACTTTTGCTTCTATGCCGCAGTTCATGACTGCAACACAGGCTGCCGAGGTCACCTACGATAGCTTCGACGTAAGCTTCGACGGC
>JAGCHA010000143.1 GCA_017649325.1 Ruminococcus sp.
CAAGACAGGCGATACAACAGGCTTCAAGTTCTCACTCCAGTACACTGATTCTTCAGGCGAGACAAAGTACGACGAGATCGCAAGCGGCGTTGCTCCCGCAGGTGAGTGGATCCAGCTTGCAAACACATCGTATACACTTCCTTCGGGCGGTTCATCGTTCGAGATATACGTTGAGACAAACGACGAAAGCACTAACGACTTCTACGTTGACTATGCAGTTGGCGCTGTAAAGGGTACAAAGATACCCGGCGCAGGTCAGCCTACAGTCATCGTTAAGACCAAGCTCCTCGGCGATACAGACTTCGACGGCAAGATATCCGCATTCGACCTTATCGGCGAGCGCAAGGCTGTTCTCGGTACACTTACAGATGCAATGGCAAAGAAGAATGCAGACGTTGACCAGAGCGGCGAAGTTGAGATGAACGACCTCGTTCTCCTCCAGGAATTCGTTCTCGGCAAGATCAAGGAATTCCCTGATAACAAGCCCCCTGTAACAGCACTCGATCCTTCACAGTATGAGTCTAAGTTCAGCGGCGTTACACTTGCAGACACATGGAAGAAGGACGTAAACAACCCGCTCTACACTCAGCGCTTCGGTGCTGACCCCGGCTGGCTCGTATATGACGGCAGACTCTACGTTTACACAACAGCTGATGAGTTCGAGTACAAGAACGGTCAGCTCATTGAAAATGCATATTCTTCAGGCTATATCAACTGCTTATCATCAGCAGACCTCGTAAACTGGACTGACCACGGTCAGATTCCTGTTGCAAAGACAAGAGTAAGCGGTACTCCTATCGCAAAATGGGCTAACAACGCATGGGCTCCCGACGCTGCTTGGAAGAAGATAAACGGACAGGATAAGTTCTTCCTCTACTTCGCAAACAACGGTTCAGGTATCGGCGTTATCTCAGCTGATGACCCGACATTCACCAAGAATGTAAAGGATCCTCTCGGTCACGAGCTCATTTCAAGAAGCACACCTAACAGCAACGTTACATGGCTCTTCGATCCCGGCGTTTACTACGATCCCGATACAGATACAGCTATCATGGCTTACGGCGGCGGTGTTCCGAGCGGACAGGCTGCTCAGACAAAGCAGGGTCGTATCGTTCAGCTCGGTGATGACATGATCTCTATCAAGGGTACACCTTTCGATCCCGGCACGCCTTACCTCTTCGAGGACTCCAGTATGATCAAGATCGGCAACACATGGTATTATTCATTCTGCCACAACTGGAGCGTTCCCGGCGGCGCAAGTGTAAACGGCAATTCGTTCAGCAGCGCTGATATCGGTTACATGACATCAACAAATCCGCTCGGCGGATACCAGTACCAGGGTGTTGTATTCAAGAACACAGGTACACAGAGACTCGACAACGGCGGTAACAACCACCACTCTATCGTTGAGTTCAAGGGCAGCTACTACGTTCTTTATCACTCACGCAGACTTGAGATGAACATGGGCGTAAACGGCGGCAAGGGTCTCAACTACAGATCGCCTTGTATCGATAAGGCAACTCTCAACAACGGCAAGATCACATGCAGCGGTACACAGAACGGTGTTGCACAGATCGAGAATCTCAACGCTTACGAGAAGGTTCAGGCAGAGACAATGTCTAACCAGTCCAAGAACATCTCCATCACAGGCATCAGCGACACAAAGGTCAAGGGCAAGAAGGGTGAATGGATCAAGGTTAGCGGCGTAGATCTTAGCAAGGGCGTTTCCTCTATCACAGTAAAGGGCAGCGGCAACGCAACAGTTAAGTTCTGCGTAGGCTCTACAACAGGCACCTGCATCGGTTACGGCGAGCTCAACGGCAGCGAGAACACACTCGCAGCAACAGAGAACGACGTATCAGGCGTTAAGGATATCTACATGATATTCAGCGGTGACTGCGAGTTCGATTACTGGCAGCTCGCATAAAAAATAAGGGGCACAGCAGCTCCGAAAACATCAATTATGACCCGCTACCGTTGACTGCACAACAGCGGCAGCGGGTTTATAATAATTCCGAACTTAAATAAGTAAGGGTAGGGACAAATCAGAATTCAGCCGTGTTTTTTGGGTACACGGCTGTTTTTCTTTGTCAGGATAAGCACGTAACAAGGGCAAAAAGTCGTGTAAGGACAAATTTGGAAATGTTTTCAAAATATCCACCAATTCTACATTTTATGAGTTGTAATTATTACTCATAAGTGATATTATATTAACAGAACAGGATGCGGCTGGTGAGCCGTGGGAAGTCCCGTGGGTTCGGCAGCGGGCAGTTAACAACGAAATCTTCTTAATCATCCCTCATTATGCGGCTTCACACTGTGGCGCCGCATTTTGCTGTCTGCAGATAAAAGCTTCGAAGTAGCACGGTGGCGTGTACGTACACGGGGAAACTTTTAGTTTAAAGAAAAAAATATCTATGAAACGTTTGACAAACGGAAATGATTATGCTATACTATAAAAAGACAAAAACAATTTAATGCATAAAAGCTTAAAAGCGTAAAAGTATAAAGCGTGAAAGGATTTGAGAATATGAAAGAAATATCAAAGCTTATGGATTACAGACCCGGCATCAAGGTCATTGATGCTACGCTCCGTGACGGCGGACTCGTGAACGAGTTCCGTTTCAGCGACGATTTCGTAAAAGCACTGTATAACGCTAACCTCCGCGCAGGAGTTGACTATATGGAGTTCGGCTACAAGGGCGACAGGGAGATGTTCGACGAGAGCAAGTTTGGTCCCTGCAAGTTCTGCGACGACGAGTACATCAGGTCTATCGTCGGCGAGAACAACACCGATCTCAAGATCGCTGTAATGGCAGACGTCGGACGCTGCAACTACAAGAACGATATCCACGACCGCAGTGAGAGTCCCGTTGACCTTATTCGGGTAGCAACTTACCTCCACCAGATACCTACGGCGGTCGATATGATAGAAGACGCAAAGAGCAAGGGCTACGAGGTAAGCTGCAATATCATGGCTATCTCCAACGCTCAGGAGACCGATGTTAAGGTAGCGCTTGATATCCTCGGAAAATCGCCTGTTGACACGTTCTACATCGTTGACAGCTTCGGTGCGCTTTACCCCGAGCAGATAGCGCGAGTAGCGAGTCTGTACGGAGAAGTTGCCGAGAAGTACGGCAAGAAGCTCGGTATGCACGCTCATAATAATCAGCAGCTCGCTTTTGCGAACACGATAGAGGCAGTCGGTGACGGCGTAGACTGGCTCGACGCAACATACGCAGGAATGGGCAGAGGCGCAGGAAACTGCGCAATGGAGCTTCTGCTCGGCTTCCTGAAAAATCCCAAGTACAACGTATACCCCGTTATCCAGTTCATCGAGAATTACATGCCTGCTATCCGCGAGGCGGGAGCAGTATGGGGCTTTGATTTCCAGTACCTGATGACGGGACTTCTGAACCAGCATCCGAGAACAGCTATAGAGTTCACAAAGCAGGGCAGAAAAGACTACTCCGAGTTCTACAAGGAGATACTTGCACAGGAGTAAGAACTCAGAATACAGGATAAGAAAAGGGCGCACACTGTGCGCCCTTTTTGTCGCGGTGATAATATCCGTACCGAGCATAACCGACAGTCCGTCCGCATATCATTTACAGATAACCACCCAAAGGAGTGAATGATATGGGACTAACCGAAAAAGAGGCGGCTCAGCGTCTGAAAACAGAGGGCGGCAACGTCCTCGGGGATAAGAAAAATGCAGGAGCGGTGCGTATTTTCATCGGGCAGTTCAAGGACGTTATGGTTATGATACTGCTCGGAGCGACGGTCGTTTCGGTACTCCTCGGCGAGGTCTCCGACGCAGTGACGATAATACTCATCGTTCTGCTGAATGCGATACTCGGCTTTATACAGGAGTTCCGCACAGAGCATACCCTCGAATCCCTGCGCAATATGACGGCTCCGACCGCTAAGTGCTACCGTGACGGCGAGCTCCGCGAGATCGAGGCGGCGCGGCTCGTGACGGAGGACGTGATAGAGCTCGAAGCAGGGGACAGAGTACCCGCGGACTGCGTGATACTGAGCGCGGCGGGCTTTTTCTGCGACGAGGCGATACTCACGGGCGAGTCGGAGGCTGTAGCCAAGCGGGCGGGGCTCGCGACCGACACCGACAATTCGCTGAACAAGCACAACATCGTATACTGCGGCACCTCAGCCGTCCGCGGGACTTGTCGGGCGCGTGTCATCGCGACGGGCAGACGCACGCAGATGGGACGCATCTCCGACCTCCTCGCGGACATAGACAAGGAGCTGACGCCTCTGCAAAAGCGGCTCGCGGAGCTTGGAAAGGTCGTGGCGGTTATCTGTCTCGTCGTGTGTATCGCGGTATTCGCGGCGGGAGTCCTGCGCGGCGAGGACGTTTTCGATATGCTGATGAAGGGCAGACCCATCGCGATAGCTGCGATACCCGAGGGCTTGCCTGCGACGGTGACTATTGCGCTCGCACTTGCGGTCAGCCGAATGCTGAAGCAGAAAGCCCTTGTGAACAAGCTCCACAGCGTGGAGACGCTCGGCTGTACGTCGGTGATATGCTCCGACAAGACGGGTACTATCACCGAGAATAAGATGACAGTGACAGAGCTTGCGACTGTCGGGAGCACCTACTATTTCAGCGGCATGGGCTACCGCAGGAGCGGTGAGGTCACGCGCGGCGAGGAGAACATCGCCGTAAATCCCGTCGCTGAGAAGGCTCTGAGCGAGACTTTGCGGTGCGGAGTGCTTTGCTCGGACGCCTTTATATCAGGCGGTAAGGCGACCTCACGCCGCCGAGGAGCACTCAGCGGACACGGTGAATGGGAGGTCACGGGCGACCCGACCGAAGCGGCGATACTTGTCGCGGCGGCTAAGGCGGGGATGTTGAAAACGACGCTCGAAGCCGATTCCCCGCGGCTGAAGGAATATCCCTTCGACAGCGAGACCCGCTTCATGGCGGTACACGTCGGCGGGAATTCGGGCAGACGCGCATATTTCAAGGGCGCAGAGGAGGTCATACTCCCGCGCTGTACGCAGTATATGTCCGACAGCGGTGAGCTCCTGCCGCTTACATATGCGGTGCGGAGCGCGATATCATGCCGCGTGACAGAGATGTCCGACAGGGCGCTGAGAGTTCTCGCGCTCGCGTACTGCGACTGTGAGAACTTTGATCCCGACCGCGGCGGGCTGGTATTTCTCGGCTTGACGGGTATGCTTGACCCTCCGCGCGAGGAGGCAAAGACCGCGATACGCAAGTGTGCGGCGGCTTCGGTGCGGGCGGTGATGATAACAGGCGATCACAAGAATACGGCGGTCGCGGTCGCGAAGAAGGCGGGACTGTTCAAGGGCGGCATGGCTATTACGGGCGCGGAGCTCAACGACATGACCGATGAGGAACTCGACCGAAACATCGGCAAATACACGGTGTTTGCGCGGGTCGAGCCGATACACAAGCTGCGTATCGTGCGGAGCTTCAAGCGGCGCGGTGATATAGTCACCATGACGGGCGACGGAGTCAACGATGCGCCCGCGGTCAAGGAAGCAGATGTTGGCGTAGCTATGGGGATCACGGGCACGGATGTCACCAAGCAGGCGGCGGACGTGATACTCCTCGACGACAACCTTGCCACCCTTGTGAACGCGGTCGAGCAGGGAAGGGGCGTGTACGCGAATATCCGCAAATTCGTGCGCTATCTGCTCTCGTGCAACATCGGAGAAGTGTTGACGATGTTCGGCGGCATAGTTATGGGGATGCCGATAGTGCTTCTCCCCGCGCAGATACTGCTCGTCAACCTCGTCACGGACGGTCTGCCCGCGATAGCGCTCGGGCTCGAGCCGCCCGAAAAGGACATCATGAGCCGTCCGCCGCGGCGTTCGACTGAGGGCTTCTTCTCGGGCGGACTTATGTGGAAGATAGTGTTCCGCGGCATATTCATCGGACTGTCCACGCTTGCGGCTTTCTCGCTGGTGATGCGCATGGGCGGCAGCCTCGAAGCGGGGCGGACAGCGGCACTTGTCACGCTGATAATGTCGCAGCTCATACACGTATTCGAGTGCAAGTCGGAGCGAAGATCGATTTTCGGAGTTGACCTGCTGAGCAATGTCAAGCTCCTGCTTGCAGTCGCCGTCTCCATGGCAGCACTTGCGGCTGCGGTGCTCGTACCGCAGCTCCGCGGGGTGTTTGACACGGTCGTCCTCACGCGCAATGAGCTGCTTACCGCCCTCGGACTTAGCGCGGCAGTCCCCGTGCTGAGCGGGCTGTTCGGCACGGTGTTCAGACCGGGGGAGCGGAGATGAGCGGAGTGTGATACAACGCATACAGGCAAAAAAAGAGACCGATAAGAGCAAGTCTTATCGGTC
>JAGCHA010000017.1 GCA_017649325.1 Ruminococcus sp.
AAAGTCACTATCGAACACTTCAAAGGAGCGCTCCGAAAGACTCCGTCATTCGAGCTGAATGAAAACTTCGGCTTCAAGCCCGTTGTCCGCGGCTCGGCTGAGGAGGGGTATGAGCTTGTCTCTGGCAGGACAAGTGTCAGAATAGGTGCTGAAAAATCGGGCTGGAACATCTCTTATTGGTACGACGGCAGGCTCCTCACAAAGCAGGGCTGGCGTACTACTTCTCTCGTCGAGGAGGAGGAATGGTTCGGAAACGGCAGGAATGCCTCCGAGACTGGGACGCGGTTCTTCGCGCAGTCCGATAACGGGGACAGCACTCATATCCGTGAGATGCTCGGGCTCAGTGTCGGTGAGTATATTTACGGATTCGGCGAGAAGTTCTCCTCGTTCGTCAAAAACGGTCAGACTGTCGATGTGTGGAACAACGACGGCGGTACGTGCTCCGAGCAGAGCTATAAGTCAATACCTTTTTATGTTTCGTCGCGTGGGTACGGCGTCTTCGTCAACCACCCCGAGCTCGTCAATTTCGAGGTCGCGAGCGAGACTGTGTCAAAGGTGGCGTTCTCCGTGCAGGGTCAGAGGCTCGAATACTTTCTCTTCGGAGGCGAAACTGTCGCGGACGTTATTTCCAGATATACCGACCTCACGGGCAAGCCTGCACTCCCGCCTGCCTATACATTCGGGCTGTGGCTCTCGACCTCGTTCACTACAAGCTACGACGAGGAGACTGTAAGCTCCTTCATCGACGAAATGGAACGGCGTGATATACCTCTCGAGGTCTTCCACTTCGACTGCTTCTGGATGAAAGAGTTCCAGTGGACAAGCTTTGAATGGGACAAGGATATGTTCCGCGACCCGAAGGGTATGCTTGCAAGGCTGAAGGCGAAAGGGCTGAAGATTTGCGTATGGATAAATCCTTATGTCAGTCAGTGTGCGCCTGTGTTCGACGAGTGCATGGAGAAAGGCTATTTCATCAGGAATAAGGATGGCTCGGTTTTCCAGTGCGATATGTGGCAGCCTGGTCTCGCGATAATCGACTTTACCAATCCCGAGGCGTGCAGATGGTTCGCCGACAAGATAAAGGCTCTCGCGGATATAGGCGTAGATGCCGTCAAAACCGACTTTGGCGAGCGTATCCCCACCGATGTCGTTTATTTCGACGGGTCTGACCCGTTCAAGATGCACAACTACTACTCTTACCTTTATAATAAGACCGTTTTCGAGGCGCTGACCGAGGTCAAAGGTATGAACAACGCCTGCCTGTTCGCGCGCTCGGCTACTGTTGGCGGACAGAAATTCCCGGTACACTGGGGCGGAGACTGTTTCTCCAACTACGAATCCATGTGGGAGACACTCCGCGGCGGACTTTCGCTCTGCTTGTCCGGTTTCGGCTTCTTCTCGCACGATATTTCCGGGTTTGAGGCGACAGGCTCGCCCGACCTCTACAAGCGCTGGACGGCTTTCGGTCTGCTCTCGACTCATTCGCGCTACCACGGCAACAGCTCATACCGCGTACCGTGGAATTTTGACGAGGAGAGCTGCGATGTCTCGCGCCATTTCGTCAAGCTCAAGGGCAAGCTTATGCCGTATCTGTTTACAAATGCTGTTTATACGCATAAAACCGGCGTTCCGATGATGAGGGCTATGGTCGTCGATTACGGATATGACCGCGCGGCTCTGACCGTGGATACGCAGTATATGCTCGGCGACAGCCTTCTTGTCGCGCCCGTGTTCAGCGAGGACGGAGTATGTGATTTCTACCTCCCCGAGGGCGGGATATGGACTGACATTCAGACAGGTGAGGAGCTCAAAGGCGGAAGCTGGTACACAAAGAAGTATGACTATTTCGGTTTGCCGCTCTTTGCAAAGCCCAACTCCATTATTGCGTTCGGCGACTTCAAGCGCACTGTTGAGTACGACTATACCGACAATATGAATATAATCATCTACGGTCTGGAGGACGGAAAGTCTGCGGAAACACAAGTCTGCGACATGAATGCTCAGATCGCTGCCGAAGTCAGGGCTGTGCGCTCGGGTGACACGATAACTGTTGCGGTAACGGGTACTGACAAGCCTTTCACCGTTGAAAGTACACAGGGTCTGAAAATAATCATAAAGTGAAAAACAGGGACAGCTCAGAGCAAATCTGAACTGTCCCTTATTATAATAGTATATCTGAGCGAGTTGAAAATGTTGGTAATGTTGAAAGAACTAACTTGTAAAAAAATCCATAAAATATATGCGAGCGAATCGTTAATTATGCCATAGTGACAAATCAGCTTTTATGTGTTATAATGTTACTTACATCAAAAGTATTTCCCGCAAGGAGGCGTAACACTTGGAATTCAAAGCAAACTGCGGCGTATGGGGCACTATGTTCGGCGTTCCGTGCGTTGTTGCTGATAATTTTCTCAAGCTCGCTACCGGTGAGCAGATAAAGGTGCTTCTCTATCTGCTGAGAACTTCGGGCAGAACTGTCAGCACCGAAGAAATAGCTGTTAATACAGGCGTTACTCCTCAGCAGGCTGAGGAGGCTGTGCTGTTCTGGCAGCAGGTCAATGTTCTTTCGTCAGATAATACGATTAGCGTTCCACAGTCTATTATGACACCTCCCGTTTTGCAGCAGACAACAAATACTGTCTCAGTCGAGGAGACTCTGTTCGTGAAAAGTGCTCCCGAGCCGAGACGCAGGGAAAATCTCCGACCGACGGAAATAACCGATATCATGCACGACTCCCCTGCTGTTGCCGAGCTTTTCAAAGCTGCCGAAAGCATCCTCGGGCACATCAACAACACGATGCAGAACTCCCTCATCTGGATGACGAATTACCTCGGGCTGAAAGCAGAGGTAATACTCGTTCTTCTCGTTTACTGCGAGAAAATAGAAAAAACTAATGTTGCTTACATAGAAAAGATCGCTATGAGCTGGGCAGAGAAGGATATCAATACGCTTGATTCCGCTCAGGAGGAGATCGAACGGCTGACAAGTTCTCATGACTTCATAGGTGTTGTGATGAAAATGTACGGCATGAAGAACAGACCCACCTCCAAGCAGCTCGACATTATTGAAAAATGGCGGACTGCAGGTTATGCGAAGGATCTTATTAATTATGCCTGCGAAAAAACGCTCGAAAACACCGGGAAGGTGTCGTTCGCATACACGGACAAGGTGCTCTCCTCGTGGAAAGACAGCGGCTTCCGCAGCAGTGATGATGTAAAACGCGCCGAATCGGACTTCCGCAAGCGCAAAAAGGCAGGCTCCGAAGGAAATGATACCTTCGACGCCGAAAAGTACAACTTTGTTATCAATAACTTCTGAATGAGGATATACCCTTGAAAAACGAGATATACGAAAAAGCGCAGATGATACTCTCCGAGCGCCGCAGCAGGGCAATCAGCGAGAACGATATGCGCATTCAGGAAATAAACTCGAAGATTCCCGAGATAAAAGAGGTAAACGCCGCTATCTTCAATACGGGCAAAGAGCTCATCCGCACTGTGCTGTCGGGCGATAAGTCCGATATACAGACACGAATAGAACAGATAAAGTCTTCAAATCTCGGTGCTCAGGAGCTTTGCAGAAAAATGCTCGTCTCACACGGTTATCCAGCCGATTACCTCGATGTGCAGTTCGCTTGCAAAAAGTGCAACGACACGGGAAGCTACAAAGCTGCTATGTGCGACTGCATGAGACAGCTCTGCGGCAGACTTATGGCGGAATCACTAAACGAGAATGCTCAGCTAACGCTTTCTTCATTCGATACGTTCAGGCTCAGCTACTATAAGGGCGAGGACTACCGCACTATGGAGCGCATCCTCGATTTTGCGAGAACTTATGCCGTAGATTTTACTCCCTCGTCGGGAAGTATCCTTATGTTTGGCAAGACCGGGCTCGGTAAAACTCACCTCTCGCTCGCTATAGCAAACGAAGTGCTGAACAAGGGCTACAGCGTACTGTATGACTCCACTATCAATATCCTCAATAAGATACAAAAGGAGAATTTCAGCTACGAGAAGAATTCTGAGATGCTCGACGCAGTTATGGACACTGAACTGCTTATCCTCGATGACCTCGGCACCGAATACGAGAACAAGATGTACAGCTCTACTATTTATAATATAATAAACACGCGTCTCAACCGCGGGAAGCCTACTATTATAAGTACAAATATGGACTTTGGGCAGATAGCCGCGCGCTATGACGAGCGCGTCGTTTCAAGACTGACTTCTATGTATACCTGCCTCGGATTCCGCGGCGAAGATGTCAGATTGCAGCAAAAACAGCAGAATACTATTATTAAAAAGGGCGTATTGTGATACGCCTTTCTTTATGCGGTAAATAAAAGCATATAAAAGCCATATAAGGCTATATTTCAAGACAATCAAGCAGCCGACGTGATTTTTAACATAAATATTATCAAATACCCCTTGCGTATGTGCATAATCTCTATGTGTCGTCTTTTTGAAATATGAATTAGTCAAAAAGGCTATTTTTTGAACAAAATCAGCCGTTTTTTCATCTTTGCATTTTCTTTGCAATTATGGCTGATTGTAACCAAAAAAATTACACCATAATAACAATTGCAATTATATTGCAAAATACCTTTCGTACAATATTAGACTGATTTTTACAGCATTTTGCACAACGGCAAACGCTCACTTTCGTCACTAATGGTAGTTTATAAGCTTGATTCTACATTTTGTAATTTGATATACTGTCTATCTATGTAACGATTTTGTAATATTTTGTTGCTATCTCATTTGAATTGTTCATCATTTCAAAATATTTTATTCATAATGAGTTAATATAATATGTGACAAATTGCCCTGATTCAACATTATTTGTGGGGGTATTTTGTGGCTAAAATGGAAAAAAATCCAAAAGTGTTGCTATTTCCAGCCAAATATGGTAGTATTATCACAGTTCGCAAGTCGGACTAAAATAACGAAATGCTTTTCGAGGAAAGGAAGAGTTTATGAGAAAAGCTAAAGTTGCAGCGATCATCGTCGGAGGCGTATCCACTTGCATTTTTGGCGGACTCTTCGGTGTGTATGCAACAGCACCCATCGTGAGTCAAGTCACTCCGAGCCATGATGTTGAAAACATCTACGAAGTCCAAAGCGAAGAATTGGCAAATGTAGCTGCAGTAACTTCTATCAGAACAACAACCGCCACAACAAGCAGAAAGTTCAACACGACCACTAAGGCTAAGGCCGCTAAGAAAAACGTAAATATTGGGTCTGCTACTGCTTCAGTAGCATCTATAGTTACTAAAAAGGCTGTAGAGAATGAGACCCCCGCTCCTGCTCCTGCTCCCGCTGAGGTTTATACAGAGCCCGATACAGTGGCTACCGAACCCGAGACAGAGACCACAGAAGCTCCTACTACAGAAGTTGTTTACGTTGAGCCTGAAACAGAAGCTATCACCGAAGCTCCTACGGAAGAAGAAGTAACCGAGCCTGTCACAGAGGCAGTTACAGAAGCTCCCACAGAGGCTGAAGTCGTAGTTGACGTTACAGTCGACGAGACACCTTCTCTCCCCATTACAGACGCTGAATACATCATCTTATGTAACGCAGTTGCTCATGAGGCCGGCTGCAGCTGGATAGATGAGTACGACAAGGCTAAGGTAGTTGAGGTTATTATGAATCGAGTATACAGCCCGAGATTCCCCAATACCATTGAAGCAGTTCTTACTCAGCCCTATCAGTTCAGCGGTTCTTCGAGCTATGTATACCTCGGTACTTACTCAGGTTATGTTACCGAGAGCGTCAAGAATGCTGTAAATCTTTACTTCAATGAGCCCGAATCGTTCACTCAGGGTTACCTGAGCTTCTACGGCGACGGCTACAGAAACTATTTTTCATAATCAGCAAATTCCTTAAAAAAACAAAACTTGTACAAAAGTTAGGGGCTCTCGAACAAGAGAGCCCTTTTTTTCGTCCCTGTGAGATTTTCACCGACCTTTCATCTTTATCACATTTTACCTGTTGTTTTTTTTCAAAATGTATGTTATAATTTTGTCATATCATCGAAAAGGAGTTGTTTCAATGAATGATGATAAGAACTATTTAAAGAGGATCATCACGTTTATCGCTCTTTCTGTAGTCGGACTGCTGATTCTTAACGCTTTGATAATGCCTGCACTCACTAAGGCGCCTGCTAAGGAGACTAACTACAGCTTCTTCCTCAATCAGGTGGACGAAGGCAGAGTTACTCAGGTCAAAATAGAAAACGAGGAGATCCGCTTCGTGGTCGTTGACGATGAGGGTAACGAGAAGCGCTACACTACCTATAAAATGGACGACCCCGACCTCATTTCGCGCCTGCATGAGCACGGGGAGATAATCTTCAATGAAAGTCATAAGCAAAATAGTCTGCTCATAAACTTCCTTATAAGCTGGGTGCTCCCGATTGTCGGCTTCATGCTTCTGTGGAACCTCCTCTTCAAGGGCATGGCTAAGCATATGGGTGGAAATGCTCTTTCTTTCGGAAAAAGCAATGCCAAAATATATGTTAAGGCTCAGACGGGTAAGTCATTTGAAGACGTTGCGGGGCAAGATGAGGCTAAGGAAGCACTCGAGGAGATAGTCGATTTCCTCCATAATCCCAACAAGTACTCCGATATCGGTGCCGACCTACCTAAGGGCGCTCTCCTTGTAGGTCCTCCCGGTACGGGTAAGACTCTCCTCGCACAGGCTGTCGCTGGTGAGGCTAATGTGCCGTTTTTCTCTATATCCGGCTCGGAATTCGTTGAGATGTTCGTGGGCATGGGTGCGGCTAAAGTACGCGACCTGTTCAAACAGGCTAACGAAAAGGCTCCCTGTATAGTCTTCATAGACGAAATAGATACCATAGGTAAAAAGCGCGACGGCAACCTCGGCGGCAATGACGAGCGCGAACAGACGCTCAATCAGCTGCTCACGGAAATGGACGGCTTCGACGGCAAAAAGGGCGTCGTTATACTCGCGGCTACAAACCGTCCCGAATCTCTCGACCCCGCACTCCTGCGCCCCGGCAGATTCGACAGGCGCATTCCTGCGGAGCTCCCTGACCTCGCAGGGCGTGTTGCTATACTTAAGGTCCACGCGAAAAAGGTCAAGACCGAGGAGAATATCGACTATAACGCTATCGCTCGCGCTACGGCGGGCGCCTCGGGTGCGGAGCTTGCCAATATCATCAACGAGGCTGCGCTCAGAGCTGTAAGAAACGGGCGTAAGCTTGTCAATCAGTCTGACCTCGAAGAGAGCGTTGAGGTCGTTATCGCAGGCTATCAGCGCAAAAATGCGGTCATCTCCCAGAAGGAAAAGGAGATAATCGCCTACCACGAGATAGGTCACGCGCTCGTTGCTGCTAAGCAGAAGGATGCTGCTCCTGTACATAAGATAACAATTATCCCGCGTACGAGCGGTGCGCTCGGCTATACCATGCAGGTCGACGAGGGGGAGAAGTTCCTTATGACCAAGGAAGAGGCTCTCGCACGTATCGCTACCCTCACGGGCGGACGCTCTGCCGAAGAGCTTATCTTCAACAGCTGTACAAGCGGCGCTTCCAATGATATCGAACAGGCGACCAAGCTCGCACGCGCTATGGTCACCCGCTTCGGCATGAGCGACAGCTTCGATATGATAGCGCTCGAAACCGTTACCAATCAGTATCTCGGCGGTGATACGGCTCTTGCGTGCTCGCCCGAGACTGCTGCGCGCATAGACGAGGAAGTCAACTCCATTGTCAGGTCCTCACACGCGAAAGCTGTGCAGATTCTCCGCGACAATATCGACAAGCTCCACGAACTTGCTCATTTCCTGCTCGAAAAGGAAACTATCACAGGCGAGGAGTTCATGGAGATACTCAACGGCTCCCCTGCTGCTGTACCAGCCGAATAACGAAAAGAAGCTCCTGCCTTAACAAACAGGAGCTTCCATTATTATAAGTCTATGTCGAGCTCTACGGGGCAGTGGTCGCTGCCGTAGATATCGGTGAGTATGCGCGAATCGGCGACCTTTTCCATAAGACGCTCGGAAACGACAAAGTAGTCTATACGCCAGCCTGCGTTCTTTTCACGTGCCTTGAAACGGTACGACCACCATGAATATACGCCGGCTGCGTCGGGATAAAGCGTGCGGTATGTATCGGCAAAGCCCGCTGCAAGGAGCTCTGTGAATTTGCCGCGCTCCTCGTCCGAGAAGCCTGCGTTGCCTCTGTTGGACTTGGGGTTCTTAAGGTCTATCTCGTTGTGAGCGACGTTGAGGTCTCCGCAGTATACAACCGGCTTTTTCTTGTCAAGCTCCGACAGGTAGGCACGCATATCGTCTTCGAACTCCATGCGGTAGTCGATGCGCTTCAAGCCGTCCTGTGCGTTCGGGACGTAGCAGCAGACGAAGTAGAAGTCCTCGTACTCACAGGTGATGACCCTGCCCTCGTCGAGATGGATGCCGTTCAGCCCGTATGCGACCGAGAGCGGCTCCTGCTTGGTGAATACAGCGGTTCCCGAGTAGCCTTTCTTTATCGCGCTGTGGAAGTAACAGTGGTAGCCCTCGGGCGCGAAGTCGGCTTGGTCGGGCTGCATTTTGGTCTCTTGCAGGCAGAAGATATCGGCGTCCGCATCAGCGAAGAAGTCTGCAAAGCCCTTTGTCAGGCAAGCGCGGAAGCCGTTGACGTTCCATGAGATGAATTTCATAGCTTTCCTCCAGTTTATTACTGTTATTATACTAACATATTCTAAAGAAAATAGCAAGAACTGAATAGACTTTTTTTAAAAAATATGTTATAATATTCACAATAATCGGCAAAGGAGCTTTTCTATGCAAAGAACTGCACTTGTTACAGGCGGCTCGGGCGGTATCGGTGCGGCGGTCTGCCGCAGACTTGCCGCGGACGGCTGTCTCGTATATGTGGGGTATTCCTCTTCGCAGGAGAGAGCGAAGGCGCTAGCTGAGGAAATAGGCGGCAAGGCTTTGAAAATTGATGTTACCTCCCCTGCCGATATCACAAAAGCGGCGGAGCTATGCGGGAATGTTGATATTCTCGTCAATAATGCGGGGGTGTCTGAAATAGCGCTGTTCGACAGCCTCCCCGATGACAGGAGCCGACGTATCATGGAAGTGAACCTCGTAGGTGCTATGAACTGTACGCGCACTTTCGTCAAGTCAATGATTGCCCGCAAATCGGGCTGTATCGTCAATATCTCCTCGATGTGGGGACAGGTGGGGGCGTCCTGTGAGGTGGACTACTCAGCCTCTAAGGCGGGTATCATTGGCTTCACTAAAGCGCTCGCAAAAGAGGTCGCTCCTTCGGGGATAAGAGTAAACTGCGTTTCGCCCGGCTTCATCATGACCGAGATGAACTCGCGCTTCTCGGACGAAGACCTCGAACTCATCCGCGAGGATATACCTCTCGGAATCTTCGGCGAGCCGCGGCACGTTGCGGACGCGGTGGCTTTTCTTGTCTCACCGCAGGCTGAGTACATCACAGGACAAATACTCGCCGTTAACGGCGGAATGGTGATATGAGGTGATACTATGGACGACAGACTGAGAAAACAGCTCGATTTTATGATTGAGCTCGACAAGATGAAGAATCTCTACCGTCAGACCTACGTCCTCCACGAGGATAGAAAAGAAAACGATGCAGAGCACTCGTGGCATCTCGCGATTCTGGCTATGCTTCTGAGCGAATACTCAGACGAGCCCTTGGACGTACTTCGCGTGATAAAAATGGTACTCGTCCACGATGTGGTTGAAATTGACGCGGGCGACACTTACTGTTATGACAGTGAGGGCTATAAGTCCAAAGCTGAACGCGAGGAAAAGGCGGCTCAGCGCATTTTCGGGCTCCTGCCTGACGACCAGCGTGAGGAGTTCTATGCTCTGTGGCGTGAGTTCGAGGACTCGGAAACGGCTGACGCAAGGTTCGCGGCGGTGCTCGACCGCTTACAGCCGCTGACCCTTAACTACACCAAGGGCGGAATATCTTGGCAGGAACACGGTATCCGCAGGGAGCAGGTCCTCGCCCGCAATACCGAGTATTTCGACGTATCCGATAAGATAGCGGAAGCTATAAAGGAAATGATCGACGATGCGTCTGACAGGGGTTGGCTGAAGAAATAACAGGCAGGTTGCACAAATTGAGCATAGCGTTTCCATACACTATTACCAAAACGCCGAAAATAATGACAGAATTATGATATTTTGAAAATTCCCTTGAATCTTTATTTCCGATATGATATCATTAACCTGAGAAATATCTATATTTATGCTGTTTTTCGGCTTACCATACAATATATAGACACGTTTTTCCTGTTTCAAACGGAGGAAAGTAAATGACTGAAACACTGAAGGCAAACAAAACAACTAAAAAAGACCATTTCAAGTGGGCTAAACATTACAACGCCATCCGTGAGGAGAACACCGAAAAGTACAAATGGCTCAACCTCGTGCTGATGATACTCTTCCCGATATTCATCACCTGTATGGCTGAGATAAATCAGTGCAAGAAGGTGTCTGTTTTCGCCGGATTCGTCGTTGACCGCCCGTCTGTTATACTCTTCGACTTCACTGCGGCAGGCGTTATCTTCATTCTCCTGCTCGCCGCTTTCCGAAAGGGCTGGATAGCCGCTCTGGTGCAGAGCTTCGTGTTCATGGCTCTCAGTATCACCGAGCTGTTTAAGTATAACACTAACGGCAACCACCTCATCCTCTCTGATATGAAGCTTGTCAGAAGCGTCAAGAGCCTCCAATCCTTCGCTTATATCAAAATCACCCCCGCGCTCATCATCTACTGCGCTATCGTTATCGCTGTGCTCGTGGTCATATTCCACTTCAATCCCGTTCTCCCGCACCACGTTCCCTTCAAGCGCGCTATCGCTGGTATCGCCTGCACGATACTCTGCACGGGAATGATTATCGTTCCCTCGTTCTATAATCCCGTTTACAAGCTCTTCAAGCTCGATACTACCGCGGCTACGAATGCTTTCATCCTCAATGAGAAGTTCGATCACAACAGCTTCCTCGCTTTCCTCGTGGAGACTGCCTCCGAAAGCTACTCCAACAGACTGTCTGTGCCCGATAATTACGGCGAGGATCTCGTGGACAACATCACCGACAATGTAGATGTTGCTTCTGCAGCAGGATTCAAGGACGGCGTTCAGCCCAATGTAATCGTGATAATGAGTGAGTCCTACGCAGATTTCCGAGTTTTCGACCAGCTCGATATAGACGATAAGTATTACGAGGGCTTTGATAAGGCTCGCTCTGAGGGCTATGCGGGTACGACTATTACTCCTACCTATGCGAGCTATACCGTTCGCTCAGAGTTCGAGCTCCTGTTCGGTCTGCCTGTAAGAGGTATCAATGCTCCAAATATGCCGCAGAGAGTTCTCGCCGACCGCGAACAGCCCGCTCTTGCTCAGTATTACAAGAACTGGGGCTACAAGACCGCCTATGTTCACCCGTTCCTCGGTACTTTCTACAGCAGAAACCGTATTTATAACCATTTCGGCTTCGATCAGATGATCTTCCACGACGATATCGACAACGTTACCGATTTTACCGTTCCCGTTGAGCACTACGGTACATATGTCGACGACAAGACCGTTTATGACCAGCTCTTCGACCTCGTGAAAAAGACTGACGAGCCGATATATATCCATACCACTACTATGCAGAATCATCAGCCCTATGACCAGGGCGATGACCCGAATGACGAGTTCGGCAACTACCTCCAGTGGATCCAACACTCCAATGAGGGTTTGACTGTATTCCTCGATGAGATTGAGAAGCTTGATGAGCCTACGCTCGTATTCTTCGTCGGCGACCACTTCCCCTCGATGAGAGGTGAGACAAGCGTCTACAATCAACTCGACCTCAACGGCTCGAATTGCAGCGTTCTCTATGAGCAGGAATACTTCATCTGGGACAACTACGGCGCTGACTACAGCAGCGTGCCCGAGGAGCCTGTGTCGTTCTTCTATATGCCCTATGTTCTCATAAACATTATCGGTGCTCCGCATGACGAATTTATTGAGAAAATGAACAGCTTTATGGAGAACGTTCCCGTTTACTCGCTCGACTACAACGACGGCACTCCTGACAATGCAGAGCTCGATGTACTCACCTATGACCGCGTTATCGGCGATGTTTACTCGCCTTGTCCGATCCCGAGCGAGGCGTTTGAGTCCAAAAAAGGAGCGAAATAATGAAAGATATCAAAACAGGCTTAAAAGGTACGGCGACCGTAAAGGCTGAAAATGGCAGGCTTGCATCGGCTATGGGCAGCGGATGCCTTGATGTCTTTGCTACTCCCGCGATGATAGCTCTGATGGAGAATGCAGCCTGCAATGCACTCGAGGACTTCCTTGAAGGCGACGAAACTACTGTGGGTACGGCTCTCGATGTGCAGCACCTCTCGGCTACTCCCGAAGGTATGGACGTCACTGCGGAGGCTGTCCTCACCGACGTAAACGGTCGCGAGTTCACCTTCGACGTTACCGCATCCGATGAGGCCGGACTTATCGGTAAAGGTACTCACAAGCGCTTTCTCGTGTACAGTGGTAAATTCCTCGAAAAGACTCAGTCTAAACTGAAATAAGCTCAGACCCGCGGTAATATCTACTGCGGGTCTTTTATATACATTGATTTTTCTGTATGTTATCATATTATTATCACATATACCCTTATAATTAATTATGGTGTATAATTATAAGCAGAGGCGGAAAGCCTATATATAAATATTTTTGTGAGGTAAATATCATGTCTGATTTTTACAGTGAACAGAACAATCCGGATATGCAGAACTCCGACAACAGCTCCTACAGCTATTACAGCACGCCCTCTCCCGATGCGGATAATGCTCCGAAAAAGAAAAAGTCTAACCATACAGGTCTGAAAATACTCGCCTTCATGCTATCGCTCGTTGTGGTAGGGGCGGGCTCGGTACAGATATATAAATTCTGGGACGACAGCAAGATACAGATGTCCGAGGAGGATGAGAAGATAGTTGTCCCCTCTCCCGCAAAGGAAATCGCTGAAGCTGTTAAGGGCGGGACTCTTCCTTCGTCGCCTCCGCCGCAGAATCTCCCGAGTCTGTTTGACATTGCTTCACGCACGGACGCAAAGCAGCTCCCCGATATCGTTGACGAGATCATGCCTTCGGTCGTTGGTGTTTCCTCTACCTTCGAGATAAATGAGCCATATACCTCGTGGGGATGGGGCGGATTCCAGTCCGAGACAAGAAAGCGTCAGGCTACTGGCACGGGTACGGGTATAGTTATGACCGATGACGGCTACATCGTGACTAATGCTCACTGCGTTTACGATGAGGAGTATAACGCGGGCGAGGCTGTTGACGTTTATGTGCTTTTCAGCGACCAATCCAAGCAAGACGCTAAAATAATCGCTTATGACACTGAAACGGATATCGCAGTGCTTAAAGTCGATGCGTCGGGGCTTACACCCGCTACCTTCGGCAACAGCGATGAGCTCCGCGTGGGCGAGCTTGTAATCGCAGTCGGTAACCCTCTCGGCTTCGACCTCTTCGGCTCCGTAACAAGCGGTATCATTTCCGCTCTTAACCGTCAGATATCAATAAACGAAAAAAATATGACCCTTATCCAGACCGATGCCGCTATCAACTCGGGTAACTCGGGCGGTCCGCTGCTCAACAGCTGCGGTCAGGTCATAGGTATCAACTCTGCAAAGATGTCGTCAAGCTATGGCTCCGCAAGCGTTGAGGGTCTCGGATTTGCTATTCCCATCAACGAGGCAAAGACTATTGTCGATGACCTCATCTACAACGGCTACGTAACAGGAAGACCGCAGATAGGCATAAGCGGCGTGGATATTACCGAGTCTTACTCTACCTACCTCGGATTGCCTATGGGCGTGTATGTTACTGCTGTTTCCGATGGCAGCGCAGCAGAAGAAGCCGGTATCAAGCACGGTGACGTCATTATCGGTATCGAAGATGAGGCTGTTACCTCCATGGACGAGCTCAAC
>JAGCHA010000018.1 GCA_017649325.1 Ruminococcus sp.
CGGCTACGAGCCTCTTGTAGTTGACAAAAATGCTTACTCGGGTTGTACCTCTATCAAGGAGATAAAGATGCCCGATAACGTTCAAAGCATAGGAGAGAGGGCATTTTCAGGCTGTACCAGCCTAACCTTGCTAACCTGCGGCAAGAACCTTCTCGGTCTTGACAAGGATTCATTCAACGGCTGTACCGCTCTTGATACTATTTTATTCAACAAGGGACTTCTGTGTCTCGGCGGCGGCACGTTCCAGAATTGTACATCTCTTAAAGAGGTCAAGAATATCCCGACTACAATAGTAGATTGGGTGATGACCGATAAAAACAGCAGGAAGGGCTACGGCCTTGGCGACGGCGTGTTCTCAGGGTGTACCGCTCTTGAGCTCTGTGAGCTCCCCTCTTCTATAACAAGGATACCAACGAATACGTTCTCTGGCTGCACTCATCTTACGACTGTGGTTGGCGATTTTAACAAAAACGGCGACAATATTGTAATCATCGACCCGAACGCCTTCAATAGATGTACGAGCCTCCAGAAGGCTGAATTCAAGAACGTACATACTATCGATGCTTCAGCTTATACAAGTTGTACCAGTCTTGTTATTGCTGACTTTCCTGCTGCGAAGTATATTGGCGGAAACATACTTGGAAATAACAGTACTGAGAAAGCTACGATCAATCTCGATGATAAGACATTCACGGGTGCAGGCTCGACCTTCTCGGGCTGTACCTCGCTAGTGACTGTAAATATCCCTTCATCCGAGTACATTCTTCAGAACTGCTTCAAGGGCTGTACCGCAATGACAACATTCAATGCGGGCGAGTGTGAAGTTGTTGGAAACAACGCTCTCGACGGCTGTTCTTCAATTGAGGAGATAAAGCTTATATCCAACCTCTATGGCAACGCCGAGCCCACGAGCAAGAATACCTCTAATGGCTTTGTATTCCAGAATTGTAGTGCTGCTAAGAAGATTACAATAAAGTCAGGCTATATGACAAAGACTCCGAACGGACTATTCAACGGCTGCTCTTCGCTCACTACCATAGACGGCGACCTCACCAATATTGCTATCGTCAGCCCTAGGACGTTCGCTGGCTGTACGTCGCTGGAAGCTATCGATCTTCCTGCTGTACGTATCCTTGAATCCAACGCGTTTGCTAACTGCACGTCGATAAAGAAGATTTCCAACAGCTCCAACGCTCTAAATGCCGAAGACTACGGCGACAGTGCATTTCTCAACTGCTCCGAGTTGAAAATAGAGCTGGGCGGTGAGATATCCACGATCGGCACGAATTCCTTCAAAGGCAGCGGTATCCAGAAGGTCAACATCGAGGGGATGCAGGGGGGTACAGTCGTTATCGGCAACAATGCCTTCTCAGACTGTGCGAACCTCACCGAAGCAAAGATACTTTCGGACAGCGCAGCCAAGTTCTCGATAGGAACTGGTGTGTTTGCAAACTGTTCCAACCTTAAGACAGTGACCTACGATGGCAAGATCGTGACATCGAATATGTTCAAAAACTGCCCGCTGCTTGAGAAGATAGTGACCAATGCCACCACAATCAAGGACAGCGCCTTCGAGGGCGACACGGCTCTGACTATGCTCGAAGACCTTGCTTCTCCGGGCAGCAGCATTATCGCGGACGAGATAAATTCCGCTGCTTTCAAGGGGTGTGCTTCATTGAATAAGTTCCCTGCGGACTCGCACACCAATATCATCGGCTCTAACAACTTTATGAACTGCGAGGCTTTGAAGTCGGTAGAGGTAGGGACTCTCACATCAGGCATATTCTCAGGCTGTACTGGCATTAGCGATGTGAAACTGGTAAATATCTCGACCATTCCCTCGAGTGCCTTCGCAGGCTGTACCTCGCTGGAGAAGATAGATTTCAGCAATATTACTTCTATCGGGCAGAAGGCGTTCAGCGGCTCGGGGCTGACAACCGTGAAGGTGCCGAACGCTCAGACCATAGATTTAGGCGCATTCGAGAACTGCGCTTCTCTCTCGAGTGCTGAACTGTCGGCTAATACCTTTGGACAGAACGCTTTCAGAAATTGCACTGTTCTGGAAAAGGCTGTTATCAACGTTGATACAGTCGGAGCTTATTCCTTCTACGGCTGTACCAATCTTGCAAATGTTGAGTTCGTATCCAATGATGCGCATACTCTCAAGGAGATCGGCGCGAGTGCCTTTGCAGAATGCAACTCGCTCGGGACTTTGACGATTGAGGGCGACCCGAAAATAGTTGATAAAAGCATCGGTTTTGTAGGCGGCAAGGTCAACGAGAAGTTCACTCTTGTCGGCAAGACGGGTTCGACGGTGCAGACTTACGCTGATAACAACAAGATAACGTTCAAGGATATCGACGGCTATACTCCTCCCGTATCGAAGGTGACTCTCCTCGGCGACGCCAACTGCGACAAGAAGGTGACGGTAGCCGATTCCGTAGCGATATTGCAGAGTATCGCCAATAAGGACAAATACTCACTCTCAGAGGTCGGCGCAGCAAATGCAGACTGCTGCGATCCCGGAAACGGAATAACAGCCAAGGACGCGCTCACTATCCAAAGACTGGACGCTAAGGTAATAACCTCGCTTCCCGAGTACACAAAATGATTTTTACTCTTCCATAAAAAGCTGTCGGCGGTCGTATATTCTGACCGCCGATGACTTTTAACTTATATCCACGAACCATTCTCCGCATACCTGTAACGACTGATTTGCTTTTTTCCGCCCTCGAAAGAGGTTATCGTAAGGGAACACTCCTCGTCCGCGGGGGGATCATCCGCGTCGATGATACTCGGCTGGTGACGGCCCGGAAAAGTAGATCTGTGCCAGCACAAAAAAGCTCCACCCAGATGGGGGGGAGCTTTTTTGTCTATTCGAGCGGTATTTCCCAGTTTCCGTAGATTGAAAGATCTGCATCAGCCTTTTTTCGGCTTATCAGTTCAGTTATGGATATTGAATCTGCGTCAGCTATATCAAGGAAAAATATAGCCTTGCCGTTTTCAACCTCCGATATTTCATCGGTTGAAAAATCAGTGTTTTTCCCTTTCGATATTAATGTGCATTTACCGATTTTCAGTTGCTCACAGTCCTCATATGGCATTTTATTGATATAAGGTTCAAGTATCTGGACAGTAAGCTCGATCTGTTCCGATTTTCTGACAGCTTTAATGCTTATTTCATCGGTCGCATTTTCGTATGTGACACCTGTTACTGTTCCGAAACCGTTCTTCACATCGTGGAAGTATCCGCCGTTATGGATAGTGTATACTCCCGCTCCGAGCAGTACCGCTGCTGCGGGAATTCCTATGATAGCTGCATAGGTCAGCCGCGAGCGCTTTGAACGATACGCCGAGAACTCGCTGTAAAGCTTTAAATTCGCTTTCTGTGGAGCTCTTGTCTCGCTTCTGAGTGAAGTCCTGATAGTTTCGTCAGTAATTTTCATAGCCTTTTTCCTCCAGTTCTTTTTTGATGATGCTTCTGCTGCGGCTGAGACGGCTCTTGACCGTACCACTCGGGATATGCAGTGCCGCGCCTATGTCGCTGATACTCATATCGGCGAAGTAGAACATATACGTCACTGCGCGGAGTTTCTCTGGCAGGGAGCTCACCGCCTGTCGTATCTGCGCATTTAGTTCCCTGCGCTCAGATTCGCCTGCTATATCCTCGGCCGAGTCAGCCGACGTTAGCTCGCGCTCGTTTACGTCCTGTGCCACGCTGCTTCTGTTTGACAGTCTGCGGGAGCTGTTTTTTGCGAGTCTGACTGCTATGCCTATAATGTAATTGCGCGCCGTGAGATAGTCCGACTCGCCGCCGC
Source organism: Ruminococcus sp. (assembly GCA_017649325.1). Lineage (GTDB taxonomy): Bacteria > Bacillota > Clostridia > Oscillospirales > Ruminococcaceae > Ruminococcus. Next base: position 3,819 of record JAGCHA010000018.1, read on the forward strand.
AGCTTATCTTTTTCAGCTTTGAGAAGGCTTTCATCACCGAGTCGTGATACAGATCCTCAGCCTCTGCCACCTTGCCTGTAAGGTGGCAGCAGAAGCCAAATATCGAATCCCCGTGCAGCTGAATGAGTCTCTCAAATTGAAGTTGTGTCATAGTCTTGCCTCCTTTCGTATACATATTGTCGCGAGCGTGGAAAAGGTTCACTAAAAGTGACTGCGGGGGCTTGTGACTATACATATACAAAAGGCAAGCGGCGCTCAGCAAATGCTGACCGCCGCTCTACCTGTTAGGGTGGTTTATATGAAATGTGGAGATTGCTATATTTTTCTATATTGATATTGTATCTCTCATTTATGATGCTTTCGTGAAAGAAAGCTGAAATACTGGAAAAATCGGAAAATAAAACGGCGGGATTATACCCGCCGTTTATGTTTTACTTCATTCCCGTGAGCTTGAAGGTGACAGTGATAGTCTTCCATGACTGAACGCCCGAGAGGTCGACGCCGTTTTTGTATTCGCCGTCCTCCTCTTCGAGGTCGAAGTATGAGTCTGAGTAGATAAGCGCCGCAAAGAACTCTTCGTCAGCCTCGGTAGTGATGTCCTTGCTGACATCGTACGTCTTTCCGTCGATGTCGAGAGATGTTACCTCGATCTTGGCATTCTCCGCACCCTTTATGCCTTGACAGCCGATTACCAGAACACCCAGACCGTTGGGCATTGCAGTGAACTTCTCCAGATATTCGGGAGTATCAGCCGAAACGCTGACTGTATATGTGCCGTCGCCCTTGATGTCCGCAAATTTCGCACCATAGGAGAGGTAGTCGGTGCCTTCGCCTGTGAAGAAGTGCTGCATATCCTTATCGTAGAGCATCAGGAACGCCTGACCGTCCTTAGCTGAGGGACCGTTAGCGGATGCGTAAAAATCATCGTCGTCGAAGTCATAATCGTCGTCGTCGAAATCGTAGTCGTCATCGTCGTAGTTGTCGTCGCTGTCCCAGCCGTAGTCATCATCGTCGTAGTCGTCGTAATAGCTATCCCAGGTGTAGTACATTTCCTCAGCGCAATCCTTGGCGTACTCAGAGGCGTTTGTGTCCTTGATCCCGAGCTTCTTGAAGAGGTCGGTTAGGAACTTCTCCATTTCGTCCTGAGTAACATAGTCGCTCCAGAAGTCCTCTGTATTGTCCATATCGTCGAGGACGAATGCTCCGTTCTTGGAGGGGATAGCAGGCTCAGCACCCGTCTGCAAGCCTGCTGTGAGGGTGAGCTTTCCGTAGTTGGCGCCGTCGATAACGATATCGCCAGCTATCGCCTGACTTTCGCCGTCTGTTGAGAAGTCGAGCGGGATAGAGAGCTCGTCATCGTTGTCCGTGATGTTGAGGACAGTGGAAGCGTTGAAGTAGCCGTACTCCTCGTCAACTATCTCGAAGTCGCTGAATTCGAGCGACCACGATTCATCCTCGTCGAGAATAAAATCAAGGGTTCCGCTGAACTTGTTATCTGATTCCTCGGCGCTGAGCTTGAAAGTAAACTCTGGCTCTTCGTAGCCGTCGTATAACCAGCACTCACCGCGTACCTTGCCGTCCTTCTTGCCGATAACGGCGAGGAACTCCTCGTTTTCATTGTTTGTCTTGGCTCCCCAGCCGCGGATAACGCCCTTGGCGTCGATGTAGGTGTCGAGTGTTACAACAGTCTCTGTATCAACGGTGTCGTCCTTGAGGTTCTCGATAGCGTCGTCTATCTTCTCAGCGTACTCGTCGGCGTCCATTTGGTGGAGGCGGTCAACGACTATCTCCTTGAGGAGTGCGTCGTCCTTAGCTGTTGTCAGCATTTTTTCTCCTATTTCGATGAACTTCTGCTGTGTGAGGTTCACGGAAACGACCGTGTAGTTCATATCAATGTCATTGATAGTGACGGTCTGCTTCTTCTCGAGCTTTACGTCCTCAACAGACTCGTTCCAAACCTTGATATAGCGGTCTGCGAGCTCCTCTATCTCCTCGGGAGTGATAACGGAGCGCGGGTCCTGAACAGCCTTTTTGTAGGCGTCGATGACCTCCTGCTCGGTGTCCGAGTAGGAATTCTCCTCAATCAGCTTTTCAGCCTCAACGGCTATCCACTGCTCCGTGAGCTCGGGTATGCGGACGAAATAGTCCATAGTAGAGTTGTCGGTCGCGATATCAGCCGTGACGAGCCTTTCGTCGTTCCAGTCGATATAAGTCTTGCCCGAGATAAGCGAATCCTTTGAGCTTCCCTCTCCGCCGATGGTGATATTATTAAGGTTATTGACGATGTCACGCTCTTCGTTACGTGATTCTCTGTCGAGGTCGAGCTCGTCGATGATGATGTCTCTTGCTTCATCGGTGAGGTCATATCTGAGCGAGAGCTTTGTCTTCTGCCCTGCCTCGAGCTTGTCGAGACCTCTTGCGTAAGCTGTGGAAATCTGTTTTGCGGCAGCGTCCGCGTTCTTTTCGTACACCCATGCATAGTAGCTTTCGGGGCTCGAGACGCGGAGCTTCACCTGATTCTTGACAAAGTCGGAAAGGCAGTATGCGGCGATTCCTCCGCCCGCAACAGCAGCTACAGCTCCCGCTGTGACAACTGCGAGACCTCCGATTATGAGACCTTTTTTACTCTTTTTTACAACGTCGACGCCCGAAACGACGTCGCCCTGATAGTTGTTGATATCGTTATAATCTGCCATAATTCGTCCCTCCAATAAAGTTTTTCTCTGTGCGGATAATGACAAGGTTTTTGTCTGTACTTATAGTAGCATAAAAGTGCGGGAAAGTCAATAAAACAGGCGAATTGTATTACATTTGTATTCATTTTTGTTACATTTGTAACTATTCTTGAAAAATCTTGAAATATTATGAAATAATAAGAAAAAACGATATAAATTCAAAAAAAACAGTAAAAATCCGTTAAAACGTCAGATGATAGCACTTGCGGTTCAGACGAACTTATGATATAATCAATATATTGTGATTGGGGGTTAATGTATTACATTTGAAGGTTGGTGTAACTCGTGAAAAGGCTGATACCCGGTACTACCATAAAATATACCGAGCAGGCAAGAAATTCGGCGTTTTCGCTCATTTCTCCCGTGCTCGAGGCTACGGGCGGACTTACTCTGTCGCAGCTCTCAAAGCTGACAGGGCTTGAAGGCTCGACTATCCAGAACTGGATAAAGCGCGGGTGGGTATCGTCCACCAAGGGCAAGAAGTACGACGAGCAGCAGGTGCTCCGCATACTTCTGATAAATATGCTCCGCGGGACGATGAAGCTCGAGAGCATCGTCAACCTTATGACCTACATCAACGGCGACGTCGAGGACACCGCCGACGATATCATCGATGAGATACTGCTCTTTGACCTCCTGTGCAGGATGATATTCAACGCAGAGGATGAGGAGATATTCGCTCCCGAGGACGTGAAAGCGCTGATAGAGCGCGAGCTCGGCGAGTGCGACAGCGGTATCACCTCGGACGAAGAAAAGCTCAGCAAGGCTATGTACGTAATGGTCATGGCATACAGGAGCGCGTGGCTCAAATCCGAAATGGAAAAGGGCATAGAAGAGATATTCGGCAGTGACGAATGAGCGTTCATCTGCTTGATATGAGGGATGCGGACATCGGTCTGCAAAAAGAGACTGCTTGGCGGCGTATGGGGGTATGCCGCAGAATTTAGCAGTAAAGGGAAATATGGGGAATTATAACGGATGAGATTAGTATGCAGAAACGCCGAAGAGGACAAGCCTCTTCGGCGTTTTGCGTTGTTATACCGTAAAGCCCTGCTCGCGGAACGAGTCTATCACGTCGCCGAGTATCTCGGCATTCGTAGCAGATACCGAGTGCAGGAGGAGTATCTCTCCGCCGTGAGCCGACTTTGTAAGCTTCTCCATACCCTCAGCCGCAGAGGGCTGAGCGTCGGTCTTCCAGTCGACGTAGGCAAAGCTCCAGAACACAGTTTTATAGCCGCATTTCTGTACGGTCTCGAGTACCTGCTCGGAGTATTCACCGCACGGACAGCGGAAGTACTGCATCTCGTAGCCGTAGTTGTTGAGCACGTAGTTGTGGAGCGACATTATCTCCGCGCGTGCGCCGTCCTCCGAGAGGGTAGGGAGACTGGCGTGGGTCATGCCGTGGTTGCCGAGGGTGTGCCCCTCCGCTATCATGCGCTTGACGAGGGCTTCCTCGCGCTTGGCGTAGTCGCCCGTGAGGAAGAATATCGCGTGGACATCCTTCTCCTTCAGCGTGTCGAGTATCTTCGCGGTATAGCCGTTCTCATAGCCCTGATCGAAGGTGATGATTATCCTGTTATCATCTGCCGACAGGGCGAAGGCATCAAGGTCGCCGTATCGGGCGTTGAACTGCATCGCGTCGGTCGGACGGTTGAGTGCGTCTACCGACGTTCCCTGTCCGTAACCTATCCTTGTGCAGTCCGCGGCGCATACTGATACTGTCGGCACGATAGCCGCAGTAAGGAGAGCCGCCGCAGTCGGAGCTATTTTTTTCATAATTGTTTATATCCTTTGAAGTTTTGCAGAATAACTCTGCAAGCATAGTATATCACCTGAAGTCGAGATTATGACTTGAAAAATATAGTGCAAAATTTTTGATATGATTGCAAAGAAAGAGATATTCAATTATTGCAAAAAAACAGCCCGCGTGTTATAATCATCGTATAAATTGCCTGAGGGCAAGGAGGTCAACTCTTATGGTAAACGTTAAAGGCAAATGGGCGCTTATCACAGGCGCGAGCAGAGGTATCGGCTATCTTTCGGCTATTTTTATGGCGAAGCAGGGCGCAAATCTCATTCTTCACAGCAGGGACGCGGCACATAGTGCAAAGGTGCTCGCGGACGTCAAGGCGCTTGGAGTTGAGGCATATACTGTTTCGGCTGAGCTGTCTGAACCCGATTCAGTGCAACAGATGCTCGCAGAGATAGACGCAAAGGGCACGCAGGTGGACATAGTCCTCAATAATGCGGGTCTCCAGATAGCCTACAGAACGGACTACATCGCGACGCCGTATACGGACTACGATATCAGCTTCCGTATCAATACCGTCGCACCAATGCTGATATGCTACCATTTTCTTCCCAAAATGGCAGAGAGAGGTTTCGGCAGGATAGTCAATACCACGAGCGGCATAGACCTTGAGCCCGAACAGGCAGGCTATTCTGCGGCAAAGGCGGCGTTGAACAAGGTAACGCACGATATAGGCAAGATGTATGACGGCACGGACGTGATGATAAATCTCACCGACCCGGGCTGGTGCAGGACCGACCTCGGCGGACCCAACGCTCCCAACACACCCGAGAGTGCGCTCCCCGGCGTACTGGTAGGTGCTTTCATGGACGACAAGAAGTCGGGACGCATATTCTCGGCTCAGGAGTTCACAGGGCTGACGCTCGCTGAGGCAGTTGCAAAGGCTGAGCAGCAGGACAGCGATTACCCGCAGCGATAAAAAAACAGCTGACGGGCATCGAGAATAGAAATTATATAGAAAAAAGGGATAACCACAGGATGTGTGGTGAGGGGTGAGCTTCCCGCGTATATAGGCGATATGCGGGAAAATAAAAGCGGCAGCTATGTAAAGCTGCCGCATTTTTTTATTTGAGATAACATCCGCGCCCTCAGCCCTGCTTGTCCGCAGCAGCCTCGGCGACCGCTTATGCCTGAAGGTAAGATCTTACAAGCACCTGAAGGAGTTCGTCTCTGTCGATGTGACGGATAAGGTTTCTTGCGTTATTGTATGTGGTTATGTAGGTGGGGTCCTCTGAGAGGATATAGCCTACGATCTGATTAACGGGGTTGTATCCCTTCTGAACGAGAGCGTCGTAGATTATGGTGAGATTTTTTCTGAGCTCCGCTTCCTTGTCTTCGTTAACGGAAAATGTCATAGTTTTGTCGAACATATCATCAGCCTCCTGTTGGGAATAATTACTTCGGTAGAAGCTTAATACTATTATACAATAAAAACTCCGTCAATGCAAGAGCGCACAATAAATTTTCCCGATTTGACTGTAAACGGGCTTCCGATTTGTCTATGTTTACCAATGGGAGAAGCAGACGCACACGCAGAAAATGCGGGCGGATGCAGGCTTTCACCCTTATGGTTCGGGATTATGTATGGGTCGATGCCTTCATCGACCCGCTTGTTCTGACGGTTTGTCAGTCGCAGCAGCCTGTGCGCTTGACGAAGCTGTTGCAGTCGGTACATTCGGGGACAGTGGGGTTCTCCTCGTGAGTGCCGACAGATATAGAGTCAAGCGAGCAGTAGTTCTCGGTCACCATATTGTGCTGGCACTGCGCCACCGAGCACTTGATACAGTCGTTTTTATGCTTGTTATCCATGATACAAGCCTCCTTGAAAGAATTTAGCATTAAAGCCATTCCTATTATTAACGTTTCGCAGCCTTTTTATTCAGATCAGATACATATTTTTTTCTCAGAAAGCCATAATACCATAAAAGGAGCTGTTGAAATGTCGGTAATACTTATCCGTTCGCTAATCTTGTATGTGCTGGTAATATTCGCGGTGCGGCTCATGGGCAAGCGCCAGCTCGGGGAGCTCCAGCCCTCCGAGCTCGTGATAACGATACTCGTCTCGAACATCGCCACCCTCCCGATAGAGGACGTGAATATCCCCGTTCTTGTCGGTATCACGCCGATATTTGCAATGGTCTGCTTTGAGGTGACGGTGTCGTGGCTGTGTCTGCGCTTCCCGACGGTGAGGCGGTTCATCTCGGGCAGCCCGAAGATAGTCATCAGGGGCGGCAGGATAGACCGTCAGGCTATGGCTGACCTGCGATTCTCCGTCGATGACCTGATGATGGCACTCCGCGGGAGCGAGGTGTTCGACCTCGCGGAGGTGCAGTACGCCATTGTCGAGACCACGGGGAGTATGTCCGTGATGAGGAAGCCGTCTGCGGATACTCCCACGCGCGGAGAGCTCGGCGTTCAGGCGGAGGACTCCGACCCGCCGCTAGTCATCGTCTCGGACGGGATAGTTCTGCACACGGCTCTGCGCTCGCTCGGCTTCGACTCTGACTACGCCGACCGCACTGCCCGACGCTTCGGACTGAAAGCGAGCGATATCTTTATCATGACCGCCGACAGCTCGGGAAGCTGTTTCATCTCGCCGCGTGACGGCGGCAGACCTATCATCACACAGGGAGGCGACGAAAGTGACAAGGCTAAAAATCAGTGCCGCGATACTTAGTCTGCTCATCGCGGCGAGTATAGTATCGGGCGTGTGGGTGAATGTGAGCTGCGGGAGGCTCATATCCGCTGCAGACGAGGTCGCGGAGCTGTACGATGGCGGCTCGCGGGCAGAGGCTGTCGAGTCCGCACGCGCACTGGAGCAGGAATGGGAGAGCTTCCGCAGGACGGCGGCGGTACTGGTAAAGAGCGACCGCCTCTCTGAGGTAGACCGCATCTGCACGCGGATAAGCTACTACGCCGAAAACGAGCGTGACGAGCTTGTCCCCGAGCTGATAGAGCTGCATCACATACTGGAGCAGCTCCGCGACGGCGAAACGCCGATGATAACTACCGTATTATAGCAAAAATGTGGGCAACTTTAAGTTGCCCACATTTTATAGTTACTGATTATCGGCAAGCTCTTTGCCGCCGTCGTCAATGAATTCGAGGAGATCTCCCGGCTGACAGTTGAGGGTCTTGCATATCGCCTCAAGCGTGGAGAAGCGTATCGCGCTGACCTTGCCAGTTTTGAGCTTGGAGAGATTGACGTTGCTGACGCCGACGCGCTCGCTGAGCTCGTTGAGGCTCATTTTTCTGTCCGCCATAACGCGGTCAAGTCTGAGGATTATCGACATACTGAGCACCTCCTTATAATGTCTCGTCTGACTCCTGCTGGAGGTTCTTGCCGTGTGCGAATACATAGCCGAGCATGAGGACTGCAAGACCGGCAACTATGGTTGTGAGATTCAGACTTGTGAGCACGCCGTAGCCGATCATTACCCCGCCGAATACCTTCATCTTCTTGACGATATCTTCTGTGAAGGGAGTTTCACACTTTGCAAGAGCCTTGAATACACGTCGTGCGAAGAAGAGGGTCACAGCTGTCGCAATGACTGCGATAGTAGCCTCCAGCACCTTCAAGAGGAGCTCGCGCTTTACTGCCTTCTTGTTGAAGTCGGCGAAATCGCCTGTGAGGTGATAGGTAGCAGAGGTTTCGTCCGAGGATACTTCCTCTACGTCAAGAGACCATATACCGCCGAAATCTACCTTGTCCTCGTCGATGGAGATGCCTTCGTTCGAGCCCTCGATAGATAAGCCATTTTTGTCGCCCACTATCATGAAATTGCCCGTGTCGATACCCGTGCCGATATTCATGTTCTCAGCGGTGATAGTGATCGTTGCGTCAGCATTGCCCGAGAGGTTTATCTTGTCGAGTGGCATGAAGATGATGGCAATATCAGCGATGATGAGTCCCACGAAGCCCACGATGCAGAAGATGAATGCTATCAGACTGATTACTGAGCAAGCCTTGCCGATTCCGTTAACTGTTTTGATGTTTGAGTTTTTCATAATAATTTCCTCCTTTTATTTGGTGGGAATTTTGTGTTCCCCTTTGATGAGTCCATAATACCACGGATATTTACGTTTGTCAATAGTTATTTATCGTTTAACGATAAATATTGTATGTTTGCATATAAACACTGTATTCGAAATATGTTGTTCTTGTGCAATATAAACGATAATTATTTATCGTTTATCATTAAATATAGGGTGAAAAAACTGCGGTAAGGGAGTTTCCCTTACCGCAGCTGCTATTATATTTACTTTGCCGAAGCAGGCAGCGAATCAATAGCCTTAGCATCGAGCTGCTGAATCGCGAGTGCGTCCATAGCAGTTATGCCGTCGCCTACATTGAAGCAGTCCGCATTCTTTCTGGCTTCGTCGTTGAGCTTGAACTTGTCACCGTTAGCGATGTTCTGGAGTATTGCTACCGCGTCCGCGACCGTAACTTTTTTATCAAGATTAGCATCCCCGTACAGAACAGTACCAACAGAAGGAGTATCATTGCTGCTGCTACTACTGACTATTATAGTAGTAGTGGTAGATGTCGTTGTGTACTCGGGCGGAGGAGCAGCTGTACCTATGTAAGCGCCATTCTCGTAGCACTCCTGACACACAGGGAATCCGAGAGGTCCGTAGATAGCCTCGGATTTGAGTATCTCCTTGCCGCAGTGTTCGCAGTTGACCTTATCCTCACTTATAGTAGTTGTCGTAGTTGTAGCTGTGGTAGTAGCTGTAGTAGTTCCCTTAGATGAAGCGGTAGTGCTGCTCGAGGGATCAACGCTTATGGGAGTACCGCTGCCCTTCTTGCCGCCGTCGAGGTTGCTTCCCTCTGTGTTGGCGTATTTGGAGTAGAAGTCGTTGAGCGAGATACCGTTCTTACCGAGTGCGCGCTGGTGGTCGAGACCAATGTACTTGCCCGATGAAGCTGTCTGCCAGAGAGCCTCCTCAAAGAGCTTATATTTAGGCTCGTTCCACTTGATGGACGTACCCGAGCCCTGTGTGAAGCCGAGGCTGTCCCACAGTCCGCCGGTATCGCCCGAGTTTGTGTTCAGGCACCAGAAAGTGTGGTTGATGTGGTGCTTTATCATATAGTCGCGCAGGAGAGTCATCCACTTCTGGTTCTCGGCGCCGTCCATATGACCGCCCCATTCGCCGATGAGCTCGGGACCGATTTCCTCAGCGTTGATGTAAGCCCATGTCTCGTACCAATAGTCGTCGAGAAGCGTCTGCTCAGTGAAGTTCTTGTCGAACCATGTCTGTGCATAAACTGACGGACCGTAATCGTGCGGCGAGTAAACTATCTGTGAAGTACCCTGCTTGGGCTTGATGGGATACTTTCTTGCGCCGCGGAAGTTACCGCCCCACCATGCGCCGATGTAGGGGGAGTTATCACGTCTGTCGGGCATACCCCAGTAGTCGCCTTCCATAGCGCCGCTCATCGACTGCTCAACGCCCTCTACGAGGATAAGCGCGTGCGGGTTCACGTCGAGGATAGCCTCAGCGCACTTTGTAGCCGCATAAGCCCAGTTGTTCTCATCGGTTGAGCCGTCCCACTTGGCGGCATCCTTGCCTTCCTGACCCTTGCCGTGAGGCTCGTTCTTGAGGTCGAAAGCGAGGAGCGTGTCGTCGTTCTTGTACTTGTCGGCGAGCCATACCAGCGAGTCTATCCACACGTCGGTGGTAACTCCTGCCTTGCCATACCAGAGGTTGTAGTTATGACCCGAGTTGTCGGTATGCGGGCTGTGGATATCAATGAAAGCCTTGATACCGTGCTCCTTGCACTTCTTCATCATTATGTCGAACACCTGCATACTGTCGACGGGAGTTTTGCCGTCATCGGAGCAGAAGTCGGGGTTGATGGTGAAAGCAGGGTCGGTGTTGCATGAGAAGCTGCTGACCTCATTGGGTTTACCCTTCATCCACGAAACGATGAGCTCGGTGGATATCGGAAAGCGAATGATGTTGATACCGCGGTCGGCTATCTCGGTGAGACAGTCGTCGGCGTCGGCACTCCAGAGGTAGTGCGGGCAAGCTTCGTTGCAGTTGAAGCCGAACCAGTTAGCGCCCGTGAGCCAGACCTCGTTGCCGTTCATGTCGTAGAGACGGCTGCCCTCAGCGTGGAGCCAGTCGTCGTTTCCGTCATCTACCGCGGACGCCGTCACAGCGGGTGATGACAGGGCTGCCTGAAAGCTCGAAGCGGCGCCTGAAACGGTCAGCGCGCCAGCCGAGGCAACGGCAGCCATTGCCTTGAATAATTTCTTCATGGTAAATTTCCCCTCTCGTGGACGCCGAGATATTTTTTTGCAGCGTCCTATCATCTACATTGTAACATCTGAGAGCGGAAATGTCAACAATAATATGCAATATTTCCGCGAAAAACCGCGGGCATAATAATAATTTTATCACGCCCGCAAAATAAATTAATAAAGGGGCGGATGCCGTCCGCCCCTTTAATGGTGTTCTTTATCAGAAATTCGAGCCGTTCCAGCCCCAGGGTTCGGTTTCGGAGTATTTGATGTATATCCTGTTCATCGGTATACTCAGCTGGTGGTTGAGGATATCGCAGATACGGGCGGTGAGGTTGTTGTAGGCGGAGGCGGTAGCTCCGCCGAGGATATCGACGCTGACCATAGCCGCGGGCGAGCCGTCACCGTCGAAATAGAGTGTATAGTTGGGCTGGATTCCCACCATGAGCCATGTTTCCGTCTTGCCGGGAATAGCGGTGATAGCCTGACCAAGAGCTGATTTCAGCGCTACCTCAGCTTCTTTGCTGACCATTACATTAGTTTTTACATCGATTAGCGGCATAATGATTCCTCCCTATTTTTTCTTGTTTTTATTGTAGATTATCGCAAGTCCCTTTATGAGGAGGTCCTTGTCAAGGATTACCTTTTTCTTGCAGAGGGGAACAACTACCTCCGCGAGACCGCCTGTGGCGACTGCTGTGCAGCTCTCGCCCATTTCAGCCTCGATACGTTCGATAATGCCGTCGAGAGCACAGGCGTTGGAGTAGAGCGAGCCGCTCTTCATGCAGTCGATAGTGTTTCTGCCGATGATATTGGGCGGGAGCTCAAAGTCTATCTTGGGCAGCTGAGCGGTGCGGTTGATGAGGGCTTCGGTGGAGACACCCATACCCGTGAAGATAAGACCGCCGAGGTAGTTTTTGCTGCTGTCCACAACTGAGACCGTCGTAGCAGTACCCATGTCGATGATTATCAGGGGAGTGGGGTACTCGTTTATTGCGGCTACGGCGTCAACAGCCTGGTCGCTGCCGAGCTGGCGGGGATTGTCGATGAGGATATTCAGTCCGGTCTTGACACCTGGACCCGCTATCATGACCTCAACGCCGAAGAGCTTGCGGATAGCCTCTTTGACGGTATTTGTCACGGACGGCACGACTGACGACATTATCGCGTCGTGGATATCACCGCACATGAAGTCGTTCATTTCGAGGATATTGCGGATAAGAACGGCATATTCGGCGGCTGTGGCGTTATGGTTGGTGGAGATACGCTCGAAGACGAGGATCTTCCCGTCGCTGTCCACGCAGCCGAAAACGATGTTTGTGTTGCCTATATCAACTGCTAAAAGCATGGTCAACCTCCTTTGGCAATTACTGTAAGCATATTATAGCACAGAAATCCGTTAATAGCAAGAGATGCGGGAATAAATTTTAAGGCAGCACCGATGATGTGAGCCTGGCTCCTTCTCAGAGAGGCATCTCCCGTAAAACTTATTTATAGGTTCAGCACTTACGTCCGCCGTTTTTCTATCGGGAGCTCCACCGTGAAAGCCGTGCCCTTGCCGACGGTGCTGTCCACGCGTACTGTGCCGCCGTGGTAGCTGACGCCGTGCTTGACTATCGAAAGACCGAGCCCCGTACCCTTTATCTTGCGGGAGCGGCTCTTGTCCACGCGGTAGAAGCGCTCGAATATGCGCCCGAGGTGAGCCTCGGGTATGCCCGCGCCCGTATCGCTTACAGTAACTATTGCCTTCATCGGGATATGTGATATCTTCACAGAGAAGCTGCCGCCCTCGTTGTTGTACTTGATAGCGTTGTCGCAGAGGTTATAGATGACCTCGTCGAGAATGGTGCGGCTGCCGCAGACGGTGACGTGGTCGCCTGTGAGTTTCGCCGTGACGTGCTTCGCGTCAGCGCTCATTCTCAGGCGTGAGATAACGTCTGAGGCGAGGTCGTAGAGGTCGACTTCCTCGTCCTGTCTCGGAGCGTTCTCCTCCTCATCGAGCTTGGAGAGCGACACGATGTCGTTTATGAGGGTGATAAGACGGTCAGCCTCGTGGCGGATATCGCCGCTCAGCGCGGTCACATCCTCGGGCTTGACCATGCCGTTTGCGAGCATATCAGATATGCCGTAAATGGTGGTGAGCGGAGTTTTCAGCTCGTGCGAGACGTTCGAGGTGAACTCGCGGCGCATGGTTTCGAGCTGCTGCTGCTCGGTGACGTCGAGGATGAACACGACTATGCCGTTGACGGTGTCGTGGCTGTTGGCAGGGGAGGCGATGACCCTGCGCTCGCCGCCGTCGGTGCTGATGAGGCACTCAGCGCGTCTGCCGCCCATTGCGTCCTGTATGCAGCGTCGGAACTGCTCCGTTCGGCAGAGCGAGAATACGGTATGGTCGCTATCGTTCTTCTCTGCCCCGAGGAGAGCGTACGCACTGGAGTTGCTTGTGAGGATAGTCGCCTTCTGGTCGGCGACCACGAGCCCTTCGCTCATGCTCTCGGTGATGAGGCTGAACTGCTCGCGGCTCTGTCGGAGTTCTATCATCTGTCGGTTGACTCTGCCGTTTTGCTTGCTGAGCTTTTTCAGCAGGGGAGTGAGCTCCTTGTAGCTTTTTTCGGTCATGGGATGGTCGAGGTCGATATCGTTTATCGGGCGGACGATGTGCCGCGAGATAAGTATCGCTGCCGTCAGTGAGCACGCCCACAGCGCAGTCAGCACAACTGCGAGAGGCTGGAGATTTTTCAGCAGCAGCGCCGCGAACGAGCGCTGAACATTGGATACGCGGATAACAGAGCCGTCAGAGAGACGCCGTGCGCGGTTGACCGTCTTGGTCATAAGGGTGTCCGAATAGCGTTCTGACTCGCCGTCGCCCGAGCGCATAGCCTCCTCGACCTCCTGTCTGTCGGAGTGGTCGTCGAGCTTTACGGGATCGTGCTGAGAGTCGAAAATGACGCGTCCGCTGCTGGATATCCACGTAACGCGGAGGTCACCGAAGTCGGTCTCGTCGAGGTATGTTCCTCCGCTCTGCTCTACCGCAGAGGCTATCATCGTACAGCTTTGCCGCAGGTGCTCCGAGGAGGACTCTTCGCTGTACCTGTAGGAAACTCCCGTAAGCAGGAATATCACCGCTGTGACTGCCAAGAACGAAACGAGCATAATGCTCAGAAATATTTTTTTAGTCATTTGCGTCACCTATCCTGTAGCCCACACCGCGGACGGTTTCTATTATATTGCCGCTCGCACCGAGCTTTGCGCGGAGAGTACGTATATGCACGTCGAGGGTTCGGCTCTCGCCTGTGAAATCGTAGCCCCATACACTTCTGAGGAGCTCATCGCGGGAGATCACCTTGCCCTTGTTCTTCATCAGCGCCGCGAGCAGCTCGTACTCCTTGAGTGTCAGGGATAAGTGCTCCCCGCCGCGCAGCACCTCTCTCCGCGCGGGAATCAGAGTGATATCGCCCGCAGTTAGCGAGCTGTTGCTGTCAGAGCTGCCGACCCGTCGGAGCAGGGCATTTATCCGCGATATGAGCTCAATAGCGCCGAAAGGCTTGGTGATGTAGTCGTCAGCACCGCTGTCGAGCCCGTTTGCCATATCGAATTCGGTCGACCTTGCGGTGAGCATGATTATCGGCAGCCTGTGCGTTTCGTCAGAGGCGCGGAGCTTTTTCAGTATGGATATGCCGTCCTCCTCGGGCAGCATAATGTCGAGCAGGAGCAGGTCGGGCAGCCGCTCGCTCATTGCCCTGCGGAATGCGGATGGGGTCTCGAAGCCCTCTGCTTCGAAGCCGGAGCTGCGTAGCGCATACAGCACGAAATTCTGAATGCCGCCGTCATCCTCGAGCAGATATATCATAATATCACCTCCGCGCTTACAGCCACTGGATAAATCCTGTTTTGTCGTTTCTGTTGTAGCCTGCGCGCTCGTAGAAACGGAGCGTGCTCTCAAGTTTCGAGCCTGTCATGAGCATTATCTTGTAGCAGTTCTCGCGGCGGGCTATGTCGCGGGCGTAGTCGAGGCAGGCGGTGGCAAGTCCCCTGTTGCGGTAGGCACTGTCAGTGACAACGTTCTCGACAACAGCGTGCGGGCGCTGCTCGTGGGTGAGGTTTGGGACAATAATGCACACGCAGGTAGAGACTATTTTTCCGTCCTCCTCTGCGACGATGATATGGTGGTTTGGGTCGGAGAGAATGCTGTTCCATACGCCCATAACGCGTTCGTCCTTTTCGGGGAAGGGGTTGCCGTGAAGCTGATCATAGAGCGTCATCAGTCCATCAAAATCTGCTGCTGTTATCTCGCGTATCATATTGGAGCCTCCTATTGATTTTATCATATATAGTATAAGCGATTTGGGAGAAAAATGCAAGCGCCGAGCAGGCTCTCGAAGAAGCTTGCTGGGTGTATAAGCGGCATAGCAAAAACAAACGGAAAAATTTTCTCCGCGCGGCTTGCTATTTGCGGATTAGTGTGGTATAATATAAATACTTTGATTCAGGAGGTGCATTTATGAGTTCCGACCCTTATGGGAATTGTCTGAATAATTCCATACTGCGAAGAGCTGTATACGTGCCTCCGTTTTTATGCCCTGACGCCTGATCTCCCGCGCAGGGCAGCACGGCGGTGAAGCTTCTTCGCAGTAAATACTGCGAAAGGAGATATATCCGATGATAAGCTATTACACCTCCGATAACGGCAGGCTCGACCCTATAGATTCCATAGAGAGCGGCTGCTGGGTATCGGTGATAGACCCGTCTCCGCAGGAGATAAAAATGCTCATTGACGACTTCGGGCTCGACAGCGGCTTCGTCAAGTCGTCACTCGATGAGGAGGAGTCTTCGCGTATCGAACGCGAGGACGACCAGACCCTCATCATCGTAGACACGCCCGTAGCCTCGACCGAGGAGGACGAGACGAAGGTGTTCTACACCATGCCTATCGGCATAATAATCACAGATGAAAACGTGTTTACTATATCGCTGCACGCTACGCAGATAATCGACGAGGCGGTGCGAGGTACGATACGCAACCTCCGCCCGACGTTCAAGACGCGTTTTGTATTGCAGCTCCTGCTGAGGATAGCAGCGCTGTTCCTGTACTACCTAAAGCAGATAGATAAGCTGTCATCCGCAGCCGAGCAGCAGCTTCACGACGCGATGAAGAACGAGCTTCTCATGCAGCTTCTGGCGCTTGAGAAATCCCTCGTATATTTTTCGACTTCATTGAAGGCGAACGAGGCAACGATAGAGAAGATATTCCGCGGGCGCGTCATCAAGCTCTACGACGAGGATCAGGACCTCCTTGAGGACGTGCTCATCGAGATGAAGCAGGCGATAGAGATGTCGAGCATATATTCGGGCATCCTGTCTCACATGATGGACGGCTTCTCGTCTGTAATATCGAACAATCTGAACATCGTGATGTGGCGCCTGACTATCGTCACCATTTTAATGGAGATACCGAACATCATCTTTGCGCTGTACGGTATCAACACGGTGGATCTGCCGCTGCCCTTCACATGGTTCCCGATATCGCTGGCAGTGTTCCTGACGGCAGTCGCAGCTGTGATACTGATAAAGTGGAAGAAGAAATAGCTGTATGGGCGGATCTCATCCGCCCTTTTTGCTTGCCTTTACGGATAATATCCTCATCCCGTGGCATACTACCTCAGAGGTGAGAAAAATGACACGGAATGAACGCGAATCGCTTCCGATACTCTCGGGGCTCCGCGAAAACATCGCGAGGATAAAGCAGCTCTCGGGCGGCTCGTCGGACGTGCTCGTCAACGAATTCACGACTGGCGGGATAGCCTGTGCGCTGATATGCTGCGAGGGCATGATGTCGTCGCAGACAGCCGCGGAGATGATACTATCTCCGATAACCGGCATAGCTCCGCAGGGGAGTGCTGACGCCTTGTTTCGTTATATACAGACCGAGCTCCTGCTCTCGACAGACCGTCCCGAGGCGCGCAACTACGACACGCTCTTCCGCCTGCTGAATTCGGGCTTTGCGGTGCTCATCGCGGACGGAGCCGACCGCGCGCTTGCTTTTGGAGTGCAGGGCTACGCCACCCGCGGAGTGCAGGAGCCCTCGGGTGAGGGCAACATCATGGGCAGCCACGAGGGCTTCACGGAGGCAGTGCGCACAAATATGTCGCTGATTCGGCGGCGGCTGAAGTCGCCCGAGCTCGTAATGGAGTTGTCAGTCAAGGGCGAGCGCTCGCGCACGGACATCTGCCTTTGCTATATGCGCGACCGCGTGCCGAAGCGTCTGCTTGACCGTATACGACGCTCACTTGAGGATATCAGACTGGAATCAGTGCTCTCGACGGGCTATATACGCCCGTTTCTGGAGAAGCGCAGCTTTGAGCTGTTCAGCTCGGCGGGCATAACGGAGCGCCCGGATGTCCTCTGCTCGAAGCTTATAGAGGGCAGGGCAGCCGTCCTGATAGACGGCGTCCCCTACGCGATAACGGTGCCGCGGCTGCTGTGCGAGAGCTTCCACACGCTCGATGACTATGCCTATAAGCCATACTACGCGGTATTCGGACGCTGGCTGAGGTACGGAGCCTTCATTATCGCGGTGCTGCTGCCCGCGGTCTACACCGCGATAGTCATGCACCACCCCGAGCTCCTCAACAGCACTCTTCTCATGCTCCTTGCAGACGCGGAAAAGAGCGCACCGCTGCCTATACTTGCGGAGGCACTTATAGTGCTGCTGATGTACGAGATGATACGCGAGGCGGGGATACGTCTGCCGAAGCCCGTCGGCGGAGCTGTCAGCATAATCAGCGGACTTATCATCGGCGACGCAGCCGTAAAATCAGGCTTGGTTAGCACTCCGCTGCTGACGATGACGGCGCTTGCCGTGCTCGGAGGACTGGTCGTCCCCGACCTTGCACCGCAGGTGACGGTGCTGAGGCTCGCATTTCTCATAGCGGGCGGTATCATGGGTGTTTTCGGGATAAGCCTGCTGGCGTGCGCGGTGCTGACCAACATCTGCGCGACCGAAGACTACGGCTTCCCATTCACAGCTCCGCTTTCACCGTTCACGGCGGCGGGCGCTGGCGATACGGCGGTGCGGCTCGGTATGCGTAGGATGCTGCGCCGCGGCTTTACTGTGGAGGCTTACCATGAACAGGATAAGTAAGCTCCAGCTCGCGGCTCTTCTGCTCATAGGGGATGCATTCGCGATATTCTGTCTGCACGGCAGGATATGCGCGATGACGGCGGTCGGATTCTCGTCGGGCAGTCTTATACAGCTGTTACTTGCGCTCCCGCTCGCGAGAGCATACGACCGCGGCCGCACTCTCGCGGACTGCGGCACAATTGTCCGCCTTGTACTGCTCACATACGTGCTCGTATGGGGCGGAGCACTGTTCGCAATGCTGCGCGAGGCGAGCGAGGTCATCTATATTCCCTATGAGCGCACGGGCATATTCGGGCAGCTCGCAGTCGCGGGACTCGTCGCGCTGGTGTGCGTGTATGTCTCGTCCTCGGGGATAAAGGCGCTCGCGAGGTCAGCTGTCATCGCGGCGGGGCTCGGAGCGGTATGCGTGGGGATAGTGGTCGTCAGCGCAGGATTTCAGTCCGATGCGGGCAACCTCCTCCGACCGACGGAGAGCAGCCTGTGGCGGGAACTGATGCGCGGCTTTGCAGCGAGCGGGAATCTTGGCAGCTTTGTCGTGCTGCTCGGCTTCACCGCCGACGACAGGACGGACACAGCAGCGCTGTATTTCACGTGCAAGGCAGTGCTCTCGGGAGTGGTGCTGTTTACGGCTGTACTCGTGACGGGCGGTATCATGGACGTACTCAGCTTCCCTGTGATATCGGCGGCGCAGCTCTCGCAGCCCTTCCCCGTACAGCGCACGGATTCGCTGTTTCTGGTGGTGTTCTCGGTGTTCGCAGTCTACACTGCGGCGGTGCAGGCTTCGGCGGCGGAGTACCTCATCGCGCGGACTTTCCCGCAGCTGAAACGCTTCCGCTGCACGCTCGCACTCATGATACTGGCGGCGGCGGGAGCTGTCATGAGCGCTCCCTCTCAGTACACGGAGCTTTACGCGGCGGCAGCTCTCACAGCACTGCTCATCGTGCCCGCAGAGGGACTGCTGAAAGGAGGTGTTCGCAAGCGTGAAAGGACTTAAATTAGGACTCGCACTCGTGACAGCCGGACTGCTTGCGGGCTGTGCGTCCGACGGCAATGTCAGCAACAAGAGCTACCTGCGCGCGGCAGTGATCGGGTCTGATTCCGTGACGATGTCCTTTTTCTCTGGGGAGGATGAGGTCATGACCGTCAGTGCAGATTCGCCCGAGGAGGCGCTCTCCGCGGCTGAACTGCGCGGCGGGAAAAAGATATTCACGGGCTTTACCGAGCTTGTTCTGCTCGACGGCTGCGACTGCACCGATACGCTCGAGCGAATGCTCCGCGAGTGGAAGGTGGCGCCGTCGTGCATCGTAGCCTGTCCGCGCGGGAACGGAGCTGAGTTCCTCACTTCGAGAACAGCTGAAGAGCTCGAAGGAGCGGTCAGAGTCGCGCAGGAGCAGGAGCTCATCGGCAGATGTGACATCGTGAATGTGCTCGGCGAGCTGCTCGGCAGCGGGAGCGCGGAAATCCCCGAGCTCTCGCGGGACGGCTTTGTCGGGAAGAAAAGCATAAAATAACGGGACGCCGGTCCCGATACATAAGGAGGATACATATGAAAACTGCAACAAACTGCGAGACCTGCACCAACTACGTCTACGACGACGACTGCGACTGCTATGTATGCATGGTCGACCTTGACGAGGACGAGATGGCTCGTTTTATACAGGGCACCAACTATGCCTGTCCGTACTACCGCCTCGACGATGAGTACGGAGTAGTACGTCACCAGAACTGACAAGATACGTTATTATCTTCGTCTATCCTGCATATATATTACTGTCCGCAGAATAGACGAAGGAGTGATGCACTTGAAAATACCCCCCGCTCAGCGGGCTGTGACACTCGGACGGTATATACTCGAAAACAAGGCGACCGTTCGCGCCGCTGCAAGGCAGTTCGGCATATCCAAAAGCACGGTACACAAGGACGTCAGCGAGCGGCTGAAACGGGAAGACCCCGAGCTGTATACGCAGGTCAAGGACGTACTCGAGATAAACAAGCAGGAGCGGCATATCCGCGGCGGGCTTGCTACCCGCGAGAAATACAGGGAAATTGCAAAACACAAGAGGGGATACTAATGTATCCCCTTCTTGCAATTATATGATAACGGCAGTCTGACAGCTCTCTGCCTCTGCGCAGCTATCCGCGGGCAGCACCGATGCATCACTGACGTCAGCCACTCCGCAGCGACCGCTGCCACACTGCTGTTTACTTTTATTCTATGCAGAAATCGGCAAAAGGCAACAAGAAAATAAAGGTAGCAGTAAATTTAATTGATTTAATTATCACAATCGCCGTGAATCAGTATCGTTCATATTATTTCAGGTATTGTCCGCGGAACGGACACCGTAATTACGAATTGTGTCACCGTTGTAGCTATTCTGTAACTGACGTATACCGAACTGTATTCAAACTTTGACCTGCCTGTTATTGCATTTGCACGCCATATCAGCTATAATGAAATCACAGAACAGAGAGATTCACATATAGCCAACAACCGTTTCAGCGCTCATATACCTCCGAGCGTTTTATAAACACACCTTTTCAGATAAGAGCAGCTGCCGTGGGGAAACCTGCGGCAGCTGCTCTTTTTTTGCCAATTATTGTGAACTTTTTTAAAATCACTTGAAAAATGCGGCAAAAGCTGTTATTATTATAAAGTATCGCATTTGAAAGGACAAGATAATCAGAATGAAAAACCTTATCAGAAAAATCGTATCGGTATTCCCGAAGCCGATACGTGACCTGTACTTCAAATTTGAGGACAAATGGCTCTACATCTTTTTCGGCGGACTGACTACTGTCGTCAGCTTTGTGGCGGCGGGTTTTGCAAAGTGGGTGCTTGAGAAGTGGGGCGGCTTCGGTACAGACGCCATAAGCGATATCAGTACCGTGTTCTCGTGGGTGTGCGCGGTCACGTTTGCCTACCTCACCAACAGAGTGTGGGTGTTCGACTCGACCACCAAGGGCGCGAAGAATCTCATTGTTGAGGGCGCAAAGTTCTACGGCGGACGCGTTTTCACTCTCGGAGTGGAATGGGTAGTCATGCGTGTCGGATTTGCGTGGCTCGGCATCAACTACTGGGTAGTAAAGGTACTGGCGAACGTCATTGTGCTCATACTCAATTACGTCATCAGCAAGGTGTTCGTCTTCAAGAAGAATGGCGAGCCTGTGACTGCCGCAGAAACAGAGGCAGCGGATGAGTGATACTGTAAAGATAGGCAGAGTTGAAATAAAGCGGACTGCCGCACTCGCTCCCATGGCAGGAGTCGCGGACAGGGCTTACCGCCTGATGTGCAAGCGTTTCGGAGCAGCATATACGGTCAGCGAAATGGTCTCCGCGAAGGGAATATGCTACAGCGACCGCAAGACCGCGGAACTCTGCACCGTTACCGACGCCGAGCGCCCCATGGCTGTACAGCTCTTCGGCAGCGAACCCGACTTCATGGCGGAGGCTGTGAAGATAGTGCTCGAATACAAGCCCGACATCATCGACATAAACATGGGCTGTCCCGTACCGAAGGTAGTTGGCACGGGAGCAGGCTCGGCGCTGATGAAGGACGTGAAGCTCGCGGCGGATATCACCGAGGCTGCCGTCAGGGCGGCGGGGGACGTCCCCGTGACGGCGAAGATACGCAGCGGCTGGTCGGCGGAAACGGTCAACGCAGTGGAGATGGCAAAGGCTCTCGAGGCTGCGGGAGCGGCGGCGATAGCCGTCCACGGACGCACGCGCGACCAGTTCTACAGCGGACGCGCCGACTACGGAGTGATATACGACGTCAAGCAGGCGGTGAGCATACCCGTCATCGGCAACGGCGACGTTACGGACGCAAATTCGTGCATGAGGATGTACTGGGAGACCTGCTGTGACTTGGTCATGGTAGGACGCGGGAGCTACGGCAATCCGTTCATCTTCGAGGAGTTAGAGGCAACAAATGAGGGGCGAGTGTATGTTAAGCCGTCGGTCGAGGAGCGGATGCGTGTGATGCTGGAGCACATAAGGCTCATGCTTGAGCTTAGTCCGAAGAGCGAGGAAATGGCTATGCATGAGGCTCGCAAGCACGCCGCATGGTACATGAACGGCTTCTACGGCTCGGCAAAATTCCGCGGAAGGTGCTATCAGCTGAGCTCGTACAGCGAGGCTGAAAGTCTGGCAAATGAGTTCATTGAGCTGCAAAATAGCAGAATGAACAAAAATAATTTGTAAAATTCGTGAAAACTGACAAAGAGTGCTCGAAGCGTGATATATCAGTAGCTCGAATGGCTATAAATAGGCAAAAAAACGCCTTAATCCAATTAATTAGCGAATAAAACTGCCTGTAATTATGCAGTCTAATCATACAATTAGTAATTGCATTTGGAAAAACAATGTGATATAATATAGTCGCGGAGGTATCCCTTCGCGCTGAAAGGGACGATTAAGATGAAGCTTAGAAAAGGTCGTGCCGCAGCTGCACTCGCAGTGCTGGCGGTCATTCTTGTATCCGGTGTGAGCTGTGCCACTAAAGTAGTCGGCGAAGGCAGCTCTGAAGGTAGCAGCTCTGAAAAGAGCACTGTCCCGCAGACTACCGAAGCTCCGACTGAGGAGCCCACGACGGAGCCTGTCCCCGAGGATAAGCGCGTCCACGTGATAGCGGCGGGCGACAACCTTATACACTACTCTGTATACAAGAATGCGGAAAAGCTTGCAGGACCGGGCGAGAACTTTGATTTCAAGCCCCTTTACAAGAACGTGAAGTACCTTATTGAGGATGCTGACGTTGCTATCCTCAATCAGGAGACGATAATCAGCCAGAGCAACGAGATACGCGGCGCAAACGGCGGCGCACTCCTGTTCAATTCGCCTCCCGAGGTTGCAGATGCGGTGATTGACCTTGGTTTCGACGTTTTCACAATGGCTAACAACCACCTGCTCGATTTCGGCTCGGACGCCCTTGAGGAGTCCATAAGGTTCTGGGATCAGAAGGCAGAGGATAATGACCTCACGGTGCTCGGCGCCTACCTCAACGAGGAGGACGCCAATAACATCCGCGTGCGCGAGGTCAACGGCGTGAAGATAGCCTTCCTTGCGTATGCAGAGCATATCAACGGCTTCGAGTTCCCCGCGGGCTGCCCCCTCAGAGTTGTCATGAACTACGAGGAGGACGTCATCGAGAGACAGATAAAGGAAGCAAAGGAAAAGGCTGACGTTGTCATCGTTTCGGCTCACTGGGGGGTTGAGGATACTCACCTCGTCTCCGATGACAGGATAGAGCTCGCGAACAAGATGGTCAACTGGGGCGCAGACGTCATACTCGGCTGCCACACGCATACGGCAGAGACTATGGAGTGGATAACCCGCGACGACGGTACAAAGGGCTTTGTATTCTACTCTATGGGCAACTTCATCTGCTGCCAGACGGATAACTTCAACCTCGTCGGCGAGATGCCGGATTTTGACATCGTAATGGACGGCGAAACAGGCGAGATATCCCTCGAAAATGTGGGCGCTATCCCGAACATCATCCACTATGAATCCCCCGATTTTGCTAATCTCGGGGTCTATCCATACAGCAAGTACACACCCGAGCTCGCGGCGGTACACGGAGTTCCGTATGCGATACCTCAGGGCAGTTCCACAAGCTTCAGCTGGGACATACTCAATGATATAATTAACGAGAGTATGCCGCCTGAATTTCAGAAGCTGGACAAATAATAAATTTGTTCACATTCTGTTCATAAAGACAAATTATTGCAGGATTTTAGACAAATTTCCGATTGTGCAAACCGCGCAAAAATCAGGTTGAATGTTTAGATAAAATACCAAAAACGGAATAAACCTATTTACATTTGCTTTGACCTGATATATAATGAAATCATGAATAAATATGGATTTTGGGATTAACATCTCGTCACGGCAGTGTGATGCGTCTTACAGTTGATCACTGTAGTACGCCGGAGGGGCTGAAGCGCTTGTGGAGTGTACATACTCCGCAAATTGTACGTACAGCTTTTGCACGGCGTCTGACTGTGTTTGTTCATGTCGCGGTTTTTCCCGACAGGCAGCCATGGGCTGCACTTTAAGACACGATATAATAAAAGGGGCACCCGTTCCTTTGTTATATAACATTAATGAAGAAGGAGGAAAAAATCATGAAGACAAAAAAGATAGTCATCGGAGCTATGGCTGCAGCTATGCTTTCACTTTCAGTATGCTCGATCGCTCCCGCTGTTGCGGCTGACGAAACAGTGCAGATTTCCGCCAGCAAAACAACAGCTGAGGCAGGCAAGGAGTTTACAGTGGAGGTATCTCTGTCCGACATTCCGAGTACTGGTCTCCAGTGCTGCAATTTCGCTATCGAGTACGATTCAAAGGTTCTCAAAATCACTGACATTAAGGCAGGTACGCTGGCAGGGAGCGTAAGCGGTGATTCTTCATCATCCATGCTTCCCAATTTTGGCAACTATTCAGAAGAGGGGCTTATCAGCGTAGCATGGTCGACATCAGTTGATGATTCGTCCAAGTGGCTGAAAGGTGAGGGTACGTTTGTTACTATCAGCGGTACTGTTGCAAGCAATGCTGCTGAAGGAACAGTTTCCAAGATCAACATCGTTCCTACAGACCGCGAGACATTCTCAGGTTCAGGCGTAAAGAATGACGAGTTTGACTGCGGTTACCTTAAAGATGGCGTTAAGGTCAACTTTAATGTCCAGGCTAATGCAGGAAGTGTTACAATCGGTAGCGATGTTACGACAACTACGACAGTAACTACTCAGACTACAACTACTACTTCACAGGGCGGTTCGACCATTGAGGTAAGCCTCAAGGGCGACGCTAACGTTGATGGCAGGGTAACAGTTGCTGACGCAGTAGCTATACTCCAGTCTATCGCAAATCAGGACAAGTATGCGCTCAAGCCGCAGGGCAAGGTTAACGGTGATGTTGACGGTGCAGGCGGTATCACTGCAAATGACGCTCTGATGATCCAGAAGCTCGATGCAGGCGCTATTTCATCTCTCTAAGCGATAGTTCTTGAATCCGAAGATTATCTGATTTGTCCCCCTTACAAAGGAATACAAACCCAAATCATAAGTTATTAATAGGCGTAAAAACCTAAAGAAAGGAATTATTACAAATGAAGAAACTTATTTCTGCAGCTGCTTCACTTGCTATGGCTGCATCGATGGTAAGCTCAGCTGTTCCTTTTATGACAGGTGCTGCTGACTCCAAGGGCCTCGAGCTCCGCACATATCTTGATGCCAACGGTAAAGAGGTTAGTTCAGAGATCTCTGCTGACGCTATCTCTGCCGGTGCTGTTACTATCCCTGTAGGTCTTTTCCTTACAGAGGGTGCTAACGACTCTCAGACAATTTCCGCACAGTGGACAGTTAAGTCCTCTGATGGCGATGCTTCTAATACTTATGTAACTTTCAAGAAGCACAAGGTTGGTTCCGACTACTTCAAGGATGCTCAGGATGTTACCCTGGCTGACGGAAGCAAGGGTAAGACAACTTCTCTTATCGGCTTTGCAGGTAAGATCGTAAACGACGATGAGGACGGCGATTACTTCTCGTCTTCAGTTGCAGGTCAGGAGTTCGCTCTTGAGAACTCTACTTCTGCAAACACACCCAACGCTTTTGCTTCACTTGCTTACACAGGTCCTACAAGCGGTTCCTACAAGTGGTCAGGTTCCAAGTCTGATGACTATCCTGTATACGTTGTAGACGTTATCTTCGCTAAGGGCACACCCGCTGGTACTTACACCATCGACTTCTGTGACTACGCTCCCGATGCTGATTATCCCGACAACATGTCCAACATGATCGAGACAGCAGGCGGCAAGCTCACTTCCAAGAGCGGCCTCACACTCAAGAGCCTCGATATCACAGTAGGCGGTGCATCAGCTGGTACAACTGCTTCTACTACAGCAGATACAACTCAGACAACAACTCAGACTACAGCAACTCAGCCTTCCGGCACAACAGCTCCCAGCGATTTCGAGGTTGATGACAAGTTCATCATCACTCCTGCTGATGTTGAAGCTGCTCCCGGTGAGACAGTAAGAGTTGCTATCAACTGCGAGAACGGCAATGACCGTAAGGCTGCTCAGTTCGTTGCTCAGGTAATCGACGCTAACCTTCCTATCAAGGGTGCTACAGCTACAATGGAGAAGGTTAAGTGCTCTGCTGTTGAAGGCGGCTGCGAGTACAAGCTCATGGGCGACACATGGTACTGCGATACTCTCGATTCTGGTGAGCCGCAGGAGATCAACACCTCTAAGGCTGTTGCTACATTCGATATCACTATCCCTGCTGATGCAGAGGCTGGCGAGTACGAGTGGAAGCTTGACAGATTCCACGTTGTTGAGAGCGGTTACGACGGAATCGAGTTCGATGCTGTTCTCAAGACTGGTAAGATTACTATAACTGGACCTACTACTGAATCTACTGAAACTACTTCAACAACAACTACTGAGACTACAACAGTTACAGAGACAACAACAACAACTGCTTCTGCTACACAGACAACAGTTGCTCCCGGCGAGAAGCTCTACGGCGATACAAACTGCGACGGTAAGGTTAACATCGCTGACGTAGTTGTACTTAACAAGTACCTCAACGACGCTTCTTCTTACGACATGAAGGCACAGGGCAAGATCAACGCTGACTGCTGCGACGCTAAGGACGGCGAAGGCCTTGACGCTAACGACTCTGATGCAATCATCAAGAGCATTGTTCACCTTGTAGACATTTCTAATGGCTGCACAGCTGCTGATCTTAAGTGATCAACAACTGAGTACACAATAAAATAGAGCAATTGCTCGGAAAGGAAATGCACAAATGAAGAAACTGCTTGCGGCAGTTACGTCTTTCGCAATGAGCGCATCGCTCATGACGAGTGCATTTGCTTCTTCCTTTAATGTTAGTGCTGCCGGCAGAGTATCTGCTGTGCAGCCTAACGTTAGTATAGGAGAAGTTGCAGACGTTGCTGTCAATAAAACTGCTCAGGCTGACTTCGTTGTAACTCCTGAAGAGGTTTCTGTTAATCCGGGTGAAACTGTAAAAGTCAAGATAACTGCTGATGCAGGCTCTCACAAGGTCGCTACATTTATAGTAGGTCTTGATGATGCAGATCTCCCGCAGGGTATCACAGCAGATGTTGCTGAAGCTGATCTCCGCTGCAAGGCTGTAGACGGTCAGTTTACCTTCAAAGAACTTAACGGAAGATATTACTGCGATACGCTCGATTCGGGCGAGCCTATGGAGGTTAACTCCGATAAGGCTGTAATCGCATTTACACTCTCTGTCCCCGCTAACGCACAGCCCGGAGATTATACTTATAATCTCACACATTTCCACGTAGTTGAGGACGGTTATAACGGCGTCGAGTTTGACGCAACCATCAAGCCCGGTACCATCCACATTCTTGGTGAGGGCACAACAGCTCCTGCTACAACAGGCGCACCCACAAACACAACAACTCCGGGCGGAGATGTA
Organism: Ruminococcus sp.; assembly: GCA_017649325.1. Lineage (GTDB taxonomy): Bacteria > Bacillota > Clostridia > Oscillospirales > Ruminococcaceae > Ruminococcus. The sequence goes on from JAGCHA010000018.1 coordinate 31,224, forward strand.
AGCGTTGTCGCTACAACTAAGACTCCCGATCCGAGCCTTAACATTGATGACGGCTTCATCATCAAGCCCGAGGATGTAGAAGTAAATGCAGGCGATACTGCCAGCATTAAGGTCTACGCTGAGAACAACAGCAACCGCAAGGTAGCTCAGTTCGTAGCTCAGATCATTGATTCTAATCTTCCCATCAGTGGTGCTACTTCAACAATGTCAAAGACAAAGTGCTCTGCTGTTGAGGGCGGCTGCGAGTATAAGCTTTTAGGTGGTACATGGTACTGTGATACTCTCGATTCTGGTGAGCCGCAGGAGATCAACACCGCTAAGGCTGTTGCTACATTCGATATCAGCATCCCCGCCGGTACAGCTCCCGGAACATACACATGGTATCTCGACAGATTCCACGTTGTTGAGGACGGATATAACGGCGTTGAGTTCGATGCTACTATCAAGCCCGCTACCATCACAGTTAATGGCGGCGGCACAACTGCTGCTACACAGGGCGAGACTACTCCTGTTACTACAGGTACAAAGCCCGCTAGCGTAGATGCAGACTTCATCATTACTCCTGTGGACGTTGAGGTTGCTCCCGGAGAGGATGTAACTATCAACCTCATGTGCGAGAATGGCAGCAATCGTCTTGCTGGTCAGTTCGTTGTAAGAGTTGACGATGCGAATCTTCCCATCGACGGCGCTAAGGCAACAATGACAAGCCTGAGATGTACTGCTATCTCCGGTTCTCCCGAGTATAAGGAGATAGACGGCACTTGGTACTGTGACTGTCTCGACAGCGGTGACCCGCAGGAGATCGACACTTCCAAGCCTGTTGCTAAGATCACTATCTCTGTTCCTGCAGACGCAGAGCCCGGCGAGTACACATGGGCTCCCGACAGATTCCACGTAGTTGAAAACGGCTACGGAGCTATCGAGTTTGATGCAAACATCAAGTCCGGTAAGATCGTTGTTACTGGTGGTACAACAACAACTTCCGAGGTAACAACTGCAGCTACCACTACAGCTAGTGATGACACTACAACTACCGTTACTACAACAGTTACTAATGCTGCTCCTGCTGACGGCGAGGTTGAGTGGAAGATACCCACTGTAAAGGCTAAGGCTGGCGATACTGTAACAATGGACGTAGTCGTTAACGGCGACTCTGACCTTGCAGTTGCAGGCGCACAGTTCAAGATCACACCCGCTTCAGGTATCGCATTTGCAGGCGTAAACGCAACATCTGCGGCTTACAAGGCTGATATCCAGAAGAACGCTTCTACAAACGAATTCGCTTTCGCTGAGGGCAAGGGTGCTGCTACAGCTGCTGCTGACGGCGCAGTTGTACTTTCACTTTCCTACAAGGTTCCCGCTGATGCAAGCGGTACTTACGCAGTTAAGTGGTCCGACGCTTTCGTAAGCGATACAAACGGCAATGCTATCACAGACAAGGTAACATTCACAGACGGTGCTATCGTCGTTGACGCTCCCGTTGACGGCAACATCTCTTGGGAGATACCTACTGTTCACGTTCAGCCCGGCAAGACAGCTACTCTCGATGTAGTAGTAGTTGATCCCAAGGCTGAGGCACTCGAGGTTGCAGGCGCCCAGTTCAACATTGACGCTAAGGCACCTGTTGAGTTCAGCTCTGTAAAGGGCTCTGACGCATACAAGTCAGACATCGTAAACAACAAGAATGAGTTTGCATTCGGCGAAGGCAAGGGTGCTGGCGTAGCTGCTGCTGACGGCGCTACAGTAATGACCCTTAAGTTCGACGTTCCTGCAGACACAAAGGCAGGTACATATCCTGTTGAGTGGTCCAAGGCATTCGTTTCCGATACAAACGGCAGCGATATCACTGCTAACGTAACTCTCATCGACGGCGCTATCATCGTTGATGCTCCTGTTACCGGCAAGGTTACATGGACTATCCCCGAAAAGCACGCTGTTCCCGGTGAAACAGTAACTATGGACGTTCTCGTATCCGTAGATGATGAGAACCTCGCAGTAGGCGGTGCTCAGTTCAACATTGACGCTGAGTCTCCTATCGCATTTGCTTCTGCAAAGGGTTCTGAAGGCTACAAGGCTGAGCTCACCTACAATGCAGACACTAAGGAATTTGCATTCGCAGAAGGCAAGGGCGCTGGCGTTGAGGCTGCTGACGGTTCTGTTGTTCTCCAGCTCACATACACAGTACCCGAGGATGCTGCTGCAGGCGAGTATCCTGTTACATGGTCCAAGGCATTCATCTCCGATACCAACGGAGACGATATCACTGCTGACGTAGCTCTCATTGATGGTGCAATCATCATCGACGAGATCACATCTACAACAAGTGAAGTTACAACAACAGGTACTGACTCAGTGACAACTACTTCTTCTGAGACAGATACAGTTTCCACAACTGATTCCGAGACTATAACAACAGTTTCGACTCAGGGAGAAGGTACAACTACTGTTGTAACAGCTCCTGACGGCGCAATCATCTGGGCAATCCAGAAGGTTGAGGCTATGCCCGGCGATACAGTTACAGTTCCTGTACTCGTTCTCGATCCCAACGGCGTTGCTCTCCCCGTAGGCGGTGCTCAGTTCGGCGTAACAGCTGACGCTCCTATCGCTTACGATTCTATCTCTGGCTCTGATGCATACGGTGCAGACGTAGTTGCAAATCCTGCAACATTCGAGTTTGCATTTGCTGATGCTAAGGGCGGCGAGAAGGCAGCTGCTAACAATGCAGTAGTATTCAACCTCACCTACACAGTTCCCAGGGAAACAGAACAGGGTGAGTATCCTGTAAAGTGGACAAACGGCTTCTTCAGCGCAGCTAACTCCAAGGGCGAAGATATCTCCAATTATATCGTTTGCATGGACGGCGCTATCATCGTTAAGGAAGAGACAGATTATACAAGCGAAACAACAACAACAACATCTACAGCTACATGGACAGCTACTGAGACTGAGACAACAACTACACTCACAGTTGCTGAGGGCTCTATCATCTGGCAGGTTCCCACTGTTAAGGCTAAGCCCGGCGAAGAGGTAGCTCTCGATGTAATTGTTCTTGATCCCAACAACACAAAGCTTGAGGTCGGCGGTGCTCAGTTCATCGCTGCTGCTGAGGGTGACGTAACTCTCGTAAGCGGCACAGGTTCTGACGCTTATAAGGCTGACATCGAGTCCGGCAAGGACGGCAACGCTAATGAGTTCGCATTTGCTCATCCCAAGGGAGAGGGCATTGCAGCTGATAACGGTGCAAAGGTTATCACTCTTACCTACAAGGTTCCCGAGAATGCTAAGGACGGTGACAAGTATCCCGTAACTCTCAGCGAGCTCAACGCTTCTGATACGAACGGTCTTGACATCACAAAGCACATCCTCGTACTTGCAGGTGCTATCCTCGTTGAGGAAGAGACTCCTGTTTCTACAACAGAGTCTACCACAACAGGTACAGAAACAACTACTGCTTCTACAACAACTGAAGCTGTTGTGACAGCTCCCGAGGGTGCTATCATTTGGCAGATCCAGAGAGTAGAGGCTAAGCCCGGCGAAACTGTAACAGTTCCCGTACTCGTACTCGATCCTAACGGAGTAAACCTCCCGATAGGCGGTGCACAGTTCGGCGTAACAGCTAAGACACCTATCGCATACAGTGCTATTTCAGCTACATCTGAAGGCTACGGTGCTGACGTTGTTGCAAATCCTGCAACATATGAGTTCGCATTCGCAAATGCTAAGGGTGCTGAGATGTCAGCTGCAAACGGTGCAACAGTATTCAATCTCACCTACACAGTTCCCGAGGGAACAGCAGCAGGCGAGTATCCTGTAGTTTGGACAAAGGACTTCTTCAATGTATCGTCCGCTGAGGGCGCAGATATGACTGGTCATATCATCTGCCTCGACGGTGCTATCATCATTAAGGAAGAGACTACCACAACAACAGGCGAAAGCACAACATCTACTGATACAGAGACAACAACTACTACTGTTTCTGAGACAGGTGAGGATTCTACAACAACATCTGAAACAGGTGAGGTTTCTACAACTACAACAACATCTGAAACAACCACAGTATCTGAATCTGATACTGATACAGGTGTGTCTACAACTTCAACAACAAGCACAACTGTAACTGAGCTTCCTGATGCAGCTAAGTACGTAATTATTGAGGGTACAGCTATCGATGGCTTCTACTTCAACCACGACGGCAGAACATTCAATAAGGGCCACGTAACTGCAACTAAGGTTCAGGTGGTTATGAACGATGGCACAACTGAGGATCTGACATTTGATGATTCAGCACTCAGCTTCAAGGAGCAGGTAAGCGGCAAGGATAATCCTATGGAAGCTTACAGAGAATCGCAGACAGACTTCACCTACAACGTTGACGTTCTCTATGGCGGCAAGCCTCTCGAGTTCGCTGACGGCAAGCCTGTAACATTCAAGGCTTACATCGGTGTTAAGGGCGACTCTAACCTTGATAACAAGGCAGATGCTAAGGATGCATCCAATGCTCTTGCATACTATGCTAAGATATCCACACTTGCTGAAGGCGAAAGCCCCGATACAGTAAGACTTAATCCTGATGCAAACGAGATAATCAATAATAATCCCGACCTCGACCTCGACCAGTTCGGTGCATTCCTCGTAGACGTTGATAAGGACGTATACGACGCAGACAACTGGAAGACAACAAAGAGCGGCAGAACTATTGATGCTAAGGATGCAAGCTGGATACTCAAGTACTACTCCATCATGTCTACAGGCGAGAATGATCGTCAGAAGGCATGGAACGAGACTATTCTCGGCAGAGAGGAAAAGATAGCTGATTTCCTTATAAAGTAAGTCAGCATCCATAGTAGCTATAAGCAAGTCGGACCTCGTGTCCGACTTGTTTTTTGCCTGTAATTTCATATTGACTTCACAGCCGCAGAATACTATAATAGTAGATGCCAGGCGAGAACCGTATTAAACAGTAATATGGCTTCACGCACTAATAGGCTGCCTGCCACACAGGGCAAAGTTGTAGCTTTTGACGGAACAAGTCAGTAATAAAACAGTGAAATATTACAGAGAGGCATATTATTGATAAAATAGCCCGTTATAGGTTTTACTGATTGTGAAATACGTACAAAAATGATGATAATTAATCGTCAATTATTTTTTGGAAAAAAACGTTGTTTTTCTTGACTTATTCAGTATTGTGTGATAAAATGTAGTTATGAATTTTCGGGGGGATTATAGGCTAATTGCCTTTATTCGCCGAAAATGCAAGCTGAAATGCCGTCGTGTAATACGATAAGCTGTTTCAGACAAAATATGTTAGAGAGGTATAGAACAATGAAGAACTCATTATTCAAGAGAGCTATCGCAGTAGCAGCTTCTGCTCCGCTCGCTCTCACTCAGTGCCTGACTGTTGCTAATGCTGCAAGCATCAACAACGCTGACATCACGGCGGTTGCTAATGAGACATTTACAGCAGACAACTCAGTTACACTGAACGGCACAGACGGTCTTATCTACATTGAGCCCGGAAAGGACGACACCGATAAGGACTACTACATCACAGATGGTACAGCGCTTGCTGACATCGAGGAATTCACAGCTGATGAGTACACCATCACAAAGGATTCCACATGGAACGAGCTTGTTTACGGTAAGCTCACATCAGAGGCTGGCAAGTCTGGTTCATTCTCTGTACAGGACATTCTTAGCGATGCTGCTAAGAAGGCTGGCAACTATAAGGACATCACAAGCAGAATTGCAAAGTATGTTGGCGATGTGAAGTACACTATCGCTGATAACGGTGATATCACTCTTACTTGCGACCTTTCAAACATCGCTCCCGAGTTTACAAAGAGCGACAAGGTAGAGGTTGCCGGTACATTCACAGCTGTTATCAAGGCTTCTGCTCTTGAGAACAGCACAAAGCTCGAAGGCACTCTTACATTCAAGGCTGCTGACGGCAAGGAGTACAAGGGTACAGCAATTGCTGACTACTTCCTTGCTAAGATAGCTGAGGTTGAGGAGAAGTTTGGTACAGATACTGAGTATGCAGGCGCTCTCAACTACTACAAGAAGCAGCTCAACAGAGCTAAGACATGGTCTGCAAAGGCTAAGTCCAAGACAACAGAGCTCAAGGAGTACGGTACATTTGCTGAGGCTCTCGCTGCTGTTAAGGCAAGCACATACGGCCAGAAGGCTGAGGACAAGCTCAACAAGGAGATCCCCGCAAGCGGTTCTGCTGCAGCTTCCGACGCTACTGTAAACAAGTACTACGACAAGGCTCTTAAGCTCATTTCTGACAACGCTTCTTTCACAGTTGATATCACAACAGCTGACCTTGGCGCATTTGCTGATTCTCTCAAGAACATCACAGCTCAGCTCCTCGGCGGCACAGCTACATTCAGCGCTGAGTTCGATGATGCTGAGAAGGACGCAGTTGCTGAGTACCTCCTCTCTGAGTATGGTCTCGAGCTCACAGAAAGCTATAAGACGATCGACATCACAGCTGACTATTCCGCTGTAGACAACGGTGCAGCTTCTGTTGACGTTAAAATGCAGAGAATCGTTAAGGCTGTAACAACTACAACAGTTTCTACATCTTCTACAACTTCTACATCTACAGAGACTACATCTACAGAGACTGAGACAACTCCTACAGAGACTGAGTCTTCAACATCTACCACTGCTACCGGTACAGAGACAACTTCCTCTGAGACCACAACAAGAGCAGAGCGCAAGACTGTTGCTAACTACACAATTGAAGCTAAGACAGGCTTCTACCTCAACATCGACGAGAAGTTCAACAAGGAGCAGATCGAGTCTGTTTCTGTAAGCCTTGATGACAGCTATGTTTACTATGACGAGGATGACGAGGTAGTTGGTCAGGACGTTATCGTTAAGGGCGAGAAGTTTGACATCACCGGCAAGGTTGATTTCGGTTCAGCTACACCTGCAAACGTATTCGTAAAGGGCGACTATGAGTTCGCTCACAAGGTTCCTCTCTTTGCTACAGAGGACATAATGGACGGCGCAAGAAAGATTCTCAGCGCTGGCGATAAGCTCGTTAAGGTAAACGGCGACGACGTTGCAGTAGTTTGCTACGTTGGCGTTAAGGGCGACGGCGACCTCAACTACAAGGCTGACGCTAAGGATGCTTCACTCGTTCTCAAGTGGTACTCTGCTATGTCAGTTCTCGAGGATCCCGAGACAACAGTATTCTCCAACAGCAATCAGATCACAGAGCTCAACGCAGAAGGCGAGAGAGTAGTTAAGGAGAACTACGACGAGAATCTTGACCAGTTCGCTGCATTCCTCTGCGACGTTGACAACGAGAACGCTGCTGACAACTGGTACGCACTCAAGCCCGCAAGAAAGCTTCTTGCTACTGACGCTTCCTTCATCCTGAAGATGTACTCAAGTGCTTCTACAGGCGGCGAAGTAGGCAGAACAGAGTGGAATGAAGTTCTCGGCGAGAAGTTCGCTAAGAAGAACTAAGCACCAAACATCATAACCCCAAAGCATTGTTAAGTCTGCCGTCCAAGCGGCGGCAGGCTGACATATAAATCAAAATTATCTGAAAGGAATAATCAAAATGAAGAAGAATTCATTTAAGAGAGTAGCATCTGCTCTCGCTATCGCAGCAGTAGCTGCTTCAGCATCTTCTATGGCTGCATTCGCAGACGAGTACAATGGCTATGACATGGCTGAGATCAACGGCTCTGAAGTAAAGCCTACAGTTTTCATCTCTGTAGACGGCACACAGGGTGGTAAGGTATTTGATGAGACAATCGCTGGCAAGACAGTTGAGTGTACTCTCAATGTTAAGGACGCTGCTAACAAGTACGCTTCCACAGGTTTCCACGTATTCTTCGACAAGAGACTTGCTCTTGCTGAAGACGGTGGTTACATCGATGTATCCGCAGGCGGCGCTATCTCCAAGATCTCTCCTGGTGAGCCTGTAAAGGACGAGACAGACGCTTCCATGAACGGCTTCTTTGCTGCTTCTGCTGGTTCTAGCAACCGTGGTAACGACGGTGTTATGTGGACATTCAATCTCGTAGTTCCTGCTGACGCTAAGGCTGGCGATGTATTCCCCATCGACATCATCTACAAGTCAAGCGACAACGCTGA
>JAGCHA010000019.1 GCA_017649325.1 Ruminococcus sp.
TACTGAAAATGAATCTGCAGTGTTTCTCTCGGTACCAATTTGATCGGAATCAACCGTGAAATTGTCATCTGGGTAGCGATTGCTCAGGTACTCTAACAATACCGCTTGATAATCTACCCGTTCAATACTATCACATCCCGTACAGAACAGCATTCCCGTCATTACTGCTGCCATTATTATTGTTATCAGTTTTTTCATGGCACACCCTCCGTTCGTGATTCATTACCAATATTATAACGGAATGTGAGGGAAGAGTAAAGGTTATAATTATCACTTTATCTGTTACATTTATCATTTTTTGCGGTAACAGCCACAGGACGGTGTTCAGACGGGGCAGGGGGTATAGCCTGCGGCGATAATGTGTAAAAGGTGATAGGAATATGAACTTTTTGCTGTGCGGTTGCATTTTACTTGAAAATATGCTATAATATAGTTCAACCGTAGGCTTTAACAACACAAACTGCGGAAAAACCGGCAAATACCGATACCAAAGGGATTAGGTGAAAAATGGAACAGACAAGAAAAAGCGATAAAAATACAGACAACGGCAACATCTTCTACGCCGTGGCTATGCGCGGACTCGTGGCATTCCCGAAAATGGTGATGCATTTCGACGTCGCACGCCAGAAATCGGTCGATTCGATAGAAATGGCTCTCAAAGAGGGCGGCAAGCTCTTCCTTGTAACTCAGCATGAGACTTATGTCGAGAACCCAAAGGCGACCGATGTGTACAAGGTCGGCGTGGTCGCGGAGATAAAGCAGGTGCTCAAGCTCCCCGACAATATCATGAAAGTCCTCGTTGAGGGCGTTTACAAGGCAAGCCTCCTGCGCCTCATCGACGACGGTGAAACGCTGAAGGCGGAAGTCAAGCGTATGCCCACATATTCGCGCGCAAAGGTCGACGAGGTCGAGACAGAGGCTCTCATGCGCTCAGTGAAGGACATCTTCGAGCGCTACTCTCAGTACTTCCCGAAGATGCCGAAGGAGCTCCTTGCGTCCGTTATGACACAGGACGACCCCTACAAGCTCTTTGAGGCGGTCACTTTCAACTGCAACCTCAACTACCGCGACAAGCAGACGCTCCTCGAGGAGACCAATATCCTCAATAAGCTGTCGGTGCTCTTTGCGTGCCTGTCGTCAGAGGTGGAGATACTCGAGCTCGAGAACCTCATAAACGAGCAGACCAAGAACAGCATCGACAAGGGGCAGAAGGAATACTACCTCCGCGAGCAGATGAGGATAATTCAGGAACAGCTCGGCGAGGACGATGCCGATGAGGTGTTCGAGTACATCAACGACATCTACAGCCTCAAACTCGACAAGAAGAATACCGAAAAGCTCCTGAAAGAGGCGGATAAGCTCGGTAAGCTGCCGCCGTCATCGCAGGAGGCGTTCGTCATCAAGAACTACCTCGACACCGTGCTCGACCTGCCGTGGAACAAGTACACAAAGGCGAAAATATCCATGGACAAGGCTGAGGATGTCCTCGAGAAAGACCACTACGGTCTCAAAAAGGTCAAGGAGCGCATACTCGAGTTCCTTGCTGTACATATGCTCAACCCCGAGATAAAGGGGCAGATAATCTGCCTTGCGGGACCTCCCGGCATAGGCAAGACCTCTATCGCCAAGTCCATTGCCAAGGCGATGGGACGCAAGTATGCGAGAGTGTCTCTCGGCGGCGTGCGCGATGAGGCTGATATAAGAGGTCACAGAAAGACCTACGTAGGCGCTATGCCCGGACGTATCATCACTGCGCTCCAGCAGGCAGGCTCGGCAAATCCGCTGATACTGTTCGACGAGATAGACAAGCTTTGCAGCGATATCAAGGGCGACCCGTCGTCCGCGATGCTCGAAGTGCTCGACAGCGAGCAGAACAACGCTTTCCGCGACCACTTCATCGAAGTGCCGTTCGACCTCAGCAAGTGCGTGTTCATCACCACTGCAAATAACGTATCTGCGATACCTGCGCCGCTCCTCGACCGTATGGAACTGATAGAGCTCCCGAGCTATACCGCGGAGGAGAAGTTCCACATCGCGAAGGAGCACCTTGTTCCCAAGCAGCTCAAGGAGCACGGTCTGAAGGGCACTCAGCTCAAAATAGAGGACGCTGCGATACACGACATCATACAGTTCTATACCAAGGAAGCGGGCGTGCGTACCCTTGAAAGGTTCATCGCTTCGCTTTGCAGAAAGGCTGCCAAGAAGATAGCATCGGGCGACGCCAAGCGCCTGACCGTAAAGGCTAAGGAGCTTCAGGAATGGCTCGGTGTGAAGAAGTACCTGCCGGACCTCCTTTCGCAGAAAGACCAGATCGGCGTGGTGAACGGTCTCGCGTGGACGAGCGTCGGCGGAGTGCTGATGCCGCTCGAAGTCATCGTGCTCAAAGGCACGGGCAAGATAGAGGTGACGGGCTCGCTCGGCGACGTAATGAAGGAGAGCGCGAAGATAGCGGTCAGCTACGTGAGAAGTGTTGCCGATAAGTACGGCATAGACCCCGATTTCTACAAGAACAACGACATTCACATACACGCTCCAGAGGGTGCTGTTCCCAAGGACGGTCCTTCCGCGGGCGTCACCATGACGACTGCGCTCGTTTCGGCGCTGTCGGGTATGCCTGTGAGAGCAGATGTGGCTATGACCGGCGAGATAACCCTCCACGGCAGAGTGCTCCCGATAGGCGGTCTGCGCGAGAAGACTATGGCGGCGTATAAGGCTGAGATAGGTACGGTGGTCATTCCCGTCGCCAATAAACCCGACCTCGAGGAGGTCGACGACGTTGTCAAGAACGCTATTGAGTTCGTATATGCGGATGACCTCGCGACAGTGCTCGATACAGCGCTTATTAAGCAGACCGTCAAGCGCAGACGCGGCAGACCTGCAAAGAGCGCGTCTGCGGCTGTGGCGAACTGACACGAAAAGGAGGATTACCGTGAAGCTCAACTACAACAAAGCGGAATTTGTTGCCGCGTACGGGAAGTTCTCCCAGATACCCGCTCCCGAACGCATGGAGATCGCGTTTGCGGGACACTCGAACGTGGGCAAGTCCACGCTCATAAACAAGCTATTCAACCGCAAGAATCTCGCGAGAGTCAGCTCAGTACCCGGCAAGACGGCGACTATCAACTTCTACGGGCTGGAAAATATCTATTTCGTTGACCTCCCCGGCTATGGCTATGCGAAGGTAGCAAAGTCCGAGAAGGAGCGCTGGTCGGGGCTCATCGAGGGATACCTCGGCTCTGACCGCGATATACGGCTGGTTTTCATGCTCGTGGATATGCGCCACGCTCCCACCAAGGACGACGTGGACATGATCAACTACCTGATAGATACCGAAACGCCGTTCGTCATCGTCCTCACAAAAGCGGACAAGCTAAAAAAGACCGAGCGCGAGAAGCGTATGGAGGCTTTCAGCTCCGAAATCCCGTGCTTTGACGATATCCACGTTATACCGTTCTCGTCCATGACTTTCGAGGGCGTGGACGAGCTCAGACAGATCGTCGAGGACGTCACGGGAGAGTAAGCATGAATTTCGGTCGTCTCCCTTACGGGAGCATGGACCGTTCGGAAAAAGAAAGGAATGATAGATATGTTCGTATCAGACAACCTCGGCGTCAATGCTCAGGGACACCTGACCATCGGCGGTGCTGACACAATAGAACTCGCCCAGCAGTACGGAACTCCGCTCTACGTTATGGACGAAAACCTCATCCGCGAAAACCTCCGCCGCTTTCACGACAGCATGAATAAGTTCTACGAGGGCAGGGGAGAAGTTCACTTCGCGGGCAAGGCATTCTCCTGTATGGAGATGTGCCGCATCGTCGCAAGCGAGGGAGACGGTCTCGATGCCGTTTCCATCGGCGAGCTCTATACCGCGGTCAAGGCGGGTTTCCCTATGGAAAAGGTCGGCTTCCACGGCAATAACAAGTCCGATGAGGAGCTCAGATACTGCCTCGAGGTCGGTGTCGGTCACATAATCGTCGACAATATCCCCGAGCTTCACAGACTTGAGGCTATCGCCAAGGATATGGGCAAAAAGCCTCATATCATGTTCCGCATCAAGCCGGGAATCGACGCTCATACCCACAAGGCTGTCCTCACGGGACAGATAGACAGTAAGTTCGGCTTCGCCCTCGAGACCGGTGAGGCGTTTGAGGCTGTAAAAGAGGCTGTTTCATGCGAGAATGTTGAGTTCTACGGAGTTCACTGCCATATCGGCTCGCAGATATTCGACATCGAGCCCTTTGAAGAGGCGGCTAAGACTATGCTCGGCTTCATCGCTAAGGTCAAAAATGAGCTCGGCTACGAGA
>JAGCHA010000020.1 GCA_017649325.1 Ruminococcus sp.
CGGCATACGGCACGCCGTAGTAATACGGTACATTATATGCGGCAGATGGCGGAATGTTGCCGTCGCGGCGACAGCTAACGGCTTGAATAAAGCTCCGTGAGAAGCCCCAAAACTTTACGCTTCGCTCTCCTCAAAACGAAAATATTTCCGTACAGCAAAAACACACAAAGTTCCCCTTCATACGCCCTTGACAAGCTCCGTCCGCGAGTGATATAATAAATCAAATCAAACGAACGGAGTGTAAGAACTAGAAGAACCTTTTATTCATCGGCGACGTTGTAGGCAGGACGGGCACCGAATTCCTGACCTCGAAGCTCAGCCTTGTGAAGCGGCAGTTCGCGGTCGATATCACGATAGTCAACGGCGAGAATTCCGCCGCAGGCGACGGCATAACGCCCGAATCCGCGGATATGCTCATACGTGCGGGAGCCGACGTCATAACCACGGGCAACCACGCCTTCAAGCGCAGGGAAGCTACCGACCTCTTCGATACCGACTATATACTCCGCCCCGCCAACTACCCCGAGGGCGGCGCCGTCGGCAAGGGAGTCTGCATGCTCGACATGGGCGCCTACTCAATAGCAGTGATAAACCTCATGGGCACAGTCTATATGGACCCTCTCGACAACCCATTCACCAAGATAGATGAACTCCTCACAGACATAGAAACGCCGAACATCTTTGTCGACTTCCATGCCGAGGCTACCTCCGAGAAGAAGGCTATGGGGCACTACCTCACAGGCAGGGTCAGCGGCGTATTCGGCACGCACACCCACGTGCAGACCGCAGATGAGATGATACTCGGAGGACATACGGCATATATCACCGACGCCGGAATGACAGGCGTAGAGGTCTCGAGCCTCGGTGCTGCGATAGAGCCTGTGCTCGAGCGCTTCCGCTTCCGTACTCCCGTGCGCTTCAAGGAGGCAGAGGGCGACTGCTTTATGTGTGCAGTTTGTGTCGAATTTGACGAGAAATGCGGCAAATCGCACAAAATTGAACGCCTGATTATAAGATAATCTACAAAGTTTCTTCCAAAGTATTGCAATTTGAAAAAAACTGTGATATGATGTATGTATGTACTAAAACTATTGCATTATTTGCAAGAATTTTTGTATCAAATTTTAGCAAAAGCAGCAGCATCAGTGCAGACATCGGCTCGTTACACACGACAAAAACTAAATTCTATTACAGGAGGTCTTATCTATGGAAGTCTTAAAAGTTTCATCACATTCAACACCAAACTCAGTTGCAGGCGCTATCGCAGGAGTCATCAGAGAGCAGAAAGCTGTTGAGGTACAGGCAGTAGGCGCGGGCGCGTCAAATCAGGCGATAAAGGCTATCGCCATAGCAAGAGGCTACCTTGCTCCTATAGGTATCGACCTCATCTGCATACCCGCATTTGCAAACATCACGATAGACGGCGAAGAAAGAACGGCTATCAAGCTTATCTGTGAACAGAGATGAATCTTCGGGCGGGCTGAGATGTCCGCCCTTGCTTTTTCCAATATCCCAAGGAGACATTATATGAATATAGAAGTTACCAGAATAAATAACGCTGTCAGGATAGACCCAAAAGGCTATGTACAGTCAGTCAACGAAGAGTATTACTACCAGCTAAAAAAGATAACCGACAATATCGCCAATACCCGCAACGAAAAGCCCGTTATCCTGTTGTCGGGACCGTCGGGCTCGGGAAAGACCACCACTGCCTTCATGATAGAGAAGCTCCTCGATGAAGCAGGCTGTGAAACTCACACCATTTCTATGGACAACTACTTCTGCCCGCTAAGTTCCGAGGAGAAGGAGCTCGCCGCTCTCGGCAAAATGGACCTCGAATCTCCCGACCGTATCGACGCAGACCTTCTCAACGAGCATATCCTCGCGATAGAGATGTGCGAGGAATTTGAGATACCCCAGTACAATTTCAAATCTTCCACTCGCGAATATTCAGGCAGGAAATTCCGTCGCAAGCCAGGAGAACTTGTAATATTCGAGGGTATACACGCCCTCAACCCCGACGTTATCTTCGTTCCCGACAGCAAGCTCATCAAGCTATATGTCAGCGTTCGCACGAGGGTCACATGCGGAGATATCATACTCCATCCGTCAAAGGTACGCCTGATGAGACGAATGATACGCGACAAGAACTTCCGCAAGCGTGCGCTGAGAGAGACGATGAATATGTTTCACAGCGTAGAATCAGGCGAGAATAAGTACATCATGCCGTACAAGCACCGCTCCGACTACGATATCGACACATTTATGGCATACGAGCTGAACGCCTACCGCGATTCGCTGATAGACCAGCTCCGGGAGCTGAACGACTTTCCCGAGCTCGCAGACGTAACACAGGTGCTCGAGCAGCTCGTCCCGCTGGATAAGAAGGATATTTCCCGCGATTCGCTGATATGCGAATTCATCGGCAGCGGACAGTTCAAATATTGATATACAAAAAGCGTAAAGCATTAGGATGCTTATCCTTCTGCCTTACGCTTTTTTGTTATGTCTAAACAAGAATGTATATTCGGGTTTGTGAAGGTATACAAAGCTTCAAAAAACTTTTTCAATAATCAACGGTTTTCCATTGAAAAGATGACGATTCCGTACTCATTATGAGGGGGCTGTTCGCAGAAAGAGCTTCCCCTCAGAGCGGATACACTCGGAAAGGAGTAAAAATGAACTGGATAATCAGCGAAAAGTTCATACGCTATTCAGACGGCAAGGCAATTGTCCTGGCGAACATAGGTATGGATTCAACAGCCGACCTCCCCGAGACCAACGCCTTCGAGGGACGTCTGCTTGAAAAGGGCTCGGTCGCACACGACATCGACACGGGCGACTGCTACTGCCTCAACAGCTCAGGGGTATGGAAAAAGCAGAGAACAGCGGGCGGAGGCGGTATCGTCCCGACCTTCAGCACGATACAGACCGCCGCGACACGGTCAATGGCAGTGGTCGGAGACCTTGTGATAACGGAGGAGGAATAATATGGCAATAGTAAGATTTGAAAACGACCCGTCAGCGGATCTCTCGCGTTTCACGATTTTCTCGAGGAGTACAAGGATGATACCTTCCTTGAAAATGTCACGCTCACGCTCGATACCAATTCCGACGGCACCCGCAATGCCAAGCTGTGGATAGGCAGCGACAGAAAAGTCTATATCAGTTGTCTCGGCAACTCCAACAGTACCCACATTGCCTCATTCACAGGCACCTACACCTCGCTCGTATTCGATAACTACACGGACACCAATAAGGTCGCATTCCAGTTTTCGTCGGCTATTCTCTGCACTAACGGACTGATACTTTCAGGCGTCGATACCACAGACAGCAAGACGATACAGCGTATCATCATCACCGTTGGCGACGATGGCGGGCTTGCGCTCATAGTTCCCGCAAAGAGCGCATATTCGTTCTCAGCGGCGGATACGGGATATGCCGTTATAGTCAGCGACTCCACAGTTCCGACGCCGCTGAATATCGGACCTTCCTACAGCTCGAATGTCACCTCGCTTGCTCCGATACCTGTAAAGGCACTCGAGACAACACGTATGCTCCCTTACGTGTACGCTGCTCTGACGACTCAGCTCAACAACGAGGGCTTACAGTCGGTAGAGATAGACGGAGTCCCCTTCATCACGAACGGTATCTTCTATATCAAGGACGACGGTGAATAACAAAAAGCCGCACATAAAGTGCGGCTTACATAAAACGTGCTTATTAATATGCTTTTCCCCAGTATACCATATGCTTGGCGGGCTTTCCGCAGCATACGCATACGTCTGAGAGGTTCTCCTGCTCGAAGGGGATACAGCGCGAGCCAACGCCCGTCTTTTCCTTGACCTCGTCCTCGCAGGCTTCCTCGCCGCACCACATAGCCTTGATGAAGCCGTCGCCCTGCTCGAGAGCCTTGTTTATCTCGTCAATAGTCGTGCAGGCGTAGGTGCGTCTCTTCTGATTCTCAAGAGCCTTGTTGAACATACCGTCGTGAGCCTCTGTGAGCTTCTGCTGAACGGCAGTCTCAAGGTCTGTGAGAGCTACAGTTGCCTTCTCGCCGCTCCAGCGCGAGGCGATAACACAGTTGCCCTCCTCGATGTCGCGCGGACCTATCTCCACACGGAGCGGAACGCCCTTCATCTCGTACTCTGCGAACTTCCAGCCGGGAGAGTTCTCGCTGTCGTCGAGCTTAACGCGCAGACCAAGCTTTGCAAGACGGTCTTTAAGCTCGTTGGCCTTCTCGAGGACGCCCTCCTTGTGCTGAGCAACAGGTATGATGACTACCTGTATCGGAGCAACAGCAGGCGGGAGTACGAGTCCGTTATCGTCGCCGTGAGTCATGATGACAGCGCCGATAAGGCGGGTCGTAACGCCCCAGCTTGTCTGGTGCGGGAAAACACGCTTGTTTTCCTTGTCGGTGTATTCGATGTCGAAAGCCTTAGCAAAGCCGTCGCCGAAATAGTGGGAAGTACCTGCCTGAAGCGCCTTGCCGTCGTGCATGAGAGCCTCGATAGCGTAGGTGGAAACAGCTCCGGCGAATTTATCGCTCTCGGTCTTCTTGCCCTTTACAACAGGCATAGCGAGGGACTGCTCGCAGAAGTCGGCATATACGTTGAGCATACGCTCGGTCTCTTCGATAGCCTCTTCAGCAGTAGCGTGGATAGTGTGACCTTCCTGCCAGAGGAACTCTCTTGAACGGAGAAAGGGACGGGTGGTCTTTTCCCAGCGGACAACGCTTACCCACTGATTGTAGAGCTTGGGGAGGTCGCGGTAGGAGTGTACGATATTAGCATAGTGCTCGCAGAAAAGCGTCTCGGAGGTCGGGCGCACGCAGAGCCTGTCCTCGAGCTTTTCGCTTCCTCCGTGAGTTACCCAAGCCACTTCGGGAGCAAAGCCCTCAACGTGGTCTTTCTCCTTCTGGAGAAGGCTCTCGGGGATAAACATAGGCATACACACATTCTCATGGCCTGTCGCCTTGAATGTAGAGTCGAGTATGTGCTGGATATTTTCCCAGATAGCGTAGCCGTACGGACGGATGACCATACAGCCCTTGACGCTGGTGTACTCGATGAGTTCAGCCTTCTTGCAGATATCGGTGTACCACTGTGCGAAGTCCTCGTCCATAGAGGTTATCGCGGTAACAAGTTTTTTATCTTTTGCCATTTGTAACGTCCTCTTTTCATGTTGTGATAACAATAAGTAAGTACATTATACCATTGCCGCCCGTTTTTGTCAACCTGCAAGAGCTCAGATCGCAGGGGCAGACCATTAGTCGTCCGCCCGAAAGAATACGACAATTCAACGGGCGTACGGAATGCGCTCCTACAGCAAAAAACAGGCAGTTCTCGCGAACTGCCTGTAGATATGCTATTGCGTCAGATATTCTTCGAGCGATTTCCTGCCTCCCGTGGACAGATACGAGTAATATGCAAGCACTATCGAAGCATCTTTGGCATTTACCGAACCGTCGCCGTTCACATCTGCGGCGAGTTTCTGCGATTCTGTAAGTTTCGGAGTATTGCCCGTGGAGTAAGCTGCATACGCTTTGAGTATCTCTGTAGCGTCCTTGGAGTTGACCGATTTATCGCGGTTGACATCACCGAGGTCATAATCGGCGGGCTTTATGGGCACGTCGGTGGTCACGGGAGTCGTGCTCGTGGTGACTGCCGTAGTTTCGGTCGACGTAGCGGTCGTTGTCACAGTCGAGCTCGTGGTGGGAGTCGGCTTCTCGTTGACGTAGACCTTTATCTGCGTATTCGTTGACACGTAGTCATTGATACGGACGTTGTAAGTTCCGTACTGAATCGTGATGTCGCGCTCGCCTGCCAGATTGCTGTTGAATCCCCAGTAGCTGA
>JAGCHA010000021.1 GCA_017649325.1 Ruminococcus sp.
ATCGGAGCTCCAGTCCAGCAGCGACCTCAGCGAGGATATCAAGAACGCGATAGAGACTTCCGAGTACCTCATCGTAATATGCTCGCCGAAATATACTGAGTCCAAGTGGTGTATGCAGGAGCTGACGCGCTTCCGCGAGCTGCACAACAACACGAATCAGAACATCATCACCCTTCTCGTCAGCGGCGAACCGCAGGAATCCTTCCCCGAGGAACTCACCTACACCGAGATGACCACTACCAATGAAAAGGGCGAGGAGGTCAAGGTAAAGGTCGAGGTAGAGCCGCTTGCGGCGAATATCAAGGCTGACACGCTCAAGGAGTCGATGAAGAAGCTTAACACCGAGTACCTCCGCATAGCCGCACCGCTTCTCGGCTGCGACTTCAACGACCTGTTCCAGCGCGAGAAGCGCCGCGAAGCAGCCCGCAGAAGGCGTATATTCGGAGGAGTATCGGGCATACTTTCGCTCATTACGGTAATCAGCGTCGCCTCAGCGGTGACGATAAGCGGCAAGAACGTGCAGATAAAGGAGCAGAACAGCCGCATCAAGGAGCAGAATGAGCAGATCGAACTCAAAAACAGCGAGCTCCTTGTGGAGAATTCGGGGCATCTCGCAGTCGAGTCCGAGAACCTCTTCAAGGATAACGAGCTCATCCCCGCGATAAAGAAGGCGGTCGAAGCCCTGCCCGCAGACAGCGAGAGCAAGCCCATTCTTCCCGAGGCGGAGTACGCTCTTTCGCGCGAACTCGGAATGTTCACGCACAGCCGTCTTGTGCCGCAGCTCGCCCTCAGACACGACAGCGCAGTCGAGCAGCTTTCATTTATGGGCGGCGGCAAGTCAATAGTCACACAGGACGCTACAGGCATTTACTTCTGGGACCCCGAAAACGGCTCGCTGATAAAGAAGATATCGGCTTCCGACAGTGAATTTGCCTCCGAGTCGGGAGGAAGCTCGAACAAGCTCACGGCATATTTCGACGTCAGCCGCGACAAGACAGGCACTTATTTTGATTCAACGTCCTCTCCGAGCAGTATAAGCTACGAGAACAGCTCTGTTTTCGGCAGGATATATCCGGACTACGTTCACAGTGTAGATGAAGACGAGCCGGGTACAGGCGGCGATGTCTACGTCTGCAACTCCGACAACACCGTATGGCGCTTAGATGGAGCAACAGGCGAGATAAAGTGGAAGGCGGCGGCCTCAGAGAAGGCAAACAGCTACTTCGACTTCATCTACGACGAGAAGTACGTTCTCCGTCTGTATCAGGACAAGAACGTTATGCCGAGCGGCGTGACCTTCCCCGGCAACAATTTCTATCTTGAGCTGATAGACCGTGAAACGGGCACAATAACCAATGAAGTGAAGATGAACAAAGCTCTGGATCCGACCGTTGGTATTTTAATGAAACCCCAGATATATACCGTGCGCGACGGAGTTGTCTACGTATACAGCGATACCGACAGCATGTTGAGGGCGTACAGGATAGACGGCAGCGATATAGAGCTCAGCGAGGAGCTCGAGATAGCCAACCAGTACAACGGCGGCATCCAGAATGTGGACTTGCAGTTCGTGGACGGCGACCCGCTCGTGACTTCGTGCAGTATCCTTGCATTCGACACCTCGACCGTATTTTCACGCTGTGACAAGGACTTAAAGGTGAAGTGGACCTCCAAGCTCCCGATAAACTACCACAACGGCGGAGTATCTTTCCTCATGCCTGCCGAAGATTCGGGCTATGAGCACGACGTCCTCGCTGTGATGATCAAGAACACACTCTCCTTCATCGACTATGAGAACGGCGATGTCATCAGTAACATTCCTCTCGACGGTGAGGTCATCGACGTTTCGTTCACCCGCAAGGGACTGGTAATGTTCACTGTCAGGGAGAGCGCAGAGTACGTGGTAGCTCTCGGTCACTACACTACGGGCAATCCCTCTGACAACGCTGCGTACAGGGTCCAGACCATGAACACGGCGCTCTCGCTTTGCAGCTACAGCCGCGACAGATATGTCACCGCGGATAACTACTCCAATACCGCATATATCCAGTACGTGAAGCAGAACCAATATTACACCGACATCGACGCGGGCGAGTATATGTACAACCGCAAGGTGCTTGCCGTGTCCGACTCGGGTGCATATGCAGCGGTATCGGCTTCTTACTACCCAAATGGCGGATACGACGGAAACACCGACAGTATCACCAATCACCTGTTCATCTACGAGATATCGGACGGCAGGCTCAGTGAAGTAACGGCAATGTCAGGCTACGATATCAACAGCGCAGCCTTCATCGGCAAGGACACCCTCGTCGTCAACGCCAATAAGGACGGCAATTTCAACGGCGAGGAGACCCTCATCGTAGACGCAGTCAGCCTTCAGGTGCAGACTGTTACCGATGCGCCCAAGTCGAACCGCGCGATTATGGAGTTTACAGAGTCAGCTGAGGGCGTGTACTATCTCGCAAACTCCGAGAGCAACCTTGTGTATATCACTGCAGACGGTAAATTCACCGAGTGGGGGAATACCGAGGCTAATTCATACAGTGAGGGCAGGAAGGTATTAAACGGTATATATGCCGTTTCGAACAGTCAGGCAGCGATATATGCGCAACTCACCGACGATGAAAACAAAAATGCGCTCGTTGTCTATGACTTTTCCTCTCATAGTGAAAATGTGCTTGACTTCGACTTCTCCGCAGACGATAGGCTCGAGGTTCAGCGTATCTTCTGGCAGGACGAGAACACAGTCGGCGTATTCTTCAACAACCGCACGGTATCGCTGTTTGACGTCGGTACAGGCAAGGTGCAGAACAAGGTATCGCTCGACGGCACAAGTCAGGAGCCTGTTTCCGTGGTGCCTCTCGGCGATGGTAAATTCGCGGTGCTCTGCCGTGATTCGAGCATTTACGAGATGACGGCTGACGGCTTTACAGGCAGGAGCTGCCGCCTCGACTTCGCTGACGACTCCGATAACGATATCCGTGAGTCCGACAGCTCTGAGGCAGCAAAGCTCAAGATAAAGCCCTCCGCGGACAGCATGAGTGAATTCGTGGTATGGGACGGCTCAGAGGCTTGGCTGCTCGATAAGGGCAGATTCACGGCGCGCTACAGAGTAGACGGTTTCGCGGGAGCTCCCGCCGAAAGCAACATCGTCTTCATCAGGGACGGCGACCGCAACAAGATAGGCTATTTCCCGATATACTCCACACAGCAGCTCCTCGACGCCGCGAAGGAATACCTCACGGCACTCGGTGAAAGGACAGACAAATGAACAATAACAAGAGCCGCAAGAGAACGACGCGGCTGATATTCCTGCTTGCCTTGCTGTCATTCCTGATAGCTACGGCACAGGGACTCATCTACTACAAAGATTATGAGCCGTTCTTCAAGTATCTGCTCGTGCTCCAGAACAGTATCAACGCATTCGGCTTCAAGGCGTCTGTGACGATAAAGGACACGGTCGCCTTCATCAGGAGCGACCCCGAACCGCTCAAAAAGGGCATAGGCTACGCTTACTGCGTGGCGGTGTTCACAGCGCCGTACTGCACGATATCCTTCATATACAAGTTCCTCGAGCGCATACTGCGGTTCATCATTTTCTTCCGCAGGAGCAGGAAATGCAAGCATATCGTCGTTTTCGGATATAACGAAGACATTAGCTCCATGCGCAAAAACAACAGCTCAGACCCGAAGAAGGTATGCGTCCCTGTCGTGACCCCCGACAGTATAGACAGCGAGGAGGTCTACCGCCTGAACAAGGCAGGCTATATGATACACAATGCGGACGTGCTCAAGGCAAAGGAGTCGGAGCTTCCCGCCCTGCTTGCCAAGACCAATATCGAAGAAGCGACGAATATCATACTCTTTGAGAACTCGTCGATACGTAATTTCTCGCTGCTTCAGCTCTTCCGACTCAATGAAAATGACGACCCGAACAGGATACGTCTTGCGGCGGGAGCAAAGGTGTCGTGCAGGTGTGAGGAGGAGGGCATAGGACGGCTTATCGCGGAGTATTACAACAGCGCCGCAGGAACTGACGCCTGCTTTGACCTCGAGCTTGTGGGACTGCCCGAAATGCAGATACACAAGATGTACTCCGACCACCCTCTCCATACGGTATACAAGGGCACGGACAAGCCGCTCAGCGAGTGGGATGTCCACATTCTTGCAGCGGGCTTCGGTCAGCTCGGACAGCAGGCGGTATTGCAGGCGATGAACCTCGGTATTGTCCACGAGAGCAACCGCATAGTAATAGACGTTTTCGACACCGATGTACGTGCGAAAAAGGCGGTGTTCCTCAATCAGCTCAGCCCTGAGACCTTTGACATCTCCGATAACAGAGTAACGCTAAAAAGCGAGGTGGCTGACGGCTTGCTGGAGATAAACTTCTACGAGCTGAACATCGCGCACAACACCTTCTATGAGCTGATACGCGGAAAACTCGGCTCCGACCCGTATACATACGCAGTCATCGCGCTTGAAGATATCGACCTTGCAGTCAACTGCGCAATGCAGCTCGAGGAGCTCTTTTCCGAGAGCGGATTGAAGGCTCCGATAATGATGAGAATGGATACCGACCGCCGCCTTGCAGGCTATATCTCCGCGGAAAACAGTGCTCTTGCAGACGTAAGCCTCATTGACGACAGAAGCGTGGTCATCACTCTTGATATGATAATCAACCGCGCCATAGACCGCAGCGCCAAGGAGTACAATCACTTCTACAATAATATCGCGCTCATCACCGCCGATGAAGCGGGAGCGGAGACCAACTCCGACGCCGACCCCGAGCAGGAGTGGAACCGTCTGCGCTTGTTCAGACGCTCGTCGAGCAAGGCAGCCGCGTATCATGACGAGGTCAAGGACGATATAATCCCGAAGCTCGCGGAGGAGAGCGGAACACAGCTTGCCGACAAGCTCGAGGAGCTACTCGGCAGGGACGGTTCGCTCATGCGGTATACTGGCTCTGCATGGCAGATGCGCGGCTCCGAGGAGGAGCTGCTCGACAAGCTGAAACAGGACAGTTTCGCGTATGAGCTTGCGGCTCTCGAGCACAGGCGCTGGTGCTGTTATATGGCTTCGATAGGCTGGCGAGCAGGCGAGCGCAGCGACAAATTCCGCCGAAATCCCTGCCTCGTGACTCAGCAGAAGCTAATGGAGATAAAACCTGAAATGTGCAAATATGACCTGATGTCGCTTATGGCACGCTACCGCAAAATGAACGGATAGAAAAAGCCCGGCTTGAGCCGGGCTTTTTGACGTTTCAGCCTTGATGCGGCGTCATAGTCGAAAAAAGTATGGTTAAAATATAAAAATTAATAGAAAGACTTGACTTTTTAGCAGCGTAGTGGTATAATAATAAAGCTGAATCAATCAATATATTGGGGTGTCGCCAAGTGGTAAGGCAGCGGACTCTGACTCCGTTATTTCGAGGGTTCAAATCCTTCCACCCCAACCAGCGCCGAGTGGGCGCACGCAGTTCGCGTTTCATTTCTTATGGAACGCGAATTTTTTTGTGCCCCACAGCTCTACAAATAGTTTCGCTCATAAAAGTCAAAGACTGCGCTGATATGCGCAGTTTTTTTATTGCATTTTTGAAACGGATGTGGTATAATAGATTCAATATCATCTTTGGAGCAGCAAAATAATGCAGAAATTATATTTTATAGTAAATCTGCTCGCTGGCAGAGCCACTATCGGCGATAAGCTCGGCGAGATAATAGACGAATTCAACAAGGCACACTTTGAGGTCACGGTGCATATCACGCAGAGCGGTTCCGACGCCGCAGATTCGGCGAATTACGCCTGCGAGAACGGCTTTGACATAATTGTATGTGCGGGCGGAGACGGCACGCTCAGCCAGTGTTTGCAGGGCATGATGAGGAGCCACAGCCGTGTCCCGATAGGCTACCTGCCTGCGGGCTCGACCAACGATTTCGCGCGCAGTCTCGGCATACCCAAGAACACCATGGACGCCGTTAAATGGATAACTGACGGAACAGCAACGCCGTGTGATATCGGCAGTTTCAACGATAATTACTTCTCGTATATCGTAGCATTCGGAGCATTTACGAGCGTCGCGTATGAGACCTCGCAGCAGGTCAAGAACGTGTTCGGACACGTCTCCTACGTCCTGAACGGCATGACTCAGCTCTCGACCCTGCGCTCGAAGAGGATGCGTATAGAGTACGACGGTAATGTTGTAGAGGGGGACTATATTTTCGGAATGGTTACAAATTCGGCCTCGGTAGCGGGCTTGCTCTCGATGAATGACTTCTACCTTGACGATGGTGTTTTCGAGGTCACGCTGATAAAGAAGCCTGCGAATCTTATCCAGCTCCAGCAGATAGTGCGCTCGCTGCTCAACATCTCCGTGGAGATAGACAAGGACTACATCAAGTTCTTCCGCACGAACAAGATAACCTTCACCTCGCTCAGCGACGAGGAGATAACGTGGACCCGCGACGGCGAGTACGGCGGTAATGCGGTGGAGAACGTCATCTGCAACTGTCAGCGGGCGGTATCGTTCATGATTGGCGAGCGCGGAATGCCTGCTTATGACGACCCAATCGCGAATTACCTTGCTGAGGTATAACAAAAGAGCTCCCTCGGGAGCTCTTTTTGCGTATAATATGCTGTGTCGCTTATAATTGGCTCATCAGCTCGTCGACGAGCTGCTTTTTTGCAAGCCAATCGGAGAATGCAGTAGCTCCGCCGCAGGCTGTACCGAGCTTGAGAGCGTATTCGCAGCCCTGCGGAAGTCCTGCCACGAAACCCGCGAGCATGGAATCTCCCGCTCCCACGGAGTTTCTGACCTCGCCGCGGCATACACCCTGTTTATGGAGTTCACCGTTCTCGTCGAGGAGCAGTGCCCCTTTTTCAGCCATGGACACGAGGACGTTGCGAGCCCCCATATCCTGCAATTTTCTCGCATAAGCAGCGATGTCGTCCTCACTTGTGAGCTCAACGCCGAACATCTCTTCAAGCTCGAAATTGTTGGGCTTGATGAGGAAGGGACGGTATCTAAGCACGTTCAGCAGCAGCTCGCCTGTAGCGTCGACTACTGTGCGGATATCCCTGTCAGCAATGCGTCCGAGGATGCGCTCGTAGATATCGGAGGGCAGGCTGCTCGGTATACTGCCTGCGAGAATAAGCGTGTCGCCGTCCCTGAAGCGGTCTGTCTTCGCGAAGAGCTCGTCAATGGCGTGCTCGTCTATCTCAGGACCCTGCCCGTTGAGCTCGGTCTCGGCGTCCGTCTTTATTTTGACATTAATGCGGGAATTGCCGCTTTTGAGCCTTACAAAGTCCGCCTCTATGCCCATAGAGCAGACTCCGCGCTCGATAGCTATGCCCGTAAATCCGGCTGTGAAACCGAGAACTATCGACTGTACGCCGAGCTCCGCCAGTACAGCCGAAACATTGATGCCCTTGCCGCCGATGTATATCTCCTCGCGGGACGAGCGGTTCACACCGCCCGCTTTGAGCTCATCGGTGTGGACAACGTAGTCTATCGCGGGATTGAAAGTGACCGTATATATCATATGGACGCTCCTTTATTTCTCCGAGCAGAATTCTACCTTTTCGCCGTTGAGGATCATATTTGTCGTACGAACAGCGCACATCTTACCGCACATCGAGCAGGTATGACGCTCGGAAACGGGCGTGCTCTCATAGTAAGCGCGAGCCTTCTCGGGGTCGATGCAGACCTTGAACATCTCCTCCCAGTCGAGAGCATGGCGGGCTGCTGCCATTTTGTTGTCGATATCTCTTGCATTGGGGATGCCCTTTGCGATATCAGCTGCATGAGCAGCTATCTTGCTTGCCATGATACCCTCCTTAACGTCAGCGGCATCAGGCAGGCGGAGGTGCTCTGCGGGAGTAACGTAGCAGAGGAAGTCAGCGCCGTTTGCGGCAGCGATAGCACCGCCGATAGCGGAAGTGATGTGGTCGTATCCGGGAGCGATATCCGTAACGAGAGGTCCGAGCACGTAGAACGGCGCATTGTGGCAGATACGCTTCTGGAGCTTCATATTCGCGGCTATTTCGTTCATAGCCATGTGTCCGGGGCCCTCGACCATGACCTGTACATCCTTAGCCCATGCTCTCTCGGTGAGGGCGCCGAGCTCGATGAGTTCTGCTATCTGACCCGCATCGGTAGCGTCGTCTATACAGCCGGGACGGAGCGCGTCACCGAGGCTGATAGTTACGTCGAATTCGCGGAGTATCTCGAGCACGTCGTCGTAGTACTCGAAGAAGGGGTTCTCATTGCCGGTCATCATCATCCACGCGAAGAGGAGCGAACCTCCGCGGGAAACGATGTTCATTTTTCTCTTGTCACGCATGAAAGCCTCAACAGCGCGGCGGTTGATACCTGCGTGGATAGTCATGAAGTCCACGCCCTCCTCGGCGTGTGCGCGAACGACCTTGAGGAAGTCCTGCGCTGTTATCTCGAGGAGGTCCTTCTCGAGGTAGCCGATAGCGTCGTACATCGGAACAGTACCTATCATCGCGGGCGACTTCTCAACGAGCGCCTTGCGGAAGGTATTGGTCTTGCCGTAGTTGCTGAGGTCCATGATAGCCTCTGCACCGAACTTGATAGCCATGTCAACTTTATCCATTTCCATGTCATAGTCATTCTTATCGCCGGAGATACCGAGGTTCACGTTTATCTTCGTTCTCATGCCCATACCGATACCCTCGGGAGAGATCGACTTGTGGTTGACATTGCAGGGGATAGCCACAACGCCCGAAGCCACGCGCTCGCGGAGGACTTCCGCGTCCATGTGTTCTTTTTCGGCAACTATCTTCATTTCGGGCGTGATTATGCCCTTCTTAGCGGCTTCCATCTGTGTGCTGTATTCTCTCATTGGTTTTATTTCCTTTCAGTTTTTATCGTTGATTCAGTATATATGCGTGGTCGAGCGGACCGCTGCCCTGCCCGAGGTCGAGCATAGCAGCGAGCGCACCTGAGATGTACATTTTCGCGCACTCGACAGCTTCCGCGAGTTCCATGCCCTTTGCAAGTCCCGCCGCAATCGCGCTCGAGAGCGTGCAGCCCGTCCCGTGAGTGTTGGGGTTGTTGATACGTCTGCCCTCGAACCACTGCGACGTACCGTCGGGGCAGCAGAGGAAATCGCACGCATCGTTTATCATGTGCCCGCCCTTGCAGAGCGTCGCGCAGCCGTACTTATCGACTATCGCCATCGCAGCGGCTTCCATATCGTCCGCTGAGCTTATCTTCATGCCCGATATGAGCTCCGCCTCGGGGATATTGGGCGTGATGACCTCGGCTATCGGGAAGAGCAGCCGCTTGACCGCCTCATAAGCCTCGCCCGAGCTCAGCGCCGAGCCGCTTGTCGCGACGGCAACGGGGTCGACCACGACATTTTCGGCTTCCCAGTAGGCGAGCCTGTCCGCGATGACCTCCGCGAGCTCCGCTGACGATACCATACCTATCTTGACGGCATCGGGACGAATATCGCCGAACACCGCATCTATCTGCTTTGCAAGGAAGTCTGGCGGCGTATCGAGGACACCCGTGACGCCCGTGGTATTCTGCGCCGTAAGAGCGGTTATCGCGCTCATGGCGAACACGCCGTTCATGGTCATAGTTTTTATGTCAGCCTGAATGCCCGCACCGCCCGAGGAGTCACTGCCTGCAATGGTGAGTGCTGTCGGTTTGCTGACAATGTCCGAAATGCGGAAGAAGCGCTCATCTGTGGGATCTGACTTTATCATAAGCCCGTTACCTCCTCTGACTTCTGACGGAGCAGTTCGGCTGCAGACTTCACGTCCTCGGCGGCGAATATCGCCGACACGACTGCAATTCCGCGCTGACCGCACCCGCTTATCTCATGGGCATTTTCCGCGGTGATACCGCCGATAGCACATATCGGGAGCTTCACGCTCTGCGTTATCTCGCGGAGTTCGTCGGGAGTAATGCGAATGGCTTTTTTCTTGGTCGGGGAGGGGAATACCGCACCCACGCCGAGGTAATCCGCGCTCATTTTCTGAGCCGCGAGCGCCTGCCCGACCGTTTTTGCTGTCGCACCGATGATGAAGTCCTCGCCTGCGATGCGGCGGATCTCCGCGACGGGCGCGTCCTCAATGCCGACGTGTACACCGTCCGCCCCTGCGAGCATAGCCGCGCGGTAGTCGTCGTTGACGATGAGCGGAGCTCCGTATCTGTGGCATATCGGCACGAGCCTGCGAGCCTCCTCGGCGAGCTCGTCGGTGTCAAGCTCCTTATCGCGGAGCTGCACGCAAGTCACGCCGCCCTGCAAGGCGAGCTCGACCTGCTCTGCGAGGTCTCTCCCGCGCAGACAAGCGTTGTCGGTTATAGCGTAAAGGGTGAGCATTTCGGGTAAAAACTTCATTTCACGTCACTCTCCTCTCTGAAGCTGTCAAGGTAGTTTTTGGGGGCTGGACAAGTCATCAGCCCACTCATCACACACGCGCCCGACGCTCCCGCAGAGCGCACAGACCCGTAATTATCCGGGCTTATCCCGCCTATTGCGTACACGGGTACATCGACTGCCGAGCAGACCTCCCGCAGGAAGTCGAGACCGCGCGGAGGCAGTCCACGCTTGCAGTCGGTAGCAAAAACGTGTCCCGCCGTGATGTAGGAAGCGCCCTGCTTCTGTGCTTCGAGCGCATCCTCGACCGAGTGGCAGGAGACGCCTATCGTGCGAAATCTCCGCTTCATATTGTCGGGAAGCGTGCGAAGAATATGCAGGGGAAGATGTATCGCCTCCGCACCGAGCTCCGCTGCGATGTCCGCAAAGCTGTGAAGTACGCACGGAACGCCGTTCTCCCCGCAGATACGCATAACCGTTTCCGCGAGCGAGCGGTATTCCTTCGGGGACAAGTCCTTCTCGCGGAGTATCACCGCTTTTGGCTTTGCTTCGGCTACTTTTCGGAGCTGTGCGGGAAAGTCCTCACACAGACGCCTGTTCGTCACACAAATTATGTTACACATAGAGGTAATCGTTCAGCACGGGCTGGAGCCCCTCGCCCGACATATCATCGTACATTTTTTTGAGGCTGCGTCCGTCGTTTATCTCGAACTGCTCGTCGCCCGCCTCGTCAGCCTCTTTGCCCGTGTACTTGCTCTCGTGGTCTCCGATGCCCGTGGACACGCCCGCGGATATTTTAGTTGCGGCGATCTTGACTATGCCGTTGCGGAAGCTCTCGCTCTCACGCGAGGACACCGTGATACCGCAGAACGGCAGGAATATCCTGTACGCGCAGAGCACCTGGCAGAGCTGTTTTTCGTGAACGTCGAGCGGGTTTATCTTCTCGTTGTTGACAATGGGGCGAAGTCTCGGACACGAAAGGGATATCTCCGCATGCGGGTACTTGCGCTGTAAGTAGTAGACGTGCAGCGCGCTTGCGAGGGCGTCCTTTCGGAAGTCAGAGAGCCCGAGCAGAGCTGAGCAGGCAATGCCGCGCATACCCGCCATAAGAGCGCGCTCCTGCGCCTCGAAGCGGTAGGGGAACACGCGCTTGTGTCCGAGCAGATGAAGCTGCTCATAGCGGTCGCTGTCGTAGGTCTCCTGAAAGACGGTGACGTAGTCGACGCCGCATTCGTGGAGGTAGCGGTACTCGTCGGTGTTGACGGGGTATATTTCTATCCCGACAAGTCGGAAGTATTTCCGCGCGAGCCTGCACGCCTCGCCGATGTACTCAACTGGACTCTGAGCGCGGCTCTCGCCCGTGAGGATGAGTATCTCCTCCATTCCGCTCTCGGAGATGACCTTCATCTCGTGCTCTATCTGCTCCATGGAGAGCTTCATGCGGCGGATGTCGTTGTAGCAGTTGAAGCCGCAGTATACGCAGTAGTTCTCGCAGTAGTTGGCGATATACAGCGGCGTGAAGAGGTAGACGGTGTTGCCGAAGTGCTTCTGCGTTTCGAGCCTTGCCTTCTCAGCCATTTGTTCGAGGAAGGGCTCGGCGGCAGGGGAGAGGAGTGCTTTGAAGTCTTCGACTGAGCAAGTATCGTGCCTCAGTGCGCGGAGCACATCTGCGGGAGTGTACTTGCTGTAGTCATAGTTCTGCATCTCGGAGATGACCTTCCCGCGGATGTCGGAGCTTATCTGTTCCATGCCTTCCATATACTGCATATGGTCGGTACGCGAGGACGGGTCGTTCTCGAGGCGGTGTTTTTTTTCGAGTGCGGATTCGGAGAGCTTGTCCGAATCCACAAAATAGTTATTGTCCATCAGTATTACTTCCCTTTTTTATGTCAATCTTCATTATTTTTTCAACGGCAACATTAATGAAGCGTGAAATATAATGCTCCTCTATCCATGCAAATACCCAGAACAAAACAAAACAGCCAATAAATACAGAAACGATATCTAATCCGATAAAATGCATAATAAAGCCCGAACCTACAGTCATGAGCAATGTTGTCAGCAGATTCAGCAATCCACATATATCTGAATATATGCTCCATTTTTTTGAGCAGGTATCTTTTCTTTTCATTTCTTATTTATCAGTTGCGCAGGAACCCCGTCAGCGTATCGGAGGGTGATGCTCCGCGGGTGAGGACACGTCCCAGACCCGAGAGGTA
>JAGCHA010000006.1 GCA_017649325.1 Ruminococcus sp.
AAGGACGCTTCGTTCTATGATGTTGACGCTCCCGATGTTCCCGAGGTGCTCTCAACATCGAACGAGAACGGCAAGGCTGTTCTGAACGTACAGACAAAGGACAATCCCACAGATTACGAATACTACATCAGCGCTAACCCCATCAACAGCACTTCCGACAGAGTTCTCTCAAACGTGAGAAAGCACACTGCATTCGCTGACCTCGCAGGTTTCGTTGTCAAAGTGGACAGCAGTGCCGAGCCCAAGTCCGAGCTCATCGAGCGCGGCGAGAACGGCGAGGATATCCTCGGTATCGTTCCTGCTGACTCCAAGGGCAAGGCTGTGCTTGAGGCGGTTCCTACCGATCTCTCGCAGAAGCAGTACATCCACGTATTTGCGGTAGACAACGCAGGCAACATCAGCGATGAAGTGATACTTCCCTTCGCGGAGGACAAGTTCATCACCGACATCGACACAGACAAGAAGCTCTACGCTTACGGCGAGAAGGTCGCTATCGATGCAGAGACGATATCCGCACCATTCGGCAGAACTGCCGATATGGCAATCGAGATATACGACGAATTCGACCACAAGACAGCAGAGCTCGTCTCCGCAAAGGATCAGGTGCTCAATGCTGACGTAAAGCTACTCAGCAATGCCGAGTGGATGATACCTCAGGAGACTGAGGGACGCTACAAGGCGGTCATCAACTGGCTCAGCAACAATGAGGTCATTGCTTCGGCAGAATCCGAATTCAAGATCGCGAATGAGCAGAGCGTAAGCAACCTCATCATCAGTGACAAGAGGTCGTATTCACTTACCGACCCGATAAACCTCGCAAACACTGTATCCAACAACAGCAAGGCAATGACCGAAAACGACCTTGTTCTCAGCGTTGTCGTTACCGATAAGGACGGCAATACAGCCGCTTCGTTCAGGCACGACCTCAGCGCTGTCGAGCCCGCAGGCACATTTGACATCTCAGACGCACTCAAGCCCGGCGATCTCCTTGACGGCGACTACAAGGCAACAGCAACAGTTACACAGGGCGAGCTCGAGCTCTCGTCCGACTCCGTTGAATTCACAGTCGAGAGCGATGTTACATCCTTCACGGGTAAGCTTGATCTCAGCGACTCGAACGACAAGGGAAGTGCTGATTTCTCCGTTAAGAACACAAGCAGTTCCGACGCTGAAAATGCAGTTGTATCAATAAAGGTATACAAGGACGGCTCGTCCGAGCCCGTATACACCTATTCCGATACAGTTTCTATCGCAGCAGGTGATACATTTACAGGAAAGACAAGTTTTGCTCTCGCAGATCCGAGCAGCGGCAAATATTCGGGCGTTCTCAGCATCGAGTACAAGGACGATAACTCCGACCTCGACTATGACGGCTTCGAGAACACATACGAGACCACAACTACCGTCACAACGACCGCTGCATCAACGACTGCAACGACTACAACTGTTGCGGCAACAGAAAATCCCAAGACAGGCGACAGCGGTATCCCGATATATATGTGGTTCATAAGCACACTCAGTCTGCTTGGTCTTGTCACAGTAAAATTGTTAGGAGGCAAAGAGAATGAATAAGCTAAAGATAACAGCATTTGCAACAGCAGTTTCACTTATCTGCTCTATCGCGGTTTCTTCTTCAAGTCCTTTGCCTGTACTGAAAAAGAGCCTCGGCAACAGAAACAGCAAGTACAGCAATGTTTCGGCTGAGATAATCTCCGCAGAGGAGACAGAGCCGCTCTATGACCGCCTTGAAAATGCTTTCAGCGATAATGACACTGTAAAGCTCGACAGGGTATGCGATGAGATAATCGCAGAGATGAACGCTACGAAGCAGGCAGTCGAGGCTTACTCGGCTGATATCAGCGAATGGGCTGACGACGAGATTATCGAGCGTCAGCAGAAATACGAGAACGAGGTCAATGTCAGATACGCTCAGACATCCAAGGCGATAGAAGAACTCAGAAACGGCATTGATACCGAGAAGAACCTCGCTATCCTCAGCGAGAACGTGGAATCGCGTCCCGAGCATAAGCACTCCGACGCTATCCCCACTACCGAAGGCTCCGCTGACAGCTTCGAGACTGTCGAGCTCGACGGGAAACTCGAAGAAGCTCCGATATATTCCGCTCCGCCTACGGACAACGACCTCAAGCTCGAGGGAGAGTCCGAGACTGCAGAGCTGTTCAAGTATGTCGCTGATTCACTCGGCGATGCAAACAGTATATACCTCTTTGTCAAGAACAACTTCAAGAACGAAGCGTATTCGGGCTCGAAGAAGGGTGCTGCCGCAACTCTTGCGCAGAACGGCGGTAATGACATGGATCAGGCCGCTCTGCTAATCGCTCTGTTCAGAGCAAAGAATATCCCCGCAAGATACGTTAGGGGCAATGTCTATATCACAGCCGAGCAGGCAAAGGATATCACTGGCACCGATAACATGACAGCGGTAGGACGTATCCTTGCGACAGGTCACAGGAACGTCAGGGCTGTTACAAATAACGGTAATATCACAGGCTTCAAGATGGAGCGCACATGGGTCGAGGCATATATACCTTATACCGATTACCGCGGAGCAGGCAACCAGTCGGGCGACGCAGTATGGGTACAGCTTGACCCGAGCTTCAAGAAGCTCGAGGCTAAGATCGAGTCTATAAAGGGTGAATACTCTGAGGATGATCTCGCTCTCCTCGAGATGATAAACAAGAACAACCAGCTCGATGGCAAGGCTCAGGTCGCTGCACGCGAGAATATCGAGTGTCACTACCGCAAGGTGGTCGAGACAAGCGACACCTACATACCCGCTTCTCTTCCCTACACTGTTCTGAGCGTTGACGAGCGTTACAGCTTCATCAAGGACAGCGATAAGGATATGGTTTCCGTCTATATCGACGGCGAGAGCCTGATGAGCCTCCCTGTTTCCGAGCTCTACGGCAAATCCGTGACTGTATCGTATGAGCCTGTATCGGATTCCGATGCAAATGTGCTCTCACACTATGACAGACTTGTTGATGTGCCTGCTTACCTCGTAAACGTTGCTCCCGTAGTAACAGTAGGAAGCAAGAAATACGAGCTTGAGGATGATGAGCTTTCGTGGCTCTTTGAGACTCAGCTCGGAACAGATCACCAGCTTAACACTGTTATCAGGAATTGCGGCGGTACAACGGTACTCGATGACAACATAATTGCCGGTTCCATGTATGCCATTAACCTTGATCTCCAGTCAATAACTCCCGATGAGACAAAGGCGGCATACCTCAGAATGCAGGATGCTCAGGAAAACTACGAGCCCAAGAACATGGTAAGCCATGACGAGCTCGGAGCATTCCTCGATTATGCAGGCAAATACTACTTCTCGATGTGCGATGTTCAGGAAGACCTGTATGCTTCAATAAACAATATCGACGTAACCAAGCGCCTCGGTCTTGGAATCACAGGCTACAAATTCAGCAAGAGTCAGACCTTCGGCATAACAAGGAATCTTGATTTCGGTTCTTTCTTTATTGATGTTGCATACGACAACAGAGCTGCTATAAGCCTTGACGGCGATGCTCAGGCAGAAAAGAACTTTATGCTCGCATGCGGTATGCTCGGCTCATACTATGAGGGATACATCTGGCAGGAACTCGTTGACAAGGGCAACACCTCAATATCTACCATATCCGTTATGAACGAAGCCGCAAAGAAGGGCGTGGAATTCAGATATCTCACTCCCGCAAATGCGGAGAAGGAGCTTGAAGCTTCAAATATCACGAGTGCTGTCAAGGACGAGATACGCGATTTCATCAATCAGGGACTTTATGTTGAGCTCGTGCCTGAAACGATCAGACTCGGAACATGGGAAGGTACAGCGTATATTGCCATAGATATGACGGACGCATCAGCTTCGTATATGATATCTGGCGGCAATGCGGGCGGTTCGTCGATGGAATTCGAGAACCTCTTTGAGCTCAATAACAGCCTGTTCCTTACGAACTGGGAGCTCGGAGCAATCAACCTGCTTTCGAGCGGCAAGGACCTTTGCAGCGGTGTTGCTGCTTTGGACCTGAAGGACCTCGCAAAGGGACTTTATGGAATCGTAGGCGCTACAAGCATGCTCAGTGACGCGCTGACGATGAGATATTCAAACTATGATTATATTTTTGCTTTTGCAGAAGCAGAGGACGAAGATGCTGTAATGTTTGAGTATAAGAAGTTTACATTGGTAAATATGATCGATACTCTTGCTAATGTCGCTTGTACCGTGTTAGACCGGTTTGGCGATGCAGGCGGACTTATCTCGGCTAAGCTGGGTATGATCTATAATGTTGCCAAAAAGACAGTTGAACTTGTATATGATAAGGACAGACACTTTGAGTTCAGTGATATCTATTCAACTGTATGGGATTATCTCGGCGTATTGCTTGCAAAGCTTTAAACAAAGGCTTTCGGGCCGCAGTATATAACGCGAAAGCAGCGGTATCATCTGATACCGCTGCTTTTTTATCTTCGGTCGACTGTGCAATTATCACAACTTTTGATGTGAGATTGCACAAATTTCAACTTGACAAATTGGTGAAAACGTGGTAGAATACGTAGGATGTGCAAGATTAATTATTTTACGTAAAGTAGACAAATCGTTTAGTATTTATAATATTAGATGCGAAATATACTACTCGTATTTTCTTGCGCAGACACATGGTCTTATGCTTAGTAAAAGCAGTAATAAAAGGAGAATGAATATGAAAAGAAACCCAGATCATCTTTCGGAAGGAGGCGCCGCGATATGCTGAGAAAAACAAGGAACCGTATTTCTGCTGTCCTTGCAGCTGCCTCAGTATGCTGTTTCACAGCCTCGGTGCTTTCGCTCAAGCCAATGATGACCAAAGGCGTCGAAGTCTATAACGATTATCTCGATCTCAAGGTGAACGATTCCAAGGGAACTACCGATTATGCGGGATATGTCCTCAGAAGAAAATCGGGCGACCCGCTTACTTATGCGCAGTACTGCACCTCTTTTGCCGAGATAAGCGTAAACGGAAATGTGAAGCTGTACAGCGAGGGTGATAGTGTCAAGAAGCCCTACACCGCAGATGACGGCTCCGTTATTACCATTCAGGATTTTGGCGGAGTAGAGATAAGACAGAAGCTGGCTTTTGCCGAGGGTAATACCTCCAATTACGATATGCTCGGTATTGAGTATACAATAGAGAATAAGACCGACGAGGACGTTTCGGTGACTGTACGCGCTGTCGTGGATCCTACGATAGCCGATTCAGAGACGGATCCTGTAATGGTCGGAGATGATTCCTACACTGAAGAAAAGACCTTCAGGGGCGAAAATGTCCCGAAGGAGTGGAAGATAAAGAATTCGAAAGGTGAGATCGCTGCTTACGGTATTACCACCCTTGGCAGCAACTCTCCCGATTCCTTTGATATCGCCGATTGGGCAGACCTTTATAATGGCCGTTTGTCCTATAAGGCTGGTGGCTCTGTCAGCGACAACGCTGTTGCTGTCACATGGAGCGACAAGACCGTAAAGGCGGGCGACAAGTATTCCGTCGGAACAAAGTACGGTCTTTACAGCGAGACTGCGGGTTCGGGCAGCAACAAGGCTCAGTCTGACTCTCCCAAGACAGGCGACAAGGGTGTATTTGCCTTTGCGGGAATGGGACTCTTTGCCGCTGCTGCCGCAGTAGTATTCAGAAAGAGGAGGGCAGAGGACGATGAATAAGTTTATTTCCAGAGCTATCGCTTCTGCGCTCGCTATCACTTCAACTGTTCTGTATTTACCTATGGAGCCGTTCTCCAAGGCATACGCCGAGAGCTCGAATACAATCGACTTCGAGGCGGCACAGATGGCTCTCTATGCCCGCGGAGGAGCTATCCTTAATGAAAAGGAAGTAACTATCGGCGGAGGTGCATATTCGGGAAAGGCTGCTGATTATACGGGAAACAGCGATAAGCTCCGTGTTTCAGGTATCAACTCCCTCGGTGTTCGCAGCAACGAGTGCAAGCTCCCTGATTATGTCGAGTTCATCAACAACATCAAGCCATATGACTTTGAGTTCAAAGGCGATAAGGTAATATCCGATTCTGCTATCGACCTCGGAACGACATCCGTTTATACGGACGGCGACCTCAAGGTCGATCACGCTTCATTCAGCGGAAGTGGACGTCTTGCCGCTTCGGGAGATGTTGATATCAGCTTCGGCAGCAATGATGCGCTCTCTCAGGCGATGATCATGTCTGAGGAAGGAGATATCACCATTGATGCTGCAAGCCTCGATTTCTCGGGACTGATTTATGCTCCCAACGGAAAGGTCAAGATCAATGCGAAAAATATTGCCATCGTTGGCGGTATCTATGCGGACAGCATCGAGATAAACGGAACCTCCGTAAAGGTGACTTATGCCGACTTCTTCCAGATAAGCTGTAAGGCTCATTCAGAGAGTAAGGTATTCGCGAGCAGAAGCGAAGAGGTTACTCTCGACGGCAGTGTTTCTATCAGCAAAGCAGATGTTAAGTATACAGTTTCTCCTGCACAGGCGGAATATGTGACCATAACCGATGAGAATACGCTCGCTCCCAAGCTCGCATTCTCAAAGTCGGGAGAGTATGATATTACGCTCACTGCAAGGCTCGGAGGCAAGAAGGCAGTTGATACCGTAAAGGTAGTTGTATCCGACGGACCCGTAGTTACTTATACCTCCACCGACGATTTTGAAGCGGGTACGCTCGCATCCGTGACAGGTGCAGGGGATGAGCTCAAGCTCGTTTCTGCTCCCGCAAAGGCTGCGGCGAGCGAGAAGAACTACTCGCTCGGAGGTGAGAGCGGAGTAAGTGTAAAGGCTGCTCAGGATAAGGGGGCTGTTTCGACCACAGGTGATAAGCTCGGTCTTTCCTATTCGCTCGAGGGATACGGAAAGCTCGTTACAGGCAGCGGAAACGATGTTGTGCTCTGTATCGATAACTCGGGAAGCGTAAGTGATATGATCCCGACTATCAAGGCTGCTGCTCTTCAGATTATCGAGTCGATGGGACCAAATGACCGTCTCGGCATTACGTCGCTTGACCGCCTCAATACGCCGCTTACAAGCGACAAAGAGGTGCTTGTCGCAGCTATTGAGAAATATAACCTCGGCGGCGGAAGCGATTACGGCAACGGACTCCGTATCGTCAACGAGCAGATGTTTGACGAGCAGAGCGCTGAACGCGA
The DNA here is from genome assembly GCA_017649325.1 of Ruminococcus sp. GTDB lineage: Bacteria > Bacillota > Clostridia > Oscillospirales > Ruminococcaceae > Ruminococcus. Next base: position 7,193 of record JAGCHA010000006.1, read on the forward strand.
TAAGTTCATATTCCTTCTCGCAGACGGCGAAAACGGCTATACTTACGCGAATGATGATGAGATCGCTCTCGAGCAGGCTGAGATATTCAGACAGAACGGAACCAAAGTCTATACCTTCGAGATAAATCCGTTCTCCTATGATTTCTCGAACACTAGCACCGTTCAGGATGTTGCTATCAATACGAACGGCGCTTATAAGCTCTGCCCCGATGCAGAGACAGTTGAAAAGTTCCTGCTCAATATGGCAGATGCGGTATATAATATTGCCGCAAGAAACGTTACCTTCTCCACTACTGTTGTGAACGGCGACTGGGTGAAGAACGGTGAACTGAAGAAGGCACCTGATTCGACCGTATACAACGAAGACGGCTCGGTAACGCTTTCATGGAACTACAATACATTTGAGATTGACGAGACCGACGAGATAGGACTTGCTCTCAAGACAGGTCTTATTACCGAAAGGGGCTACATTCAGGTCACAAGGGATACCAAGCTCATCTCATACGATTCAAATGGCGAAGGCAGTGTCCTCTACCTTGACGATATTTCAGTTGCAGGGAACTCCAGCGCTGACACGGGAAGCTGGACTTCCAAGACGTTTGACAGCGAGACAAATGGCTGTCCGTGGTCGTACGTGATGTGGAATGCTGATCTCTTCGGCACTTCTGATATGGAGATCTTCCTCAGCACAAGTGAGGACGGAGAGAGCTTCTCAGACAGGACTAAAGTGACAAACGGACAGGATATCAAGCTCAAGGGCAGATATCTCCGTGCAGAGGCTGAGATGAAGGTGTCTGTTGACGGTTCGACTCCTGTTCTCTACGACCTCACGGTCTACTCCGACAAGCCTGAGTCGTCTGATATCCGTCAGGGTGCAGATGTATCCATACACGGAGCTCATACCGTTACTGCGGGTGCTCCTGTAACGCTCAGGCTCGACATTGTAGGAAAGTATGCCCCTGTTTCTGGCATAACGTGGAACGCAGAGGGCGGAAAGCTTCTCTCTGATGACACTGACCCGCTCAGAAGAGTTTATTCCTTCGACAAAGAGGGTGATTACCCTGTCAAGGTCACAGTAGATGCAGGCGGAGTCAAGACCGAGGCATCTGTTGTAGTATCTGTTCTCGCGAAGGAGACTCTCTGGAAGGAGATAGAGAAGCAGGACGCTCACAAGGCTGTAAAGATGAGCCTTACCGACGTACCCGCTTACGTTACACAGTATAAGGAGCCGCTCACATTCAACATCAAATTCGATGATCCCGAGCAGGTATCATGGGTGAGAGCGCTCTACTCAAATACTCCCGCTTTCGGTGAGGGCGTATACCGTATCGCACAGATCGACGAGGCTAACGGATATCTCGTATCTGTTCCGATACCGTCCAACAACCTTGCGGAGACAACTATTGTCATCGACGCTTTCGACTGGTATGGCAATAAGGTATCAGAGAGCAGAACTGTCAAGCTAGACAGACAGGCTCCCAGGGCAGGTCTCAAAACAGATAAGACGTGGGTATACCCCAATGCTGTGGCAACTCTTACTGCAACATATGAGGACGACGACAAGGTCGATTCCGTAGTATTCACCTGCAACGGCGAGGAGAAGAAGCTCAGCAGTGATAATTCTTTTGCATTCAGCAATAAGGCTCCCGGCACATACAATTTCGAGCTGTAGGTAACTGACGTTGCGGGCAATGTGACCACAGCAACCGCTGTTGTGACAGTACGCGAGGACAACGGTCGTCCCG
>JAGCHA010000022.1 GCA_017649325.1 Ruminococcus sp.
CCAGCCTTCGGAGTCAGCGGGCTTGGGCTTTCCGCACTCAGCGCAGAACTTACCTGTGTTGCCTGTATGGCCGCAAGAGCATGCCCATGTATCGGCAGCGGGAGCGGGAGCGGGCATAGGCTTTCCGCACTCAGCGCAGAACTTGCCGATATTGCCTACCTTACCGCATTCGCAGTTCCATGTAGCACCGCCGCCTGCCGCAGCAGCGCCACCGATCGCACCTGCAACAGCACCTGCTGCTGCGGCAACTGCATCGTTCTGAGCACCCATAGCGAAGAGGTTCTGAGCGTTCATGCCGCCCACCTGCTGAGCCATATTCAGACCGTAGAAGCCCATAGCAGCGCCGTTCGGATTGTCTGCCGCCTTCTTCATAGCCTCAGCCTGAGCGCCAACGAGGGTAGAAGCAGCATGTGTAGCATTTGTATCCCACATGAGGTCCTCGTACTTTTCGATACGCTTCTTCTGGTCGTCGGGTATGCTGACGGACTCAATAGCAAGAGTAACGAGCTCAAGACCGCGCTGCTCGAGCCAGAAGGGGTTAAGCAGGGACTTCATGGCCTCAGTGATAGCCTCTGTCTCGCCGGGAAGTTTATCGTACTGGATATTCTGGCTGAGCTTAGCAAAAGCGGGCTGGAGCTTAGCGTAAACTTCGCCCTTGAGCTGCTCCTCTATATCGGAGAACTTGTAGGAATCCTTGACGTTTCCGCAGAGCTTGTAGAGCGTCATAGGGTTGGAGACCTTGAGTGAGAAGAGTCCGAAGCAGCGGAGGTCTACGGTAAAGCTCATATCGAGCTTGGGGTAAGTAACGTTGAACGGAACAGGACGGGGAGTACCGAACTTCTTGTTCGTCATTTCCTTGATATTGAAGTAGTAGATACGCTGGTCGTGAGCAGTCTCACCGCCGAATGTCACACGTCTTGCGAGGACCTGAACGGTCTCTTTAAGGCTGCCGAGGAGGTCACCCGAGAATACGGAAGGCTCTGTGGAAGTATCGTAAACGTATTCGCCCGAAACGGCGCAGATCTCGACAGGCTGACCCTGATCGACGATCATCATGCACTGACCCTCATTAACGACGATAACGCTTCCGTTGGTGATGATGTTATCGCTGCCCTTGGTGTTGACGCCTTTCTTGACCTGCTTCTGTCCCTTGACAACGAAGGTGTCGTTGGGGATAGTATCGCAGTAGAAGAATTCCTTCCACTGGTCGGCGAGGATAGCGCTTCCTGCGCCCATGATAGCCTGACCGATACCTGTGTTCATAGCGGAAGTAGCGGCGTTTTTGATGATTTGTTTAAGTCCCATGATAATAGCTCCTTTCGGGTGATACCCTTAAAATTACGGAAAAACCGTATAATAAGCAATTTAATGTCGAATGACCGACATTAACTAATTATAACACATAATTAATAAAAAAGCAATAGGAGCGGGAAGATATTTCCGATTTTTTAAGCAGAAAACGAAAAAAAGCCTGCGAAGTGTGAGAACTCCGCAGACTTCTGTTTTTCAGTTCGACGCTTTATTCAAGGCTTATGCGCTCGTAGCTCACGGACTTCTCGTCAACGTTTATCAGGAGGAAAGAAGCTCCCTCCAATCCCGAAGCTGAGACCGAGACAATGTTCCCGTTCACGAAATTCCGGTGAGAGTGACCTACGGCAGCAAGCTCATATTTGGCGATATATTTACTTTTGCAGGCTTCGTCGAAAGAGCCGTCCTTCAGGCTTGAAAGCGGAAGGAAAGGATAAGGAGAAGCAATATCGAGAAACAAAAAATGCGAAAAAAGCATCTTATGACCGAAAAATTCGTCTTCGTAGTACAGGGGCATCTGTCTGATGAATTTCATCTGTTCATCGGAGATTTTTGCCCTTATACCGTCATAGTACGCCCTCAGGTGTTCAACGTCAGGGTCGATATCTACTCCGTAAGCAGCGTAGAGCTCACAATTGCCCTTTAAACAAACGACATCGCTGTTTTTCAAAAGGTCGAGGCACTCAAATTCTTTATCGCCTCGCTGGAAAATATCCCCGAGAAATACAGTAAGGTCGGCGTTTTGTGCCTTTATTTGCTCAAGAACAGCCTTCAGAGCCGTGAGGTTACCGTGAATATCAGAAAAAACTGCGATTTTCATAAATTCTCCTTTCTTCCATGATATTATTATTTAAAAGGTTAAAATATAATGCGGATAATGCTATAAGAATTAATAAAAACAGCATCACCACGGAACGAATGTTTCACGTGGAACATTACGGTCTTTACGCTATTTTTAACCGAAAAAAACAACATTTTCGAGCGAAACTTCATATTAAAAGTTTTGCTTAGACTCTATAAATAATTTAGATAAAACTGCGGGTAAAATCACTCCCACCGGCTCCATATCTCGGGACAATAACCCACTGTAGCCATTTTTCCGTTGCGCACCACGGGAGTCCTGATGAGCTGCTGATTCTCGAACAGCTTTTCCTCACGGTCACTCTCGGAGAGGTACTTCATCAGAGTGAGGGTCTGCTTGTCCTTTGCAGACTCGTTAATCAGCGATTCTATGCCGTTTACGGCACGTTTCACATTGTCGAATTCACCGCGGCTCATGCCCTTTTCTTTCATGTCTATGGACTGAAATTTGATACCGCGCTCTTTGAACCAGCGCTCTGCTTTTTTTGTGTCAAAGCACTTTTTTTGCCCGAATATCTGGATATTCACGGTCAGTCCTCCTTTACGGATATTTCTGTCAGAGAGCCGAGTTCCTCGTCTTTTCTGAAGTCGATACTGATAAGGTCGAGACCGTTTTGCGCGAAATACAGCCTTATAGTGGTGAAACGCGAGAACATCGGTATCCGCGTGGAATGTGTCACAAGAGCTCCTCCCGTGCCGTTCCACGTTAGAGTTCCGCTCGCAGTGCCCATAGCAAAAATAGTCAGCGGAATCTGTGCAAGCTCGCTTTGCTGCGATGAAGCGGTCACCGAGACCTCGTACCATCCCGGTTCCAGGACTGTGAGCGCAAAGCTGTGATTCGTCCCTTTTTCCGATTTTACGGCGGATAAGTCGATGCTCAGACCGTCGGTCAGGTCGTAGAATACTACGGGCTCGTCGGAGAGCTGCTCTTCTTCGGGGCGTCCCTCTACAGTGACGGTATCGCCCTCGCCTATGGTGCGTCGGAAGGCGTTCGTCGTGAGGATAAAGCGGCAGATATTGGCAGCATTTCGCTGTAATTCGCCGCGTGTGAGGTCTCCGGAGGCAAGGCTGTCGAGGGTGTTGTCGGGGTTCTCGTCTCCGTCCGCGCAGACCATGTAAACGTCGTTCTGAGCCTTTGCCATAGCCGCAAAGTCGCTCTCATCGTGGTCTTTGCCGCGGCGGTTTATCTTAGCCCACCAGTCAGTCATCGTGAAGCCCGTGAAGCCCCAGTCATTGCGGAGAATGGTAGTGTTGAGGTCGTAATTTCCTGCCGTCCACAATCCGTTCACCTTGCCGTAGGTGGTCATTATCGAGGTAGCTCCGCCCTGTTTTACGGCTATTTCAAAGCCTTTCAGGTATATCTCGCGGAGAGCTCGCTCCGATACCACTGTGTCAAGAAAGTGGCGGTTCGTTTCCTGATTATTGCCGCAGAAATGCTTTATCGTGCCCGTTACTCCCGATTCGCGCATTCCGCGGAGCTCTGCGGCTGCCATGATGCCGGTGAGGTACGGGTCTTCCGAGAAATACTCGAAATTACGCCCGTTGAGCGGGTGGCGGTGGATGTTCATTCCGGGGCCGAGCAGACAGTCGACCTTGTTCGCGCTCATTTCCATGCCCATGCATCGGAAGAGCTCCGTGATAAGTTCCTTGTTGAAGGTGGAGGCTATCATCGTGCCGTTTGGCAGGCTGAATGCCTTTGTTCCGCAATCGAGACGCATTCCCGAGGGGCCGTCCGAGCAGCAAGCCGCGGGTATCCCGAGCTCGTTGAGCCTGTCGGTGACTCCGCCGAATGCGGACGCCGTTCCTGCGGTTACACGCGGACTTCCCATGCCTTCGCCGCGTATTATGCAGGATAGTTCGCTGTCGCTGAGCTGAGCGATGAACTCGTCCATGGTGTGGCTGTCGCGGTAGACGTCGGCAAGACGAATGCCTTTATCTCCCGTATATTCGAGCTCTGCGGGGAGTCCTGCGAGCCTGCGGGCGTCCTCGTCTACCTCGCTGAGCGGTACAGGCTCGAAGCTGAGCTTGAAGCCGTCACCGTCGGGGAGGGGACGGAAGCGCTCGAACGCCTCAACCGGCGCAAGAGCCTGCTCACAGCGGCGTACCACTGCAGTCTCGTGAAGTTCGATATTTGCGGAATCTTCGCTGCTGCAGCCGCCGATGAAGAAGCTGTACCGTCCCTTTTCAAGCACAAAGCAGCTTTTATTGCCCGTTACGCCGCTGTCATCGTAGGAAGCGTTATCGCTGAGGTCAGCGGTCAGAATGAGGGTCTGCTCCTCGTTCGGCGCGAGATTTCGCGTTTTCTCGAAGGCGCAGAGCGTTTTGACAGGCTGTCCGAGTTCGCCCTGCGGTCGGCTGAGGTACATCATCACTACCTCTTTGCCGCAGTATTTACCTGTATTGCGTACTTTTACGTATATGCTCGCGGTAAGTCCGCTGACTTCGCAGGTCTGTACCTCAACGTCAAATGTCGTGTACGAGAGTCCGAATCCGAAAGGATAGCGTACCTTTTCAGGGGCGAATGTGTCGAAATATCGGTATCCGACGTAAATGTCCTCGGCGTAGAAGTTGCGCTCGCGGTCGCCGAAATATTTGTGAGAAGGGTAGTCCTCGACTCTGCAGGCTATCGTGTCGGGGAGCTTGCCGCAGGGGCTTATCCTGCCCGTCAGCACGTCAGCACAGCCCGTGCCGCCTGTCATGCCGCCCTGCCATACGTACAGAAGTGCGTCGGGAGCGGTGCTCTCGATATATTCGAGGTCAATAAGTCCGCCTACATTCAGCAGAACTACGACCTTTTTGAAGCCCGCTCGTACCTTCGCGAGCATATCCTTTTCCTTGTCCGTCAGCAGGAACGAGCCCGCTTCAACGCGCGATTCCATTTCCTCGCCTGCGGTGCGTCCGATTATAACTATCGCCGTTTCGCCCTTTGCTGCGGCGTTTTCCACGATTTCTTCGCTGAGAGGCATTTCCTCCTGCGACCACGGCTCGCCGCCCCAGCCGTTTCCGAGGTCGATGGGATTTGCCTCGTCCCACTCGCGGTAGATTCCGAGCAGCTCCTCGTTCACCTTCACGCCCGCTTCCATGAGTCCGTCGGTGATGCCCGTCACCTTCGACACGTTGACCATTCCGCCCGAGCCTGTGCCGCTCTTGTAGTAGTGGAGCTGTATGCGCCCGAATACGGAGACTGTCTCGTCTTTGCTCAGAGGCAGGGCTCCGTTGTCGTTGCGGAGCATGACTATGCCCTCTGCGGCGGCGTCTGCGGCTGTTCGGAGATAGTGCTCCCAGTCAAGAATCATGTTCATAAGCTTGTCCTCGCTTCATAAAAAGTATGATTAATTATATCATAAGTTTGTGGAAATTGCAAGCGGCGGAGGAAAATGAAAAACACTTCCGTCTGTATTGACAAATCTCGTTTTTTATAGTATAATATATGAGTATTTTTTATTCTATCTAAGGAGTTGTTCATTATGGGTAAGCAGATGTCAAGATCAAGCTACGACAAGCTCGTCCTCGAGCTTGACGACCTCAAGATCAATAAACGTAAGGAAGTTGCCGAGAGACTTAAAGTCGCCCGTTCGTACGGAGACCTCTCCGAGAACGCTGAGTACGATGAGGCTAAAAACGAACAGGCTATACTCGAGGCAAAAATTGCCGAGTTACAGCATACTATCGACAATGCCGAGGTCATCGAGGACTCTAATATCTCCGTTGACGAGATAGGTATGGGCTCTATCATCAAGATAAGAAAGGTCGGCACTAAAAAGACCGAGACTTTCACTATCGTCGGCACTAACCACGTTGACGTCAGAAATCATATGATCTCCGATGAGTCGCCTATCGGCAAGGCTGCTATGAAGAAGAAGGTCGGCGATACATTCATCGTCGAGGCTCCCGTCGGCGAGCTCCGCTTCGAGGTCGTTGAGATATCTAAATAAGGCAGGCTGCACCGAAATCGGCGTACGGATCGATGCCTGTATCGACCCGAATATAGCTTTTGTGTAAAATGCGGGCGGATGTTGGCATCCGCCCCTACATAATACTACGGTTTTTGAAAGGACTTTTATAATGAGCGAAAATCAGGAAAATCAGTTGGAAACTACTGCTCCCGCTGAGGAAGAGCAGGATATAAATATTTTAAAGAAGGACAGGCTCGATAAGCTTGCTGCTCTCCGTGAGGGCGGCTGTGACCCCTTTACCGTTACGAAGTACGATGTTACGGGTCATGCTGCCGAGTTCAAGGCTAAGTATGAGGCTGAGGAAGCTCAGATACTCGCTGCCTGCGGCGACGATGAGGAGAAAAAGGCTGCCGAGCTCGAAAAGCTCAATGAGAATACTGTCCGCATCGCGGGTCGTATCATGAGCTGGAGAGATATGGGCAAGGCTAACTTCATCGACGTTCGTGACGCTTCCGACCGGATTCAGGTGTATGTGCGCTCCAATGACATCGGCGCTGACCTCTTCAAGGAGTTCAAGAAAAAGTGGGATATCGGCGATATCATCGGCGTTGAAGGCTTCGTTTTCCGTACCAGAAAGGGCGAGATATCTATCCACGCAAAAAAGATAGAGCTCCTCTCTAAGTCGCTGCTCCCGCTGCCCGAGAAGTGGCACGGTCTCAAGGACACCGATACTCGCTACCGTCAGCGCTACCTCGACCTCATCATCAACCCAGAGGTCAAGGACACCTTCGTTAAGCGCTCAAAGATAATCGCTTCTATCCGCCGCTATCTCGATAATCAGGGCTTTATGGAGGTCGAGACTCCCATGCTCGTTTCCAATGCGGGCGGTGCGGCTGCAAGACCCTTCGAGACGCACTATAACGCTCTCGACGAGGAAGTCAAGCTCCGCATAAGCCTCGAGCTCTACCTCAAGCGTCTTATCGTAGGCGGTCTCGAGAGAGTTTACGAGATAGGCAGAGTTTTCCGCAATGAGGGCGTAGATACCCGTCACAACCCCGAGTTTACCCTCATGGAGCTCTATCAGGCTTATACCGACTACTATGGTATGATGGACCTCACCGAGAATATGTTCAGACACGTCGCTCAGGAGGTGTGCGGTACTACCTGCGTACCCTACGGCGAGTATATGATAGACCTCGGCAAGCCATTCGAGCGCCTTACTATGATAGACGCTGTTAAGAAATACTCCGGCGTTGATTTCAACAACATCAATACCCTTGAAGAGGCCCGCAAGATAGCCGACGAAAAGGGCGTTGAGTACGAGGAGCGCCACAAGCGCGGCGATATCCTCAACCTCTTCTTCGAGGCTTTCGTCGAGGAACACCTCATTCAGCCGACTTTCATCATGGATCACCCCATTGAGATATCTCCGCTCACTAAGAAGAAGCCCGATGCTCCCGACTACGTTGAGCGCTTTGAGCTCTTTATTACGGGGCGTGAGATGTGCAATGCGTACTCCGAGCTCAATGACCCAATTGATCAGCGCGAGCGCTTCAAGGCACAGGAAGAGGCTCTCTCTCAGGGTGACGAGGAAGCTAACCGCACCGATGAGGATTTCCTCCGTGCTCTTGAGATAGGTATGCCTCCTACGGGCGGTATCGGCTACGGTATTGACCGTCTCGTAATGCTCCTCACCAACAGCGCTTCCATCAGGGACGTACTCCTGTTCCCGACAATGAAGTCACTCCCTGCTAACAGCGGACGGCAGGCTAAGGATGACGAGGAAGAATAATTATGAAAAATCATTCGCCGCTCATTAATGCTTTGATATGTGCCGGCGTTATGCTGGGCAGTTTCCTTTTAGGATTAGGATTGATACTCATTATACCGTCTAAGATGACAGTGATAATCAGTACGGTAATAGTACTCGTTGGAGCATTAGTGAGTCTCATCATGAAACTGATATATGTGCGGTGTCCGCACTGTGATTCTTATCTCGTCGGCAGATTTGCAGTGGCGAGATGCTGTCCCTACTGCGGTAAAAAAATGATATAATTCAAGGGCGGACTTGGTTCCGCCCTTGTTCGTTTTCGTTCGTAATGTGAATGATAAGGACGTTCTCCGAGAACGGCAAGCGATGGAGGTCTGACCTTTGCATTTCAAAAAATTTTTCAAAAGGGCTTGACAAATTCCGAATTGTGTGTTATAATCCAAAACATAAGCTATGAGGAAGACAAGCAGAGTATCGCCTATGTCTGCAGAGAGCCGACGGTTGGTGTGAGTCGGTGATAAGCAATGCTGTGTATCCCTTCTGAGCCGAAGCGCTGAACGTTCCAGTAAGTGCTTCCGTGATTCTGCGTCAATGAATAGGACTTGATGGAGTCTGAAAGTGGTGTTACGCAATAGCGGCACAATTTGAGTGGTACCGCGGGTATTCAGTTTACGATGCTCGTCTCAAAGTTTTTTCTTTGAGACGAGCTTTTTTGTTTTTCGCGGCTTTGACGGTATTTTACGCGTTCGTTTCACTTTCCGACACCGAAATTTTTTCTTTAAGGAGAGATATCTATGAGCGAAATGACACAGTTACAGAATGAAGAAGTCAAGATAAGGGAGGTCGCTGAGCGTATTTCACACCTGCGTGAGGACCTTGGGCTGTCCGTCGAGGAAATGGCTGAAAAAACAGGCTATACCGCTGAGGAATACTGTAGGCTTGAAGCAGGGGAGCAGGATTTCAGCTTCACTTTCATCTACAAGTGCGCCAATACCTTCAATGTCGATATCACCGAGCTTATGGAGGGCAGCAGCCCCGAGCTCAGAGGTTATACTGTTACGAGAAAAGGAGAGGGCGCTCCGATTGTCCGCAGGAAGGGCTTCGCCTACAACCGCCTCGCTCCGCGCTTTAAGAATAAGACCGTCGAGCCTTTCCATGTTGTTATCCCGTTCTCTGAGGAGGCGCTCTCTCAGCCGCTCCATATGGCAAGCCATGCGGGTCAGGAAATGGATATCGTGCTGAAGGGAACTATGCGTATCACGGTAGGCTCGCATACAGAGATACTCCACGAGGGCGACTGTATCTACTACGACAGCTCGCTCCCGCATGACGAGGTCGCGCTCGGAGGCGAGGACTGCGAGATCTACGCCTTTGTTACTGCTCCGAGGGGGGCCGCAGGTATGTCCGAATATAAGGAGCATATCGCTGAGCACCACCTCACAAATGTAGACAAGGCGGGTCTGCTACACCCCGTTGCGGAGAAGTTCGTCAAGTCCGAGACCAACGAGGAGGGCATTCTCAGTGCCGTGAACTTTGAGAATCAGGATAAGTTCAACTTCGCTTATGATATCGTCGACGCTATGGCCGAGAAATGTCCCGACAAGACTGCAATGATCTATGTCGATATAAACAAGAACGAGCGGAGGTTCACTTTCAAAGATATCAAGCGCTATTCCTGCCAGACTGCCAATTACTTCAAGTCGCTCGGTATAAAGAAAGGCGACCGCGTTATGCTCATTCTCAAGCGCCATTATCAGTTCTGGTTCTCGATAATCGCGCTCCACCGCATAGGCGCTCTCGTTATCCCTGCGTCGAATATGCTCAAGGAGCATGACCTCGTGTATCGCTTCAACTCTGCGAAGGTATCCGCTATTGTATGTACCGCTGATGGAGAGTCCGCTGATGAAGTCGATAAGGCTTGTGCATCTTCTCCGACTCTCCGTACAAAAGTAATGGTCAACGGTCAGCGTGAGGGCTGGCACGACTTCAATGAGGAGCTTTCCGCTTACAGTACCCACTTCGAGCGTACTGACGAGACTCCCTGCGGTACTGACCCCATGCTCATATTCTTCAGCTCGGGTACTTCGGGTAATCCCAAGCTCGTGCTCCACAGCTATCAGTACCCGCTCGGTCATTACGTGACAGCGCGCTACTGGCAGAATGCCGACCCCAACGGTCTGCACTTCACTATCTCTGATACGGGCTGGGGCAAGGCGCTCTGGGGTAAGCTCTACGGGCAGTGGATGTGCGAGGCAGCGGTGTTCGTATACGACTTTGAACGTTTCCATGCGGATGATATTCTCCCCATGTTCAAGAAGTACAATGTTACTTCTTTCTGTGCGCCTCCGACTATGTACCGCTTCTTTATCAAGGAGGATCTCTCAAAGTATGACCTCTCGTCGCTGAAATATGCCTGCATTGCAGGTGAAGCACTCAATCCCGAGGTCTTCCACCAGTTCTACAAAGCTACCGGCATCAAGCTCATGGAGGGATTCGGGCAGACCGAAACTACACTTTCTATCGCCAATGTGGTCGGTATGGAGCCTAAGCCCGGCAGTATGGGCAAGCCTAATCCGCAGTACGATGTGCAGGTGCTCCTGCCCGACGGGACTCCCGCCGGCATCGGCGAGACCGGCGAAATCTGCATCAAGCTCAAAGACGGTAAGGACGTCGGTTACGGTGTTCCCGGACTTGCGCTGTGCTACTTCGGTGACGACGAAAATACCGACGAGACCTGGCGCGACGGCTTCTACCACACGGGCGATACCGCGTGGGTCGACGAGGACGGCTACTTCTGGTACGTCGGAAGAGTCGATGACGTTATCAAGTCCTCGGGCTACCGCATTGGTCCGTTCGAGATAGAAAGCGTGCTCATGGAGCTGCCCTATGTGCTCGAATGCGCTGTTACAGGTGTTCCCGATGAGATACGCGGGCAGGTCGTAAAGGCGACTATCGTGCTCACTAAGGATAAGGAGGGCTCCGATGAGCTCGTCAGGGAGATAAAGGACTACGTCAAGGAGCATACCGCGCCCTACAAGTATCCGAGAGTAGTGGAGTTCGTGTCTGAGCTGCCCAAAACCGTCGGAAGCGGTAAGATCCGACGCGCGGCTATCCGCGAGATGGATAAGGCGAAATATCAGAAGTAAAGCAGGCGAAATGGCGTTTCTGCCTGCAAATAAAACGACGAATAAAAAAGGCATTGCAGTGTTACACCTGCAATGCCTTTTTGTAATTAGTCCTCCGGTCAAACTGCTATTATTAGATCGGGGACTTTGGGGAGAAGCTCTGTGATGTGCTCCTGTGAACGGCGTATGCGCTTTGCCCCAAGCTCACCGTTTTTCATGTCAGATACCGCAAGCAGATACAGGAAGCGTATTGTCGCAAGAAGCTGTATCTTCGCGTTTATCGCAGAAAGGACAGCCTTGTCGGCTGTGCCGAAATAATTCTCAAGTATGCTGTTCCATATCGGCTCTCCGAGGTCATCGGGTATGCCGAGGAAGCTGCTCAGATTATCGGGGCAGTCCTCCGAGAATGCTACGTATGTAACGTACAGCGCTTGCAGGTCGAATATCGGTTGTCCCGTGGCTACGGCTGCACAAATACATCACCTCGTTTTGTAACTTCTGACATATGATTTTTATGCAGAGCTTTGTCTATGAGTATAAAATCTGACACTTATATCTTTAGTACAAAAAGTTGTTGACATTTATCTTTTCCGACTGTATAATTGTAGTATAAAATCTGATGAACGTCAGATTTGTGATAAAAAGGAGTGATTTCAGGTTATACGGTTATTGTCGTATCTCTACACCGAAGCAAAGCATCGAGAGGCAAGAGAGAAATGTCCTATCACGATATCCACAAGCCA
>JAGCHA010000023.1 GCA_017649325.1 Ruminococcus sp.
AGTTCGACTACTCCGTCACCATAGGCGAAGATTACGAGGCGGAGCTTCTTCTCGACTCGGACGACCAGCTCTACAGCGGCGACACTCCGCAAGGGAGCACACAGTTCAGTCAGGACGGCGCCTGCCTCGACATGGACATACCGCCGTACAGCGGGAGACTGTTTCTGCTCAGAAGGGACGCGAAATGAGACTGATACCTGAGAGCGAATTCCGCTCGTATATTCCGTCTGCGGTGAGCATTTCCCCATGCAGGGTGTTTCCACTCTCGGTCGCCGAGGGTATACAGGGCGGCTCCATTTTCACGGACGACAGCGGGAACTGCGGACTAATACGCCACAACAGCGGATTCTCCTATCTGTGGGGAAGTCCCGACGAAGTCTTTCTGCGTGAGGTCTACGGCCTCGTTATCGGCGGAGCAAAGCTGATCTGCGGTGACGAGCGTATTTGCGGGCTGTTTTCACGGTGGGGCGGAGTTGTCCTTGTACCGAGGAATATTTACAGTTACCCCTCAGATACTGCTATGCAGGCAGAGCTTCCCGCGGGCTTTGTGGCGCGGGAAATAGACACTGACCTCTTCCGCAGGCTTGCGGGCAGGGTCACACCCGTGATGTACTGGGACAGCTCTGAGCAGTTCAGCTTGGGCGGCACTGGAATATGCATAATGCACGGCGATGAACCTGCGGCGTGGGCGTTCACGTCCGCGGTGAGCAGCGAGGAGGCGGACATCGGCATCGAGACAGCCGAGGGCTATCGCCGCCGCGGACTGGCGCTTGCGGCGGCTTCGCTGACAATAGCGGAGGTGCTTCCTCGCCGCCGACCTACTTGGTCGTGCCAGCAGTCGAACGAAGGCTCGAATCGAACAGCCGAAAGGCTGGGTTTTGTCAGGACGGGCGAATGTCTGATGATAAGGAAAGCGTAAAAAGCACGGACGACAAGTCGTCCGTGCTTTTTTATGAGTAGTGAATAATTGCAGTATCGCCTTCGGCGATGGATTTGATTTTTATTTCCCGTTCTTGGTGCGGTACTCCGACGGTGAAAGCCCTTCGGAGATCTTAAACTGCCGCACGAAGTAGTTGTACGACGAGTAGCCGCACTCCTTGGATATCTCGGTAACGGTCATATCGGTATTGGAGAGCAGTTCCTTCGCCTTTTCTATGCGGAATTGTATCATCTCCTCGATGATGCTCTTGTTGAAGTAGGATTTGTATATCTTCTGGAGATAGCTCTTGCTGAGGTAGAGACTCTCGGCTATCTCGCTGATATTCCATGGATTTTCGGGATTCTTCATTATCCTGTTGCGGAGCATACACAGCTTCTCGAACTGCGGGTTTGCGCTGTTCTCGGAGATATTGTAGTTGAAGAGCCTGTTTATCGCCGCCTTGTGCATGGCATTGCCGAGGCTGACGTCGGTGCTCATCGGCTGACTGAACTGTCCGAGCGAGAAGTCGACGTTGCAGTTCTCGCCGTCGCTGAACTGCGAATCCTTGCACTTTGCCGACAGCTCGCGGAAGAGCTCGCCCGCGCGTTCGGGGTGAACAGTTACCACGCCGAGGATATTGGTTGACCACGTGCCGCATATCTCATCGGGCTTGACGCACTCTCTCAGTTTCTGTGCGAATGCGGCGAAAATGCGCTGACACTTGTCCTCGCCGCTCTGGAAGTAGGTCTTGTTCAGTCCCGTGAGCTGGATGCGGATGAAGTCGGCATCGAAGCCGCGTGCCGTCCAATCGCTCTTGCAGTCGGACATCGCCTTTTCCATGCCGTTCCTGTTGAGGAGCCCTGTCACCTCGTCGTAGAGAAGGGCGTGATTGGCAGTGGAGATAGTGCGGTTCATCATCGCTTTTATACGGAGCTGTTCGAGTGCCACATTGACGTAGTTTATCCACTGCAGATAGAGCGTGCTGAAGCTTATCGGCTCCTTGCCGAACGATATTGCGGAGTAGCCGAAGAAGTTGCTGTTGTAATGGAGCGGCGAGATGTAGTACGCCACGGGGAAAGCCCGCTCCTTGCTGAACACAGGCAGGAGATCGAAGGAGCTGAAATACTCATCGGATACGTCCTCGCGCCGAACAGCCGACTTTGAGAGCACCATTCTCACATCGTCGCCTGCCGAGAATGTGAGTTTATCGGTGAAGCTGCCCGATGGAGAGTCGATGAACTTGCGCGTAAGGCAGAGTGTGATGTGGCGGAGCTTATATATGAAGTAGGTATAGTTGTCGAGCCTGTCCGCAAAATCGGCGGGGTTGTCGACGTTGGTGATATCGAAGAGCATATCGCTCATGAGCATATTCGACTCGAAACGCGCGTTTATCTTGTTCTGGCGGTGGATACGCTGAACGACGCGCACATCCTCGGGACAGCCGCAGCTCTGCCCTGTGCGGAGCTCGCCGTTCTCGTTGTGGACGCGGTTGCATATCTTGCCTGTGATTATGCGGTAGAGTCGGCGCAGAGCCTCCGCTCCCATCTGGAAGTTCGGTCGGCTGAAGCTGGTGATAGACGGGGTGAAGTTATAGCCGTCCTCAGAGGAATCATAACCTGTGAGAGCGATATCCTCCGGTACGCGTATTCCTGCGCTGAGGAACTCCTCGGCGAGGGAGATAGCCATATAGTCGTTGCCGCATACGATAGCCTCGGGGCGCTCTACCTCTCCGCGAATCATACGCCGAGCAAGGTCTTTGGCGGCTTCGCGCCAGAAGTCGCCGTAGTGGCAGTAGCTCCTGTCGTAGTAGAGCCCGTGCTTTTTCATTGAATTCTTGAAGCCCTTGAGCCTCTCCTCCGAGACGAACTCCTTTTTGGGACCTGTCAGGCAGTATATCCTGCTGAAACCGTGGACTTCGATGAGGTGGTCGGTTATCTGCTCGAATGCGGCGCAGTCGTCGATAGAGGTAGTTTCGAAGCTCCTGTGGTCGGCGGAGTCCATCAGCATAACGGGCTTGCCCGAGCGCACGAGGAGGTTGTCGATGTGATTTTTAATCTCCTCGCTGTAGAATGTATTCCTGCCGTAGAGGAAGCCGTCGAAGCGATTGGAGAGGATGAGGTCGAAGATTTTCTTTTCTATCTGCTTGTGGGGGGTATCCATGAAGAAGTTATGCAGAGGGGTAAGAACGGCGATATCGCAGTTGCTCTTGAAGGCTTGGGAGATAATGCCGCGGAGAATCTCCTTCTGGAAGTCTATCTGGCATTCGGTGATGATAACGCCGATGAGAATACGCTTGCTCACGATGTCCTCCTTTATGTACGATAGTGCTTGTATGAGAAAAGAAGTATATTTTACATAGGTAAAATGATATTTTTACCATACATCATTTTATTCTATGTGTATTATTGTATCATAAATGTATGGAAAAATCAATAGTGAAGAGACCTAAAAAATCGGGAATAACAAAAAATCTTCTGAAATTGATAGGATAATAGATTGTACAAAAGAGCGGCAGGGGGTATAATATAGTTGTAGACAAACGTCTCACAGCGTTCACAGGACGCACGTAAACAATACAATAACCCCTAATTCTATAATTTACCCTACATGAAAAGCTCTCCGATAGGCACGGAGGGCTTTTTATGTTGTGTTGGTGTCCGTTTAATGCGGAAATCAGAATTCCGAACTCCGCATTTGGGAAAGCGACCCCCTTGCATTTCACGCCCAAATATGGTAAAATAGGCTTATATTTACTGAAAAGGAAGATAATATGCTTGCAAGCCTAACAAATATAAACAAATTTTATAATGGCGTACAGCTGCTGAACAACGTGTCGCTGACCATAGACGAGACGGACAAGATAGGTCTTGTCGGAAACAACGGCTGCGGAAAATCGACATTGCTGAAGATACTGACGGGGTCGGTGGAGCCCGACCGCTTCACAGAGAAGGACGGCATTGTCTCCTTTGCGGGCAAGACGAGCATCGGGTATCTCGAGCAAATGGGCGGTCTCGACTCCGAGAGCACCGTCATGGATGAGATGCAGAAGGTGTTCGAGCCGATGCACAAGGCGATAGAGCGTCTCCGCGAGATAGAGCTGGAGATAGAGTCTGGCGACAGCTCCGCGGCGGACGAGTACCAGCAGCTCTCGTCGTGGGTAGAGGCAAACGACGGCTACAACACCGACGTAAAGATACGCACTATCCTGAACGGCATGGGCTTCTCGGAGGAGGAACTCAGCCGCGTGGTATCGGGCTTCAGCGGAGGCGAAAAGACGCGCCTGTGCATATCAAAGCTGCTGCTCGAGGAGCCGAATCTGCTGATCCTCGACGAGCCCACGAACCACCTTGATTTCAAGACGATAATGTGGCTCGAGGACTACCTCCGCAGCTACAGGGGAGCAGTGCTCATCGTCTCGCACGACCGCTTCTTTCTTGACAGGCTGTGCACGTCGATATGCGAGATAGAGCGGGGAGTGCTCCGCCGCTACAAGGGCAACTACTCGGCATTCGTGCGCCAGCGGGAAGAGGACGACGCCCGCCGCGAGAAGGAGTACGCCCAGCAGCAGAAGCAGATAGCGAAAATGGAGGACTACGTTGCGCGGAACCTCGTGCGCGCCTCCACGACGAAAATGGCACAGAGCCGCCGGACCCAGCTTGAAAAAATAGAGCGCATAGAGAAGCCGTTCCACGACAACAAGCGCGCGAAGATACACTTCACGTATGGGGTCGAGCCGCCGCTTGACGTGCTGAAGGTCAAGGGAGTGGACATCTCGGTCGGCGAGGGCTCGGAGCGAAAAACTCTCGTTGACGAGATAGGCTTTGAAGTCCGCAGAGGCGAGAAAATAGGCATAATCGGCGACAATGGCATCGGCAAGTCTACCCTGCTGAAGATAATACAGGAGAAGCTGCCTCACAAGGGCGTTGTCCGCTGGAACAGCAACATCAAGATATCGTACTTTGAGCAGGAGAGCACCAATCTCAACCGCGCACTGACGGTTATGGAGGAACTCCACAGCCGCTATCCGTCGCTGTCGGACCTCGAGGTGCGCAGCCTGCTCGCGCAGGTACGCTTCACGGGCGAGAACGTGTTCAAGGAGACGGGCGTCATCAGCGGAGGCGAGCGTGCAAAGCTCTGTTTCGCGATAATGATGCAGGAGCATGGCAACGTCCTCATCCTCGACGAGCCGACGAACCACCTCGACCTCGCATCGAAAGAGGCTATAGAGGAGGCACTTGAGGAGTACACAGGCACGGTGATATTCGTCTCGCATGACCGCTACCTGCTCAGCAAGATAGCCGACCGCCTCATCGAGCTGACGGAGGGCGGCTTCCGCGAGCACAACTACGGTTTTTCGAAGTATCTTGACGTCCTGCGTGATGAGCAGGCGGAGGAGAAGCGTCTCGCGGACGCGGCGAAGTTCGCGAAGGCAGCCGAGGCAGCGCGCGAGAAGAACGAGCGCAGCTACCGCTCGAAGCAGCAGAGGAGCGCCGATGCCGCCCGAAAGAACGAGATGAGGCGCTTGGAGAAGGAAATAGACGAATTACAGGCACGTATCGACTTGCTGACCGAGGAGATATCCCGCGAGGAGGTCTACACCGACTATGAGCAGATGAGCAGCAAATGTGCGGAGATAGACAGTCTGAAGCAGCAGATAGACGCTGATTTTGAGAAGCTGATAGAGCTCGACGAGTGAGGACTCAGTGCAGGGGCGGATATTATCCGTTCCCTGCGAAGCTAACGGCTCAACGCATTTGGTTAATACAGCAATAATATTAATAAGCATTTTATATAGGGGCATATAACGATAATTGCTTTTGTGCTGTTTTGATATCGAATCAACAGCTCACTTGTCAAAAATTAACAAAATTCGTTTTTTGTCGAAAAATCCTATTGAAATCTATGACGTATTGTGCTATAATAACGATAATATATATAGTGCGGCGACGTACCGCATAGCTTTAGGAGGATAAAAAACATGAAACACATCCAGACTATCAACAAGGCTAATCTCAAGGAGTCCGCAAAGAAGGGCGGCTGCGGCAAGTGTCAGGCATCATGCCAGTCTGCTTGCAAGACTTCATGCACAGTAGCAAACCAGAAGTGCGAGAGATAAGCTCGGTTCAAACTGAACATTCCGAGAGGCAGTATTTATACTGCCTCAAATTTTTTAAAGTTGAGGGATAGTTTATGATACATAAATACAAGCTGAACGGGTTCAACATTGTTCTTGACGTAAACAGCGGCGGAGTCCACATCGTTGACGAGCTCACATACGACCTGCTCGACAACGTCGAGCCGCCGTTCGAGAAAAAATGTCCCGAGAAGGTAGTGGAGAAGCTCTCGCGTTCGTATACGCCCGAAGATATCGAGTCCTGCTATCAGGAGATAGTCGAGCTCTACAACGACAAGATACTCTTCTCCGACGACGACTACGAGAAGTACGCGAAGTATTCCGTAGCCTCGCCCGTTAAGGCGATGTGCCTGAACATCGCGCACGACTGCCAGCTGAGGTGCAAATACTGTTTCGCATCGACGGGAGACTTCGGAAAGGGCAGAAAGCTCATGTCTCTCGAAACGGGCAAGCACGCAATTGACTTCCTTCTCGAAAATTCGGGTGACCGTCCGAATCTCGAGCTTGACTTCTTCGGCGGCGAGCCGCTGATGAACTGGAACGTCGTGAAGCAGGTAGTGGAGTACGCACGCTCGCGCGAGGCTGAGTACGGCAAGAAGTTCCGCTTCACTATCACGACTAACGGACTTCTGCTCGACGACGAGAAGATAGACTTCATAAACCGCGAGATGTCGAACGTCGTGCTCTCAATAGACGGACGCAAGGAGGTCAACGACTACTTCCGCGTGCTGCCGAACGGACAGGGCTGCTACGACATCATCATGCCGAAGTACAAGAAGCTTGTAGAGGGCAGAGGCGACAAGGAATACTACGTAAGAGGCACGTTCACGAAGAAGAACCTCGACTTCTCTAACGACGTATTTGCGCTGTATGACGCAGGATTCGACCAGATATCCGTCGAGCCCGTAGTAGGCGACAGCGACGAGTACGCGCTCACGGAGAAGGAGCTCCCCGCCGTATTCAAGGAGTACGAGGTACTTGCGAAGAAGCTGATAGAGAGCGAGAAGCAGGGCAGGAAGTTCAACTTCTTCCACTTCATGCTGGACCTTGACCAGGGACCGTGTGCGATAAAGCGACTTCGCGGCTGCGGCTGCGGAAATGACTACGTGGCGATCACTCCCGACGGCGACATTTTCCCGTGTCACCAGTTCGTAGGCATAGACGAGTACAAAATGGGCAACATCGACGAAGGCACATTTGATCAGGAGATGAAGAAGGACTTCGCGGCTGCACACGTATATTCAAAGCCCGACTGCCGCAAATGCTGGGCGAAGTTCTACTGCAGCGGCGGCTGCAACGCGAACAATTACCAGTATATGGGAGATATCAGGGCAGCACACAAGATATCGTGCCAGCTTGAGAAAAAGCGCCTTGAGTGCGCGATAATGATAAAGGCGGTACGCGCCTTTGGTGAACAGGAATAAAAAAGAGGACGGCATCTGCCGTCCTTTTTTATAGCTCGGTCAAGCTGCCTTACACCGTCCCTGCATCGTACTGCATTGAAAAAAACATTATAAATGTTTACATTTCCTTGAAATGGTGGTATAATATATCTATTATACGATAACCGAGGAGGTGAGCAGCTTGCACGATCCGAAATACGACGAAAAGCCCGACCACGGACACTATATCGAGTGTGCAGTACGCAGCAACCAGATATACGAATTTTCGCGCAATGTTTTCGTTTATACTGCAGGAGTCTGCCTTGTCATGCTGTTCATTACCTACTGCGGCGCAGCAATGCCGCTTGTTTCGTGGATACCTTCGCTTTTCGGCTGCTCGACCTGTGTGCCGTTTCTTTTCACACAGACTGCCGAGCTGATACTCGTGACCCTTGCCGCATTTATTGCTTTCTGGAAGTGGAAGATACTGCACATCGGACTGTTTATCGGCTACGTGCTGCTTGTGGTGGCGACTGTTGTCTCATTTTCCGGCATAGGCATAATAACGCTCATTATCGGCATTGTGGGGGCTGTTCTCACAGCTCCGTGCTTCAAGGTCTATTCTGACTACCATCAGCTTATGAATACCGAGGGCTGGCCGCATTTCAGCCTTCATTATATCGAAGCAATGGAGCATCCTACCTACACCTCGCGCTACATGTCGGAATACCGCACAGCCCCCGAGGACAAGAGGATATATGCCAAAAGTCCCGATGATACGTCCGCCGAGCCGTTACACTCCGAGCCTGTGCTGCCCGAGATGACGAGCATGGAAGCCCCCGAGCCCGTAATGGATGACATACCGCTCATCGGAGCAGCCCCTGTCCCCGACGTAATGGACACGCCCGAGTTCCCCGACGGCGAATTGTTTGTACCCGACTCAGGGCTTTCGGACGAGCCCTTTGACATTCAGTAAGGAGGTCAGCCCATGTTTGCAAAAGTATCAAGTCTCGGACTATTCGGACTGAACGCCTTTCCCGTAGACGTGGAGATAGACATCAGCCGCGGACAGCCATACTTTGAGATAGACGGACTCACCGACACCGTAATAAAGGAGAGCCGCGACCGTATCCGCGCAGCAATGCGCTCCTGCGGGATAAACTTCCCTGTGGCGTCGGTCATGGTCAACCTCGCACCCGCGGACATGAAAAAGAGCGGCTCGGTGCATGACCTTGCGATATTCATGGCAATACTCCGTGCAATGCGCATGATAGAGGACGTCCCCGAGGATGCCGCATTCATAGGCGAACTCTCGCTGAACGGCGATGTCCGCCGCGTGAACGGCGTTCTGCCGATGGTGATGCTTGCCCGGGAGAACGGCATGAAGAGCGTGTTCGTACCCGCAGCGAATGCCCGCGAGGCGTCGGTCATCTCGGGGATAGACGTGTACGCCGTACACAGTGCCGAGCAGCTCATACTGCACTTTCGCGGCGAGGAGCCTATGACTCCTTCCGAGCACTACATACCTCCAGAAGCTGCATACAACGAAACGCTCGACTTTGCTGACGTGCGCGGCCAGCAGTCTGCGAAGAAAGCGCTCGAGATAGCCGCGGCAGGAGGTCACAATGCCCTTCTCATCGGCGCTCCGGGAAGCGGCAAGAGCATGCTTGCGAAGCGGATGCCGTCGATACTGCCGCCCCTCACATTCGAGGAGGCACTTGAAACGACGAAGATACACTCAATATCGGGGCTTCTCGACCCCGACACTCCTATAATCACAAAGCGCCCGTTCCGCTCACCGCACCACACGATATCTTCCGCAGGACTTGCAGGCGGCGGGAGCATACCCCAGCCGGGCGAGATATCCCTCGCGCACAACGGACTGCTCTTCCTCGACGAGCTCGCGGAGTTCGACAGACGTACACTTGAGATAATGCGCCAGCCTCTTGAGGACAGGCGTGTCACGATAGCGCGCGCCTCGGGCACGATAACCTACCCGTGTACGATAATGTTGATAGGCGCGATGAACCCGTGTCCGTGCGGCTATTACGGGCACCCGAAGCGCAAGTGCATATGTTCGCAGAAGAAAGTCTCGGCATACCTGTCGAAGATATCGGGGCCTCTGCTCGACCGCTTCGACCTGCACATAGACGTAGCACCTGTGGAGTACGACGACCTCTCGGCAAAGACGAGCGAAGAGTCCTCAGCTGACATAAGGAAGCGTGTAATGGCGGCGCGGGAGATACAGGCGGAGCGTTTCCGCGGTACGGACATCACCTGCAACGCGCTCATCACGCCCGACAAGCTGCATGAGATGTGTCCTATGGACGACGGCGCGGAAGCGATGATGAAGAGCGTGTTTGACAGCCTCGGACTGAGTGCCCGCGCATATGACAGGATACTGAAGGTAGCGCAGACTATCGCCGACCTCGGCGGAAGCGAGGTCATCACGCGCAGACACGTTGCAGCAGCCGCACAGTACCGCAGCCTCGACCGCAAATACTGGCAGGACGGCGTTTGATCAGGATCCGGATGCAGGGGCGCACATCGTGTGCCTGCAAATATACCGAAAAACTGTCTGTGGGCGGTGAAAAGCCGCCCCATGTAAAGCCGATAGAAAAAACAAAAAAGGAAACAATAAATATGGGATCAGTATTCAAGAAATTGCCCGCAAACAAGCATAACATCGACCTCGGACTGCTGTTTGCGGTAACGCTCTGCGCGTGTATCAGTACGATACTGATATGGTCGATAGTCAAGAGCGGGATAAGCGAGAACGAGGGTGTCGGAAACAGCTACTGGCAGACCCAGCTCATCTCCATGGGACTGGGTATCGTCGCCGCGTACATCATTTCCTGCATCGACTACCGCAAGCTCGTCAAGGTATGGTGGCTGTTCGTACCGATAACGCTGGTGCTCGTGGCACTGCCTTTCACACCGCTCGGCTACCAGCGCGACGGCGCTGACGACCAGGGCTGGATACGTCTGTTCGGTGTAAGTATGCAGCCGTCGGAGGTCATGAAGATAGCGTTCATACTCACATTCAGCTACCACCTTTCGCGTGACGAGGAGGACATGAACAAGCCGCTGCATATGCTGCTTCTTCTTATCCACGGAGCGGTGCCTATCGGGATAGTCGCATTGCAGGGCGACTACGGAACGGCAATCATTTTTGCGGCGATATTCAGCTTTATGCTGGTCTCTGCGAAGATATCGTGGAAGTACCTCATAGCTGCGCCTTTTGCAGCAGCGGGAGCCATAGCTGTGATGTGGTTCAACTTCCTGAGCACCTTCCACAAGCAGAGGATTCTGATACTTTTCCACCCGGGCACCGACCCCGAGAACATCGAGTATCAGCAGGACCTCGGACTTGCGGCGATAAAGTCGGGCGGCATCTTCGGAAAGGGAATATTTGACGGCAAGAAGGACTACATCTACGTCCCCGAGCTCCACAACGACTTCATTTTTGCTCATGTGGGACAGGTATTCGGATTTGTCGGCTCGATAGGAATAATCATAGTTCTCGCGTATATCATACTGAAAATATTCGCCGACAGCCGCATCACGCGCGACCGTCTGGGTCGTTTCATGTGCATGGGAGCTTTCGGACTGTTCTTCACGCACTGTCTTATGAACATCGGCATGGTGCTGAAAGTCGCACCTGTTATCGGTATACCTCTGCCGTTCCTGAGCGGCGGCGGAACGGCAATGCTTAGTATGTACGCAGTGATAGGGCTTGTCATAAGCACCTACAGCCACCGTGCGGTAGCCTATAACGTATTCTACGACGAGGACGAGGAGTGACACCATGAAAAAAGGCTTGCTCATCGCGGGAGCCGCATTAATGGGAGGCGGCGGGCTCGGTATCGTCGGACTTATCGCGTGGTTCGTGTACACGCTGAGGCGGGAGCCCGAGCACGTAGGTATAATAGGCGGGGCGGACGCTCCGACCGCGATATTTCTTGCGGACAGGCTGAGCCCGCTGTTTGTTGCGGTATTTGTGCCGTTTTTCCTGTTAATATTCATCGGAGCAGGTCTGCTCGCGGCGGCGCTCATAATGCATCTTGCAAAGAAAAATCCCGAGGAATGACCTCGGGATTTTTGCATTTTCAGCCCAATTGCATTAAGCGACAAAAAAAGCCGAGGCTTCATATGAAACTTCGGCAAGATTGCTGATATTTGCCAAAAGCGCTTGACACGGGGGCGGGGGAGTGATATACTAATATAATGTATCAATATGGAAAAGTGCCGCTACTTTGCAAGATATTATAGCACATCTGTGCAGTACTTGTCAATAGCTTTTTCAAAAATTTTTCCAAAAGGATACGCAAGGTGATAACAGCCCCGACGCGCACGAGCGCCGGCGGGGTAGAAATAATAAGGAGGTTCCGCCTATGGTGAATGTAACACCTAAGCAGCTGGGAAAAAACGTCAGGATGAGCTTCGGTAAGATAACCGAGCCTCTTGAGATGCCGAACCTTATCGAGGTGCAGAAGAACTCGTATAAGTGGTTCAGGGAAGAGGGACTGAGAGAGGTATTCCGCGACATGACCGCGATAACCGACTACAACGGCAATCTCGTCCTCAACTTCAAGGACTACCGCTTCGACGACACCCCCAAGTACAGCCTTGCAGAGTGCAAGTCCAGAGGCGCTACATATCAGGTAGCGATGAGGGCAACAGCAACTCTCTGCAACAAGGAGACGGGTGCAGTCAGCGAGAGCGAGATATACATGGGCGACTTCCCGCTCATGACAGACAGCGGAACCTTTGTGATCAACGGTGCAGAGCGTGTCATCGTATCACAGCTCGTGCGTTCGCCCGGTGTATACTACGCATTCGAGAAGGATAAGACGGGTAAGGACCTCTTCAACACCACCGTTATCCCGAACCGCGGTGCATGGCTCGAATACGAAATGGACTCGAACGACATCGTATACGTTCGTATCGACAAGAACAGAAAGATACCGATAACCACATTTATCCGTGCGCTCGGCATCGGCTCCGACGAGGAGATATTCGAGTTCTTCGGCGAGGATGAGAGACTCAAGCAGACCATTCTCCAGAAGGACCAGACAAAGAACAACTCCGACGCTCTTATCGACGTGTACAAGAAGCTCCGTCCGGGCGAACCCCCGACGGTAGAGAGCGCGGTAACACACCTCAACAACCTCTTCTTCGACGCCAAGAGGTACGACCTCTGCCGTTTCGGAAGATACAAGTACAACAAGAAGCTCGGCATAGCGACGCGTCTGTCGGGTCACGTACTCGCAGAGCCCGTTATCAACCCCATGACAGGCGAGATAATGGCTGATGCAGGCGAGACCATCAGCTACGACAAGGCTTGCGAGATAGAGCAGGCAGGCGTATACAGCGCATTCGTTACCGTTGAGTCCAAGGAGTATTTCACCAACGACCGCGGCGAGACCCAGATACGCCCCGTTGAAAAGACCGTCAAGATAATCGGCAACGGCATGGTAGACATCAAGGGCTACGTTGACTTCGACACCGAGAAGTACGGTATCAACGAGAAGGTATCCTTCAAGGTGCTCCGCGACATCATGATAGATGGCTGCACGTTCCTTGGAAATTGGCGAAAAGAGGGTCAGCACTTTGTTGAAGTCAAGCTTCTCCTTCAGTTTGAGAGTGCTTCGTGCTTCCACATCGCCAGTCACCAAGGCTACATTCAGGCCATACTCTTTCTTAATAGAGTCTGCCAGACAGTCGTAAAGGTATTGTGCCGTATCTGAGAAGGCTGTAAAGACAAGCACCTTTTTGTTATTCCCGTTAATGGGA
>JAGCHA010000024.1 GCA_017649325.1 Ruminococcus sp.
GCTGTCGCAACAGCAAAACCAAATCAGTATACAGGCAAATATACGGCTGCTATCACCGCCGTCGCCGATTATGGCGATACGCTCGAACTCTATGCTCAGTCGGGCGAAAAGAAGTCGGAGACAGCCAATGTCAGCTGCAACAACTATACCAATGAAGTCGTGAAGGTCATCTTCTCTCACTATAACAACCACAAGGAGTATAGCACAGACATCACTGGTGCCTTCAAATATGGTGAAAGACCGCTTCTTGCTATAAATCCCGCTCATTCTCTCGGCTTTGAGGTAACTCTTGCCGACAACGACTGCGAAAGTGTCAGCGTAGCCTCCACGATCAACGGAAACACATCAACGATAGAGCTCAGCTTCAACGAGGAAACAGGCACATGGAAGGGCTCGGGCTTCTTTGATTCGCGCGTTATAGGCACGCTGAGCATACTTGCGGTCCCGCGCAGCATAGATATGACATATTTTGCCGGAACTGATGAAAACGGCAATACTACATTCAGCACCCCGAGCGGAAAGGAACTGTATTCCTCTGCGGTATCGAGCGAGGAGGAAGCCGAGGTCAGAGCCTTTCTTGAAGAAAACCCTATGGAAATCGTTGCAAACGAGAAGGATGTTCTTGCTGTTAAGTTCGTCCCGAAGTATGCTGACGCAGCCAAGGCGGCTAAAGCGGCTCCGCCCGACCTCACACCGCTCTCAAGATATTCAGCGTTACAGAATGCCAATGCCCGTTTTACAGACGTGCCGTCTCTGAATGTACTGACTGTTAATACAGATCACCTCAAGATCGACGGCAAGGAGTATTCAGGCGACGATCTTATCGCAGCCGATACCTTCAAGCTGACCAGACCGTCTGCGACCATCCGGCAGCCTGACGGCTCCTATGTCGAGGTCTATGACATAGCCCTCACACAGGATCAGCTCCCTCTTGCAGACAAGATAATGTACAATATTGCTGTCGGCACACAGAGCGCAGCTGATTTTCTCAAATCCACAGGAACTTCGATAGTAGAAGGCACGATAACTATCGTCAGAAACGTATCGACAGGTGTGAGCAATATCTGTATGCAGATGTATTCATCAACGCTTCAGCCGCTGTTCGCATGGATGGGTGACACCTTCAATTCATTGCTGGTCGAGGGACTAAGCAAGAGCCTCCAGGGATTTGCAAACGGCGCCCTGTATATATTCAGTGTTATCACGACATTTTTTGACCTGTACCATAAGGGCATCGACCTGCAAGATATATGGGATCAGATCGGATTCTCCAAGAATCCGGAGGTAAAGGCGGCAGCCGCCTATCTGAAGACAGTTCTTATGGGCTCTTTGATTGCGCGTTTCATGACTGCCGTATTTGTTCTTTATAGTGGGTTAATAGTTCTTGCTGGTTCAGCAGTCGGGGCAATAGAACTGCTTCCTGCGATAATTATAAGCGCAGTAGTTGCCTTGATCGCATGGACGCTCAATAAAGGACTTGACTATGCAGATGACGGTATCAGGAATAAAGCCTACGCCGTCTCTAATAAAGCCTACGCCGTCTCTAATAAAGCAAACCTCAACGTACTGTACGACCCGAGCGGAATAGCCTATGAATGGCTTCCGAGCAATCCTGTCGAAGGTGTGACGGCACAGATATACTATCAGGACAGCGAGGGAAAGGCCGTGTTATGGAACGCTGAGGACTATGACCAGATCAACCCTCAGATCACAGACGATGCCGGCTGGTTCGCGTGGGACGTTCCCGAGGGTATGTGGCAGGTACGTGTATCTGGAGAAGGCTATGAGGACGCAGAGTCGGAATGGCTGCCCGTACTTCCCGTCCAGACCGGAGTCAACATCAAGCTCACCAGCACACTTCCGGGTGA
>JAGCHA010000007.1 GCA_017649325.1 Ruminococcus sp.
GATGATGACAGCTTCGGAGATTATGTACCTCCTCAGTCTGTCAGCAGCACATCGGGCGAGACTCCGACTAAAAATAGTCAGCCCTCGACTCCTCTGAGCACACCGCCTCCGCTGTCAAAACCATCGGTAGACCCGAAGAGCAACAGCGGCGGAAACAGCATACTGAATAATCTGGCGAACAACGTTTCAAACGATCCGCCGAAGAATCAGAACACAAACAGAAATAACTAAAAAACAAAAAAAGGAAACACATTTACACGCGAAAAGGAAGGGAACAAAAGATGAGGCTGATCCCAGGTAAAACTAAGGTCAAAATAGAGTTATTCAAAGGCGTAACGCTCGGCGATATCCTCGTCGGCATCATTACGCTTGCATTGGTGACCCTTGTTCTTCTTTCGACCTTTCCTTTCCGCGTATTCATAGCTATCGCTATCCTCATCATAGGCGCATGGCTCATTTTCCGTCTCGACGCTGAGCCAAACTATGTGATAATGCTCAATGTTCTGAGATATTTAGCCTATCCCAAGCGCTTCTGGCGTATCTTCACTGACGCTCATCTCGTCGCAGATACCCAGAAGGGCAAAAAGGGAGAGCAGTGGAACGAGTGGTTCGACGAGAAGGTTAATGGCTCGGAGGTGCTCTCTGTTTCCGAGAAGATAGACAAGATAAAGAATGAGAAAAAACAGCATAAAGAAGAGGAAAAGCTCCTGAGCAGCAGCGACGTCGACGACGAAAAGAAGAACGAGGTCTGGAAAAAGCGCAAGGAGAAAAGTGAAGCCAAAAAGAAGAATAAGGCTGAAAGCAAGGAAAACTATAAGAGGGAGAGCGGTATGGAGCAGCTCATCCCCTTTACGGGTATTGCTGACGGCTTTGTCGAGTACAACGGCAAATACTACGGTACTGTCATTGAGATAGACCCTGTAGAGTTCCGCTTCTTCAGTCAGCATCGCCGCAGCAACTCCATAGATGCGTGCTTCGGTCAGATACTGCGCTCTGTCCGCGACGATTACGCCGCTAATATCATCAAGATAGAGCGTCCCATAGTTTATGACAAATATCTCGAAAAAGAGTATGATAAATTAGACGAGCTCAGAGCTTCCTATGAGAACGGTCTGCTGACCGAGGAGGAGCTCCAGAGCAGAATAGAGATACAATATGACCGTATCAATGGTGTAAGAGACCTGTGTTATACCAACAGAGTGGTTCAGCCCTTCTATTACCTCGCTCTCTTCAACATTGATAAGAGACAGCTTCTTGTCGATACGAATGCTGCTCTGGCGGCTCTCCAGCAGGGTGAGCTCGTCGTTCGCAGACTCACGGGAGACAAGGAGCTTGCGGTGTTTCTTAAATACACCAATTCTCTGGACTTTGACGAGCACGAGATAGACAAGATAGACCCCAAGGATTACATCATCTGGGCTATGCCCGAGAGCGTGAACTTCAACTCAAGGTATGCGCGCATAAACAAGATAGTGACGCATGAGATGAGAGTTGTGAAGTATCCCGCTGTTGTCGGTGATGCATGGCTTGCGGGTGTAATGTCTATCCCCGGCACCAAGGTCGTAGTTAAGGCTACGCCCATGGATCGTACAAAGTCTATTCGTGCTATTGACCACTCTTTGCAGGAGCTGCGCGGTCAGTACAATAACACCAATATCGACTCGAAGATAATCGAGCTCCAGACCCACATAGAGACCCTCAGCCACCTGCTTGCGACCTTGCAGCAGGACAACGAAGCACTGCTCAGTGTCAACATCTACATCACGATGTATGATTCGGTAAGAACAGGTGAGATAGATGCAGAGGCTGTAAAGCACTCTGACCTCCCCGTTATCGCGGATATGAAAAAGGCTGTCCGCAGAAGCTGGCAGGAGACTGGCATGAGGTTAAATGCACTCGATTTCAACCAGATACAGGGCTTTATCGGTTCGCAGGTTTCGGGCTATGACCCGTTCTTGAAGGACGGCAGAGGTATGCCCTCAAGCACTATCGCTGCAATGTTCCCGTGGATATATGCCCGCGTATCCGACGAGGGCGGTATCCGACTCGGTACGCAGGATGGCGTACCCGTATTCATCGACTTCTTCCGCCGTGACTCCGAGCGTGTAAACTCCAACATGGTCATCATCGGTAAGTCAGGTTCTGGTAAGTCTTACGGAACCAAGTCCATACTCACAAATATGGCTTCGGAGGACTCGAAGATTTTCATTCTCGACCCCGAGAACGAGTATACAGAGCTTGCGCATAACCTCCACGGCAAGGTCATCAACGTCGGAAATGCAAAGTTCGGACGTCTGAATCCCTTCCACATCATTACAACTCTTGAGGACGACGAGGCAAGTGAGGCTGAAACAGGCGGAAGCTTTGCGGCTCACCTCCTGTTCCTTGAGGAGTTCTTCAAGCAGATACTCCCCGATATCGACAAGGAGGCGCTTGAGTACCTCAATTCGCTTGTCGAGCGTATGTATATGAACGCGGGTATCACGGTCGAGACCGACCTCTCCAAGCTTACAGCTAAGGACTACCCGATATTCGACGACCTCTACGACGTTGTGCTCGAGGAATTCGAGCGCACGAACAACGAATACCTCAGAACGATGCTCCAGACGCTCGTGAACTATGTATCGAAGTTCGCGGCAGGCGGAAGAAATGCAAATATCTGGAACGGTCCGTCATCCATAACGACGGATGAGAACTTCTCGGTATTCAACTTCCAGTCGCTGCTTGCGAACCGCAATACCACTATTGCGAACGCACAGATGCTGCTGGTACTCAAATATATCGACAACGAGATAATCAAGAATCGCGACTATAACCGCAAGTACAACCTCAAGCGCAAGGTTGTGGTCGTAATAGACGAGGCGCACGTATTCATCGATACAAAGTTTCCTGTTGCGCTCGACTTCATGTTCCAGCTCGCTAAGCGTATCCGTAAGTACAACGGTATGCAAATAGTAATTACGCAGAACATCAAGGACTTCGTGGGAAGCGAGGAGATAGCACGTAAATCCACTGCTATCATAAACGCGTGTCAGTACAGCTTTATTTTCGGACTTTCACCTAATGATATGGACGACCTCTGCAAGCTCTACGAGAAGGCGGGCGGTATCAACGAAATGGAGCAGGAACAGATAGTTACCGCTCCGAGAGGTATGGCATTCACCATTATGAGCCCGACGAGCCGTTCGTCATTTATGGTCGATGTACCGCAGTCTATGGTCGATATGTTCGAGCAGCCGAGCTATCAGAGCCACTACTTCATCGGCGAGCAGGGTGCTGTGAACTGGGAGGACTTTATCGGCAACAGCCGTCAGATACACGAGATCAATGCTCCCGAGAGGAAAGATGAGAACGAGTTCGATAAGCTTTATGAGGAGCTCAGAGAATCAGGCTTCACATTCAGCGAGATCACTGCCGAAGAGGCAGAAAGTCTGTATTCGGACAAGGCTACCGATGTGGAGAGCAACGGCGGCATAACATTTGAAGAGGTCGACACGCAACCCAATGCGGCTGACGAGGGTATTACTAATGAAGGACATCACAGCTGGGAAAACCATACCGGCTACCCTGCAACGGTCCAGCCCGTACAGCCCGTTCAGCCTGTACAGCAGGCAGTCCAGCCTATGCTTGATATAGGCGCTATCCTTGCCGCAGTACGTGCGGAGGTAAAACGTGAGATGTCGGCAGTTCAGGCAGTTACGACTCAGCCCGCTCAGGTGAAGCAGTCTGACGACCCGTGGGATTTCGATCCTATCCTCTCCGAGGAGGAGGCAGCTCCCACAGAAATGTCCGAGCAGCCTGTCAGCTCTGATGAGGGCTTCGGCGGCTTTGACGAGGACGACGAGTCAAACTCAAATGTCTATGATGATACTGAGAATAATAACGGCTTCGACGATGATGATGACTCTGACATCGACGACGAGGATTACGGCTTCGACGATGATGACGACTTAGACGAGGAAGATGATGACGATGATGA
>JAGCHA010000025.1 GCA_017649325.1 Ruminococcus sp.
CGGCTCCTCGGGAGTTATCATCTCACCGCTCGCGTTCATATACTTTATCTTCTTAAATGCGCGATGGAGCGGAAGCTTCACCGAGAGCGTCCTGTTGAGCTTGTCCACGCGGAAGAGGTAATTGAGGATAACGCCGTAATTATACGACAGCGTACCGTCAGGCTCGCGGCGATTTATCATCTCGTCAGTCATCTCGTAATACTCAACTATCGACGGTCTGCCGTCCTCGAGGCAGAGTACGCCAACTTTCTCATTCGGGTCAGCCTTTGCGACTACCTTCGCGCCGGAGACCTTGCCCGATTCAATAACTGCACCGATGAAGCAAGGGTCAGCAATGCGCTGTAATACATTGTCTACCGCGAACACGTTCAGCCACTCGATATGCGCGTTCTGCACTATCCTGAGCATCCCCGTCTTAGCCATAGATGCATACCAGCCTCCGTTACCGTTCGGAGCGGTAGAGATAGTACCCTCTCCCGATAGCATGAGCTTGCCGTTCGTATCGACCGTCGGAAGCTGTTCCTGTACAAAGAACCAGACGTTATCGTCGCTGTAGCCGAAATAGTTGTGAGCCTCGAAGAATTCGCGGGTCTCGCGGTTATTGTCAACGCTCGTCATAATGAAAAGCGGAACCCATGCTCCCGCCTGCTTTGTAACTTCGAGAAGATTATTGATAAGGCACTCGAAGATATACAGCTCACGTTCAACGCCTATCCTGAACATACCCTTAGGGTGCTCGAAGCCGAGACGGCTGCCCTGTCCGCCCGCAAGCAGCACAGCTCCTACCTTGCCTGCACGTATAGCTTCCAGCCCTGTCTCGGTAAAGTGTTCACAATTCTTGGCGATATCGTCGAGAGTAGCAGCATACAGCGGTTCAAATTTTCCGCGTTCCTCTTCCATTATTCCTTCGTTGAGGACGGAGAGGTCGAGCGATTCTATGTGTGAGACCATTCTGAGCTGGTCGTCATGCGAAAGCGATTTCAAATGCGCCACGATATGCTCCTGATGAAGCATATTCAGCATTTCAGATGTCTTGTGTTTCATATATACCCCTTTGCGGGAGCAAATGTCCCATAATAAATATTTCCGTCTATCAAGGTAATATACACCATGTTGATTATAACACAAAAATTACAAAAAATCAAGTTAATATGGCTTTTTCCTTAAAGCAAGCCCAACGTTCGTTTATATCAATAAAAAAGCATTCTGATTTTAGTGCATAACGCTCAAGATTCAACTCCACTCAAGCGCTGAACATTCGGCAAATATCACAACCGCCAATACTGTCTGTTCATTACAAGCAATGGCTTTCAGTCAATCCCGAGAGGCATACATCTCCGGAATACTCCACTATTAAAAAGCGCCAGCACCTATAAATTCAAACGCTTCTCCTTGAAATCCGACGATTTTTCGGATATGATAAACGTATCATACGCGCAGATAAAAATATTTCGATAATTATCAAAATACCTCTTGACAAACGCAGACAGTTGTGGTATAGTATATTTAGACGGATATCAAAATACCGTCTAAAATAATAGCCGCTATTTAGATAAACATCAAAATAAAGGAGGCAACGCTATGAAAGATGTATGGAACGCAATGGCAGACCCGACAAGACGCGAGATACTGACGATGCTGCAAAACGGCGAGATGACTGCAGGCGAGATAGCCGACCGCTTCGAAATATCGAACGCGACTGTCTCCCACCACCTGAAGATACTGCGCGAAGCGGGACTCATCACGTCCGAGAAGGAGAAGCAGACCATAACCTACAGGCTCAACACCACAGTCTTTCAGGACTTCCTGAAAGGCATAGCCGCCGCATTCGGCATGAAAGGAGAAGACAATGAATAATAACACATTAAAGAGGCTCTCAGCCGTAATGATCGCAATAGTTATCATAAACCTCATCGCCTCGGCGATATTCATAGTGACGCTGCCCGAGCGTGTCCCCGTACACTTCAACGCCTCGCTGATATGCGATCGCATAGGCTCACGCTGGACGGGAATGATAGCGCCCGCGATAATGGCTATAGTATTCCCGCTTTGTCTGCTCGGAGAGAGCAAGGGGGGAAACAGCGATAAGAACAGGAAGCCGCTGACGATAATCGTATCGCTGATAGCGGTGATGTGCGTAGGAGTGAGCTGGTTCATACTCCTCATAATGCACTCGGGAGCCGAGCTCGGCGAGAGGATACCCGCAAATTTTGACGTACTGGTACCGATGATGCTGGGACTGATGTTCGCGGTAACAGGTAACTATATGCCGACGGTGCGCCAGAACAAGACACTCGGCATAAAGCTGCCGTGGACACTGAAAAACGAGAGATGCTGGGACAAGACCCACAGATTCGGCGGACGTATAATGGTGATAGTCGGCATATTAATGATAGCGGCGGCGTTTGTATTTCTGATTTGTGAGATAAGGAGCACAGTACCGTTTGTACTGCTGACTCTGACCGCACCGACGATAGCGATAGTGCTCCCGACAATATATGCCTACTGCCACAGGAACGACTGAGCAAAGAACGCAGAGGCTCCGTGCAAGCTTTGCCGCATCGTATTTCACGATTATGCTATCGCGGGAAAAGCTCCCCGCAGATTCCGTAACAATACAACCTTTGTGAAAACAGTAAACGGGTGTGACAACGTCACACCCGTTTTTTTATTCTTCAGCTTTTTTAGGCTTCCACATGAGGAAATCTCTGAGTTCGAGCGGCTTACCGTAGTAATAACCCTGGAAGCTCTGGATATTGAACTCCTGCAGGATATCGCGCATCTCGGCAGTCTCGATACCCTCGACGCAGACCTTTGCGCCGAAAGTGGTAGCGATACCCGCGAACGACTTAACGAGCTCGCGCTCCTTCTCGTCCTCCTCGATCTTGAGTACGAAGCTGCGGTCGATCTTGATAGTATCGAACGGCAGGTTCTTCACGAGCCCGACTGACGAGAAGCCCGTACCGAAGTCATCGAGGGCTATCTGGATACCCTGACCGCGCAGGTTGACGATGACATTTTTGAGCAGGTACATATCGAGCAGACGGCAGCGCTCGGTGATCTCCATACAGAGGTGGTCGGGCGGGAAGCCCTCCTCGCGCAGAGTCCTCAGCACCATCTCGACGAAATCGAGTCGTTCGAGCTGAGTATATGAGAGGTTCACATTCATGACGAAATCGGGATATTCCTCCATAATGAGCTTTGCGCCGTTGATAGCAGTCCTGAGTATCCACTGCCCGAGCTCGCAGAAGAGCGGATCTTTTTCGAGGATAGGGATGAACTGGTCAGGCGGCACCATACCGAACTCATCACTTCTCCACCTGAGCAGAGCCTCGGCACCGACGAGCTGTTCTGTCTCGGCGTCGACGACGGGCTGATACATGAGGAAGAAGCCCTTATAGTTCTGCATGATCGAGACACGTATCTCATACAGTTTTTCGAGGCGGTGGCGGTTGTTCTCGTTGTAGTCGTTATAGAACTCGACCATCTCGCCCTGGCGTCTCAGCTTCGACTCGCTGTAAGCAAAATTAAGGCACGCATAGACAGTCTGCTGGTCTATCTCGTAGTTATCGACGCACATCATGCCCGCACTCATATCAAGGATCATCTGCTTTTCCTCAATAGCAAAGCCCTTGCGGAAATGGCTGCGGATATCATTATATCGCTCGCGGAACTCGTCCGCGGTCTGAGTTTTTGAGAGCACGGCGAACTTCGTGCCGTCGAGCCTGTATGCGCAGCCGTTATTGCCAATGTGCTCGAAGAGGTAGCGGCCGAACTTCTGCAATACCTTATTTCCGAACTGATAGCCGTAGACCTCGTTTATCTCGGAGAACTTGTTAATGGCTATCATTCCCACGCGTACCTTGGTATGCTTTATCATATTGGACTGCAGGTCATCGAAGAAGCCGTACTGGTTCCTCAGCCCTGTAAGGGTATCTATGTGTCCCTGGATAGCATGGTTCCTGATAACGCCGCCGAAGTATTCGGGCTTACCCTTGCCATCGCGGAGAACGACACCACGGCAGGTGCAGACGACATACTCGCCGTTGCGCTTCATAGCGCGGTACTGCATATCATGCCCCGAGGCATTGCCCGAGAAGATATCGGTGATGCCTGCACGGTAGGTAGCCCTGTCGTCGGGGTGGATGCGCTGCTCCCAGATATCGCCCGCCTCGTACATATACTCCGAGGGCAGGTCGAAGCTGTCCACAGCCGCCTTCGACCAGAGTGAGAGGTCATACCTCATATCGCAGAGGTACACATAAGCCCCCTCCGAAGCTATCTCAAAGGCATTGAAGAGAGCCTCGAGCTTGTGCTTCTCGCTCTCGGGTATCATCACAGACCTTCTGTCGCGGAGGTAATAGCCTGATTTCAAGCGGCTCTTCTCCTCATACATCATAGCGTCCGCGCGGCTGAAAACGTCCGCGAACTTCTTATCCTTCTGCGGCTCGAACGCCGCGATACCCGCAGCTATCACAGGACCTTCCTTCATGTTGAGGTTATCGCGCACCTGGTCGCACAGGCGGTCGAAGAGAACTTCCTTGTTATGGTAGTCATCGCTTCCGAGGTAGGCAACGAACTCGTCGCCGCCGATACGGAAGATAGGGCTGTGAGTGAACACATTGCATATCAGCCTGCACGAGGAGCGAATGAGCTCATCTCCCGCCTTGTGACCGAGGGTATCGTTTGTGAATTTGAGACCGTTTATGTCGCACAGCACAAGCGCGAAAGGCATATAGCTCGAACCGTTGTCCATATTCTTCTGCACCGACTCCTCGAGCTCACGGAAAGCCGTCCTGTTCTTGACGCCTGTGAGCTCATCGCGGCGCGCCATTTCGTTTGCATGGCTGAGCGCAACACCCTGAGCGTGCTGTCTTTTTACTTCCTCGTCGATATTCTCGATACCGATGATGAAATGCTTTCTGTCGCTCGCCCACATAGCAGTTATTCTCGAATAATAGATATCATTCTTTATGAGCATACGGTAGTCGAAAGAAAACTGCTTCTTCTCCTCAAGAGCAGACATAAGGAAATCTCTCGACATGCATCTCATGAGATCATCCCTGTCCTCAGGGTGAAGTATCCTGATGCTGTTCTTCTTAACATCAGTGAAAAAGTCAATCCCG
>JAGCHA010000026.1 GCA_017649325.1 Ruminococcus sp.
CAGGAGGTCGATATAGTCGGCGTGACCATGCCTATCACCAAGCATAATTTCATCGTCAAGGATATAAGAGAACTGGCGGATACCCTCCGCACAGCCTTTAAAATAGCCAAGTCAGGCAGACAGGGCCCCGTTCTTGTGGATATTCCCAAGGACGTTCAGACAGCGCTCTGCGAGTATGAGTCAAACGCTCAGCCTGTTATCCCTTATCCGCTGACATTTGCCTCGGAGACTAAGCTCCAGAAGGCAGCAGAGCTCATAAACAGCTGTGAAAGGCCGTATATCTACTTCGGCGGCGGAGTTATCAGCGGCAAGGCTTCGCAGCAGGTGACCGCTCTTGCAGATAAGATAGATGCGCCTATGGGCTGCTCGCTAATGGGACTTTCTGCTGTTCCCTGCGATAATCCGAGATTTCTCGGTATGCAGGGTATGCACGGACATTACGCTTCAACTGTTGCCGAGAACGAGGCTGACCTCATAATAGCGTTGGGAGTGCGCTTCAGCGACAGATCAACAGGCGAAAACAGCCGTTTCTCAAAGCATTTCACCATTATCCACATAGATATAGACGGTGCGGAGCTCAATAAGAATATCCCTGCCGATCTTACCATACGCGGCGATCTCCGCGACTCGGTAGAGCGCCTTATCGCTATGGTGGACGAGAAAAAGCGTCCTCAGTGGGAGGAGCGCATCTCCGAACTCAGAGCTGAGGAGCTCTCACGGACAGAATCCGCAGCAGCTATCGCAAAGCAGAAAATCGAGGCAAAGGGCAGCTCTCCAAAGCTTAGTCCCTATGAGATAATCGACATCATCAGTGAACGTGCCGGCGAAGATGTTATCATCGCAACTGACGTCGGACAGCATCAGATATGGACGGCTCAGCGCTATCCGCTCAGGAAGCCCCGCACCCTGCTGACAAGCGGCGGTCTTGGAGCTATGGGCTACGGTCTGGGAGCGGCTATAGGCGCTTCAACTGCAACCGGCAAGCGCGTGGTGCTCTTTACTGGCGACGGCAGCTTCGGCATGAATCTGAGCGAACTGGCAACGGCGGTATCACAGAATATACCCGTGGTCATAGTAATTATGAACAACGGCGTACTCGGAATGGTTCGTCAGTGGCAGACGCTTTTCTACGACAAGCACTACTCAAATACCACATTTGACCGCAAGACGGATTTCGTCAGAGTCGCAGAAGCCTTCGGCGCAAAGGGCTGTCACGCTTCCTCAGCTGAGGAACTGAAAAAAGCAGCAGAGCTTGCTTTCACAAGCGACGTTCCATTCGTAATAGACTGCGCAGTTGACTGCGACGAAATGGTTCTGCCAATGCTTCCGCCCGGAGGCTCGGTGGATGATATAATCACAGCAATAAAGTGAGGTGACATTAATGGAACAGCAGTACGTAATAGGAGTTATAGTTGCCAATGTTTCGGGTGTTCTTTCAAGAGTTTCGGGAATGTTCACACGCCGCGGCTTCAACATCGACAGCCTTACCGTGGGCGAGACCGAGTCCAGCGGATTTTCACGAATAACCATCGCCTTTCACGGTGACGAGGACATGAAGGAGCGCATACTGCAGCAGCTCCAGAAGCTCCATGATGTCAGAGAGGTCGAGGTACTGGACACCAAGGACAGCGTTATCCGAGAGCTTCTTCTCATAAAGGTACGCAACAAGGCCGAGATAAGACAGGATATAATGACGGCAGTTGAGATATTCCGCTCAAAGATAGTTGACTACTCGCCTACCTCCCTCACCTGTGAGCTCACAGGCGAGACCTCAAAGATAGACGCATTTATAGAGCTTCTGAAGCCCTTCGGCATCATGGAGATGTGCCGCACGGGTATAGTGGCTATCGAGCGCGGTGAGAACTGCCTCAAAACAGTGAAATAAACAAGAATGAATGTGTCCGCGAAAGCGGAC
>JAGCHA010000027.1 GCA_017649325.1 Ruminococcus sp.
ATTGTATCATAGGAAAGGCCCTTCCACTGCGCGATAAGTGTAGGAACGTCATCTGCGTTCCAAGCAGCAACTGTGAATGTGTCACCGCCTGTCTTAACAGAAGCGTCGATCTCACCAGAAGAGATTTCCTCACCAACTGTTGTAGCTTCGCCCTCTGCAGCTGTTGTCTTCTCAGCCTTAGAAGAAGACTCAGAAGAGCTCTCGTCGTCACCACAGCTTGCAAATGCTGTTGCAGCCATTGCAAGTGTAGCTACTAATGCTAATGTTTTCTTAAGTGTGTTCATTAGAATTTTCCTCCTTAAATATGTATATTATAATTTAAAATTATAATACGCGTTGAATAATGGTGATTGTTTGTGGCTGTCTCTTTCGTTCTGTTCCGCACGACGACTGTCCTCGCCGCTGCATAGCGTCTCGTCAGAACTGCCGTTGTGTCCGTTAGGACTATTACTAAAGGCTAGCGCCTCTGTAAATATTGTTTGAGCAACACTTTCTGCGGAAGTCCTCCGCTATCCGTACGCACTCTCTCTCCGTGTCAGCTCCCCGACGGACGTCCTCCGTTTTTGGGGGACCTTAGCATTGAGTTCTGGCATACGTAACTGCTTTATTTCTATATTGCAGGAGTATTGCTTTTGCATTTACAATATACCGTATTTCACAGCTAAAGTCAATGCTTTGAATAGTTCTGTAAACGTTTTTTGCACATTCTGTATATTTTCAACACTGTTATTTTGTTAGATTTTACATAATTACAGGCTGTAAAATCAAAAAGTTACAAAACGGTAAAAGGGTATTTTGACCTTATTACACATAAAGTACGCATTTCTTTTATACCTATTGCCTAAATATCCCAATTTAGTACAAAACTGTCAAGTCCGTTTTTGTCTATATTCACCTTGTGGACATCAGCGAGTAGTAAGCGAGGATGCTGCTGGCGTCACGCGCGTCTATATCGCCGTCGCCGTTGTAGTCGGAATACGGCTCCATTTCATCGGAGACCGCTCCCGCTCCGCCTGTAGACTGTGAAGAATAGTGTACAAGCACGAGGCTCGCGTCCTTGGCATCGACCATACCGCTGCCGTCAGCGTCGCCGAGCTTGTACGCGTCTCCAATAACTCTAACTTTTATAGTATTGTCAGCGAGTCCCTCGCGGCTGACCGTTATTTCTGCCGAAGCCGCCGCTCTGCTGACGGGTATTCGTATCTTCTCGGAGCTTATGACCGCGTTCTTGCTACATGAGACCTCCCCGAACGAATCGGTGTAGAGATACACGTCGACCGTGTCCTCAGGCACTGTCAGCAGAACTTCCCCCTGCCCTGCACGGTAGCCGACATCTTTTTTATTAGTCACGCCCGTACCGTCAGAGGTCACATATTTTATATAGTAAAGCTCGGGTTTCTCCGGGCAGAAGCTTCTCTGGGATATGCATCCGCTCCCGTCGGGAGATGTTGCCGCCCTGAGCGTAACAGTCTCCGTTATCTCAATCGGCTCGGTATACATGCGGTATTCTCCGCCTGTGCTGTAGTACACGTCACCGCCGTCGGGAGAGATAAGCTCTACCCTTTCGCCTGCGGGCACAGCACCGCTAATATGCGAGAAACCGACCGCCCCCGTCTCTCTGCCGAAAACCTTCATCGAAATGTTACCGCTCTTTATCGCGACAGTTCCCTCAGAGAAGAGCTTCTCCATGTCAGCGTAAACCATATCTGCTTCTTTTAGCTCCTCGGTATCCGTCTCCTCGAGTCCGTCGTAGAGCTCGTCCTTGACTGCGGCAAGGAGCTCCTGCTGCTCTTCGTAAGTGTAGACCATATCATCCGAGACAACGTCCACCCACTCTGCACCGTCAGTGCTGTAAAAACTCTCGCCCGCATTTGTCGAGGCAAGTATGCCGTCATAGGTGGTATAGCTGCCGAGACTCGATATCTCGCCATTCTCGTCGTTGGTAACGTACATAGCCGTCTCCAGCGGCACTACGAACGGAGTATCCGCGCAGTAGAGCTTCACAACAGCCGAAAAGGTTTCACCAGCACTGACTTCGACGCAGCTATCGAGGTCAAGCGTCATATAGCCCGTGTAGCCGCAGCTTCCCTTCGTCACAGATGAAGCCTTGCCAGAGGAAGGGTCATCCGCATCCGAGAGGTCGGTATATACCGTTATTTCGTACTCCGTATCGGGAGCGACGATGTATGTGCCAATCGCAGCAATCTGCGTGTCCTTGTCGGCAGTAAAGACGTTCGCCATATACGAGGGGCGTATCTCGTCGATATCATCATATGCGGAGAGACTTTGCAGTTGCGGATAGGTGTCGTGCTGGAACAGCTCTGTATAGTCCTCCTTATCACCGAGCTCTAACACAGCGAACTCGGTCAGCGACCTGTCGCAAAAGGATATCCAGATATAGCCATCGTTACCGTAGTTAGCGCCCCAGCTGTTCTTGACGAGCCACGCACCGTCCCGAGCTGCAGGATTTGCAAAATTCTCTTTCGGGAAGCTGTCGTCCCAGCCGACTATAGCGACCGAGTGATTGGCAAACCGCGGCTTCCTGTATGTATTTGAAGATGCGAACTCGGAACTATAATTCTTTACTGCATCGGAGTAGAACGAGACATCTACAGCGTGTCCGTCATATACAAACTGCTTGATGAGCGAGTTGATCTCAGCCTCATTCGTGCGTTCCCTGTCGTAATCAAAGCTGTAGGCGTTTCGGAGATGATACGCACATTTACCGCGCATCTCTTCAAGCTCACCGCTGTCCTCGAAGGCAGTCATGTCACCGTACGGCATAACGCTCTCGTCCGCAGGACCTATCCACTGAGCCCACAGGTTCGTGACAGCAAGGACACTGCCACCGCTGTTGAGCAGTTCGTTCACAGCCGCTTTGTCGGTGACAAAGTCTGTGTCAGACAGCGCACCATAATACGCCGTGTGGAACTCTGACAGGTCTACCGTCATATTGCTCCGTATCACGCTGCTCTCAGCGCTCGCAATCGCGGAATGCGCCCAGCACGTCCCGTAAGGAGTCTGACTCTTCACGGGCGAAACGGGGTAGTTATCGCGCATACTGAAGCTGCCCGGGAGCTCCGCCTCTCCCGCATCGGCGGTAAAAGCACGCACCTGTGGAACGAGCTCCATAGCGCAGTCTGCCCCCCTTACATCCAAAGCGAACACAGGCTGAGACAGCGCATATCCCCGCGATACGCCCTCATCGGCGAACGTGCTCAGTTCCGAAAAGCCGAGAGTGCCGTTGTATGAAGCGGCAAGGCTCAGAGCTGCCGCCGCTGAAAATGCACGTTTCAGAAAAGCTCTCATAACTTACCTCCCTTGTCAGGAAATGACATCACGCGCTGTGTAGTAAGCGATACCGAACCACTCCCTCACCCAGTAAGTAGGCGCGAGCCACCACGGGGTATGCGCGGATATATTATATGCTTCCATACCAAGCTTTTTTGCCTTCATATCCGAACGAAGCTGGTGGAAGCCGTCAGTTACTATCGTTATGTGCTCGGGAAGCCCCTCGCGACTGATTATATCGTGCGAGAAGCGAAGGTTCTCGTCAGTGGTCGTGGACTTGTCTTCCTCGAAGATTCGCTCGGGCGCGATACCTCGTCCGACGAGGTATTGCCTCATACACTTTGCCTCACTGATGCTCTCGTCATCGCCCTGTCCGCCTGATACAATCACACAGACATCGGGATTTTCGGCGAGGTAGGAGTAAGCGGTGTCAAGTCTGCGTTTGAGCATAAGGCTCGGCGCACCGTTTTTGACCTTGCAGCCGAGCACCACCACCGTTGTATCGGTATCGGTCGGGATATCGTGCATCTCCCTCACCATGAAGAAGCTTATCACCGCAGCAGCCGCAATAAATATGACAGTAAGCGCCGAGAACGTACAAACGACTACCCGTCCGCTCCTGCTCTCCCACAGATGAGCAACAAAGCTGCTTGTCCTGCCGTAGAACAGGAAAAAAGCCATCAGAAAACCTGATACTAAAGCACCAACGATATTACCGAGGTTGATTATTCCTCCGGAAAGAGGAAGCAGAAATATGATTAATATTATAAAAGAAATGAGAGTCGGTACAACTCTCATTTCTGTTCTGATAATGTTAAGCATTATTATATGTCAGTCCTTCTTGGTCGCGAGCTTGATAATGCGGTCGACCTCCTCCTGAGCAGTGAGTTCAC
This sequence comes from Ruminococcus sp., assembly GCA_017649325.1. Classification (GTDB taxonomy): domain Bacteria; phylum Bacillota; class Clostridia; order Oscillospirales; family Ruminococcaceae; genus Ruminococcus. The sequence continues at coordinate 4,185 of JAGCHA010000027.1, forward strand.
TGCCGAGGTGGGTAGGCACACTGTTATAAAGTCCGTGGAAGTCAGAGCCGCCCGTCCTGATGAGCTCGTACCTGTCAGCAATAGCGCTGAGCTCCTTGCGGTAGTTCTCGTCCGCGGAGTAGTGACCTATCTCTACGCCGTCTATCTTGCCCTTCTTCGCTAGCTCTTCAAGGAGCTCAATGTTATCGTACTGCGCAGGGTGAGCCATTACAGCCACACCTCTTGCTGTATGGATAAGATCGATGACGAAATTTACATCGGGGTATTCACGCTCAACGTAGCACGAGCCTGTCTTTGGATTAAAAAGTTCGCTGTCGAGTTCACCGTAGAATTCCAGCGCATAGCCATAGTCGATGAGCGCACGCATGATGTGCTGCTTGAAAATGCTCTTTGAAGCAGTAGTGTGTTTGAGGATACTTTCAAGGGTAATGGGATACTTCGCCATCACCTTGTCTATCATCTCCTTCGAGCAAGCCTTCCTTATCTCGCAGGATTTGAGGCACAGTCCCTCAAGTCTGTCGGGCTTCTGCGGAGCATAGCAGAGAATATGTACCTTACTGTTTCTGTCCTTGTCCCAAGCGGAGAGCTCCACGCCGCGGAGTATCTTCACACCCTCGCGCTGTCCGAGCACTTCAGCTCTTGAAAACGAAGCCATGGTGTCGTGATCGGTGATAGACAGGCAGTCTATACCTGTGCGTTTTGCCTGTGAGATGATGTCCTCTATACCGAGCGAGCCGTCAGACAGCTTGGTATGACAGTGCAGATCGCAGATCATTGTTCAAACCTCTTTCCAATGCCGCAAAAAAGACAATGCGGCAGACATAATAATATATACTGTATTATATGATGTCAATATCACAAAAAGAAGTACATACAGCGATAATAATTATATCACATATTCTGACAAATTTCAAGTATTTTCGTGCAATTTTATTATAGTAAATGCTTGAAATATATTCCGGCAGACAGAAAACAACGTATTACAGCCTATTGCAGAGCCGAATACAGCTCTCCCTTTTTGAAGCCCGTCTCCTTTGCGACCGCCTTGCAGGCGTCGGTAGGCTTCTCGCCCATATCTATCAGCTTCTTAACCTGAGCGAGTGCCTGTTCAAGCGTTAGCTCATCGCTGTCGTTACTTCCGCCTTCGACCACGAGCACGAACTCGCCGCGCGGCTCGTTCTCGTTGTAATAGTTCACAGCCTCTGCAAGAGTTAGACGCAGCGTCTCCTCGTGGAGCTTCGTTATCTCGCGGCAAATGGAGATATTCCTGTCTCCGCCGAAGAAGTCAGCGAGGTCTGCGAGAGTGGTCTTCAACTTGTGCGGAGCCTCATAGAATATCATCGCACCAGTCTCGCCGCGGAGCCGTTCAAGCTGCTCCGCTCTCTCCTTCTTGTTCACGGAGAGGAACCCCTCAAACGTGAATCTGCTCAGGTGCATCCCCGACAGCGCCGCAGCAGTCACTACAGCCGACGGACCCGGCACAGCCCTTACATCAATACCATTTTCATATGCGAGCCGAACAAGCACCTCTCCAGGGTCGGAGATACAGGGCATACCCGCGTCGGTGACAACTCCGCAGCTCTCACCTGCAAGCAGTCGGTCGATGATGTGCTGAGCCTCCGCGCGGGAGCTGTGCTGATGAAAGCTGACAAGCTCGTTCTTTATCTCGTACCGCGTGAGAAGCTTCAGCGTGACGCGCGTGTCCTCTGCACAGATGAAGTCCACTTCCGAAAGCATACGGAGCTGACGAATGGTGATATCCTCCATATTGCCGATAGGCGTACCTATTATGTAAAGTGTGCCGCTCATACCTGCTCCTTTCCCGTGTCATAAATTCTTTGCAGCTCATCAGTGAAGCCGTCGCCGCTGCGGATATAGAGCTGCGGCTCTATCTTCATAAACGGCTTCGAGCCTTTTTTGCCCTCCAACAGGAACAGCCACGGCGCCTCATCCGCATTCTTCGAGACCATACGCAGGCGCTTGGGCTCGATGTTGTGGGACTTCATCGCGAACATCACGTCGCTGAGCCGCTCGGGACGGTTGCATACGCAGAGCCTTCCCCCGAATTTGAGTAGCTTCTCCGCCGCCGCGCAGACGTCATCTATCGTGCAGAGTATCTCGTGGCGGGCTATCCTTTGCGCCGTAATCGCGCTCTGGAAGCCCGCATTGTTGACCTTGTAGGGCGGGTTGTAGGTGACAAGGTCGAATCGCCCGAGGGGCGCTCCGTCCCATAGCTCCTTGAGGTCGGCGCACACAGGGACGATACCGCTCGTCTCGCTGTGCTCCATACCGAGTCGGAGCTGCTCTATCGCGCCCTCCTGTATGTCGACGGCATAAGTGACCTGCGGCGGCATTTCTTCTGCATTATGAGCGGGATTATCCCGCAGCCCGTGCCGAGGTCGCAGACCTTGTCCTTAGCGCGGTACTGCGAGAAGTCTGCGAGCAGAAAGGCATCTGTGCCGAAGCGGTGGTCGCTGCTTGCGCAGACGTATATCTTATCAGTGAGTTTTTCGTATTTGTAGTCCATTCATTTACTCCGTATCATATCAAGCACTTCCGCCATTTTCACACACCTCGCGTACCTGTTCTGCCAAATGAAATCGTTATAGTAGCGGTAGGTCTGCTCCGCTGTCATAAAGACATTATCGAAGGTAGAGTTGCAGTATTCGGGAACTATCATCTCGAAGCCGCGCTCAAAGCCGCACTTGACAGTCGCGTCAATGCAGTAATCCGTCTGCAAGCCCGTGACAACGAGTCTTTTCACGCCCTTCTCCAGCAGATATCCAAGTAGTCCGCTGTCACGGAAGGGGCTGTTCACATACTTGTCGAATACGCGCTCGCCCGCCGCAGGAGCAAAGCCGTTGTAAATATCATAGCCCGCATTGCCCTTGGAGAGCGGCTTTCCCTCGCCGTCATCGTGGCGGACATAAACGACCTCCACGCCTTTTTCACGGGCAGCGGCAATGAGAGCGCAAACATTCTGGGTGTATATGTTAAAGGCATAGAGCTTATCATTGGTTATCAGTTCCTGCGCGTCGATAACAAGAAGAGCCGTTCTTGTCATATTATCGTCCCTCCGCCGACAACGATATCACCGTCATAGAGGACTACCGCCTGTCCGCCCGTAACGGCGCGCTGCGGCTCGTCGAATTCGACCATATACCTCCCGTCCCCGAGGTTGGAGACAGTCGCAGGCTGCTCGTGCTGGGAGTACCTCGTCTTTGCGGTGACGCGCATGGGCTCTGTCAGCTCAGCGACCGAGATGAGGTTGAAGTCTTCGGCAATGAGCGACTTTGAATAGAGGTCAGCCTCGTCGCCGAGCGTTACGGTATTCGCCGCGACATCCTTGCTCACTACGTAGGCTGGCTTGCCGAGAGAGATACCGAGGTGCTTGCGCTGACCGACCGTGTAGCAGATAACGCCCCTGTGCTCGCCGAGGACGTTGCCGTACGTGTCTATGTAATTCCCGTGCTCGGGAGAAATACCCTTGAATCGACTTATAAAACCCGCATAGTCTCCGTCGGGAACGAAGCATATGTCCTGACTGTCGGGCTTGTCGGAATTGACGAGCCCTGCCTGCTCCGCGAGAGCGCGCACCTGCGGCTTTTCGAGCGTACCGAGCGGAAACAGCGTATGTGCGAGCTGTTCCTGCGTGAGCGAATAAAGCACGTAGGTCTGGTCTTTGCTGCGGTCTGCTGGGCGTTTCAGCAGGTAGCGTCCGCGTGCCTCGTCGTATTCTATTGCGGCGTAGTGTCCAGTCGCGATATAGTCGTATCCAAGCTCCATTGCGCGTCTGAGCATTGCGTCGAACTTGACGCGGCGATTGCACTCGATACACGGATTAGGAGTCCTGCCGCTTATATAGCTCTGTGCGAAGTGCTCCATAACGTTCTCACGGAAGCAGTCCTTGAAGTTGAAAACAAGGTGCTCAAAGCCGAGCTTTCGCGCTACGTCACGTGCGTCGAGCACATCCGAGAGGGCACAGCAGGTCTTGCCCTCTTTTACAGCCTCGGCAACATCCTCGTCCCCGAACATCTTCAGCGTCACGCCCGTGACTTCGTATCCCTGCTCTCTCAGCAGCATAGCGGCTACAGAGCTGTCTACTCCCCCGCTCATTCCAACCATTACCTTACTCATTCTCAGTCACCTCAAAAAGCGTTTTCAGCTCGCCGAGTTCCATGAAGCTGTAGTCGGACGCCGCCTTTATCTGCTCCCACTCTGAAGCAGCTGTCTTTTCGTAGACAGCCGCCGTGAGGAAGCCCGCGCCCGCCGCCGTTTTTATGCAGTGTAACGAATCCTCGACCACGAGGGTCTCCGCAGGAGATATGCCGAGCCTCTCTGCCGCGCCAAAGAAAATGTCAGGGAACCCCTTGCCGTTCGGATATTCCTTGTCCGTGAGCAGGAACTTCATCCTGTCGAGCACGCCGCAGCGCTTCATCACCGCGACCGCAAGCGCCTTGTAGGTAGCAGTCGCGACTCCGTACGGGACACCTATGCTGTCAAGGTACTCAAGGAGCTCCGCCGCGCCATTTTTCAGCGGTATATGCTTCTCATACTCCTCACGCACGAGTTCCTCTATCCTGCGAATCACCTGCGTTGGAGTCAAATCAAGCCAGAACTCGCTTATCATGAACTCCGCCGCAGTTTCTATGGTCATCTGCTTTATCTTCCACGAAATGCTATTGGGCGGGTCAGTGACGCCGTTCTCGGCGAGGAATCTGCGGTCGATATCGTACCACATCCCCATAGAATCTATCAGTGTGCCGTCAAGGTCGAAAATAATGCCATTAATCAAGATTATGCCTCCGTAGTGGTAGTCGGCTCTGCCGTTGTTGCAGGCGGCTCTGTCTCAGGCTCGGGAGGATTCAGTTTCTCGAGATTCTTCCTGAGCCAGACCGTCTCGTCTTTTTCAAAGTAGCGATTCTCCTTGAGCCATTCCTTTTTCTGCTCATCGGTGGTATAGTCGACTCCCGCCGACTTCTCATTTCCGCAGAGCACGACCGCCTGCTTGTCCATGCTCTCATAAATGCGCTCGAAACGCGCTATGTCATAAGTTCGGCAGCCTACGAGAGGGTCGGCAACATGAACTACCTTTTCGTCGTAGTCGAAGCCATACACCACAAGGCAGTGCTGCATGGGATTGAAGTAGAAGTCCTCGCCGCAGCCGAGCCTGAACTCAAACTCCTTTCGTATCTCCACCTGGTTTATCGTAGTCCATACGACCGCAGGTCTGCCCTGCTCTATCTGATAGTATACCTCTTCAATAGGGCATCCCGTAAGGTCTACAGCATACCAGTCAGAACCGAGATAGCTGAAATAATCGTTCGCCGCCCTGACGATCACAGGCGCATTGCAGCCAAATCCGTCTTCCTTGTGCGGGTCGCCTATGTAGGCATCCTTCATGGTATAGTAGCCTATCCTGTCGTTCGCCATGAAGATATCAGCCATTTCGACCTTGTCCGCATCAAAACCGTAGAAATTGAGAAGCTCGGTCAGCGCAGTTATCTCGCAGCCCGTAGGCAGCTCGGGCTTCTGCATCAAGGTCTTGACGTTGACAGCCTTTTTCGTGCCGAGCTTATAATCTGACGGCATCTTCACGTCTATTTCCGCCCGAGCGGGAGCACCGTACTCATTCGTAACAGAAGTAGTCTGCTCGGATACTGCGACAGTCATCGGCTGGACCGTTGTCGGCTGCACAGTTACAGCGGATGTCGTCGAGCCCTCCACCACATTATCTCCCTCGAGCCTGAGCTTGCGTCCGCTACACGAGGTCATCGCCGCAGCACACATGACCGCAGCAGCTATTGCACACATTCTTTTTCCCATAAATTACTCCAGGTCTATCGCGATTTTCGCCCTGTAGTCATCAGCGGCGGAGGTAACGTTATCGAGCGCAAGACCGTAGATGTCCGAAGCCTTTCCCTCAAGCTCGGCGAAACGTCTTGTCACTCTGTTTGTCTGTGAAAGCTTTGCGAGCGACGAGCCGTACGGTATCACAGCCTTTCCCTTTGCCGCCGCAAGTATCTCTCTTCCCCTGTCGTTGAAGGCAAGTATCCTGCCGAAAGGCGGCATATGCGTCAGATCCTCGCGTGTTATCCCTATCAGCAGCGAGAGCAGTATACGCTTGATACGAGCCATCGTATATCTTTTAGTCTTTACGGAGCAAAGCAGTTCGTCGAGCGAGCCCGCCATTCTTGCGCCGTATATCCTGTTTTCGAGTCCCTGAGCTATATCGCTTATCTGCGATATCTCCTCGGGCGAAGCCATTCTCAGCTTGTAAAGCATCACACGCTCGAGCCTTTCGAGCCGCGCGATGCCACCCTTTTCGGCAGCCTCTCCTACCGCCTTTGCCCAAAGCTCGGGCATTATTTCCGCGAGCTCAGAAATATCCGCTCCCCCGAGTATCTTCTCGCGTATGTAGGAAGCGCTCGCGTAACCGCCCTCTGCCGCACCGCTGTCATGGGACGCTCCCTCACGCCTTATCGTGAATGGTACCATCTGCGAGCGGAAGCTCCTCAGCGCGCGAAGGTACTCGATAGCGAGGGTATTATTCGGCTCTGAGACTATCGCAGCCGCCGTAGGGTACACGCCGTTGAGTACCGAGGTCAGCGCCCGCGGGTAAGTATACCCCTTTTCCATTATGTCGTTTATCTCAGACTTCCTTGTCTCTGCTATCTCGTCGACCCTTTCGAGCGCATGCGTGAGCATTTCTATGTCGCCGCACTCGCTCCCGAATGAGAGCTCGTCCACAGCTCCGAGGCAGTTCAGCAGCCATACAGCTCCCGCGGCGAAATTCTCCGCGGAAGAGAGGCAGAACTGCACAGGCAGCTCTATGACGAGGTCAACTCCCGACTTCACCGCGAGCCGAGCGCGCGAAAGCTTATCCATTACAGCAACATCGCCTCGCTGAACAAAGCTTCCGCTCATTACGGAGACAATGTGGGTAGCGCCGTTTTTTCGGGTTTCGCTTATATGGTACAGATGCCCGTTATGGAACGGGTTGTACTCGCAGATAAGACCGCTTACCTTCATAAAACACCTCGCACAATTACATTATAATACCTATTATGCAATAAAAAAGTATATTTGTCAAGAGTCCTCAGAGATGAGCAAAGCCCTCCGTTCGTCCGAACAGAGGGCTTTGATGCTTACGGCTTTGGCATTTTCTTTCTGATATCGCCGAGACGGTCAAGGGCGTTCTCGAGAGTCTCATTCTTTTTTGCGTAGTGAAAGCGGATATAGCGGTTCTCGGGCTCCTTGAAGAAGCTTGACCCAGGGACAGCTCCCACACCGACATACTGAGCAAGCTTCTCGCAGAAGTCGAGGTCGCTCGCGTAGCCGAACTCTGATATGTCGAGCAGTACGTAATATGCTCCCTGAGGGACAGTGTGCCGAATGCCTATACTGTCGAGACCGCGCAGGAAGAGGTCTCGCTTCTCGGTATACTTGTCCTGTAACCACTTGTAGTAGTCGTCGCCGAAGCGAAGGCCCGTAACTGCAGCCTCCTGCAAGGGAGCGGCGGCTCCTACGGTGAGGAAGTCGTGGACTTTTTTCACGGTGTCGATAATGTGCGGCGGAGCTATGACATATCCGAGTCTCCACCCTGTTATGGAATAGGTCTTGGACAGCGACGAGCACGAGATAGTGCGCTCCCACATATCGGGCAGGCTCGCGAAGTAGACGTGCTCATACGGCGCGTAGACGATGTGCTCGTAGACCTCGTCGGTGATGACAAAGGTGTCATACTTCTTAGCGAGGTCGGCGATTATGAGGAGCTCCTCGCGTGTGAAGACCTTGCCGCAGGGATTGGACGGGTTGCAGAGAATGAGAGCCTTTGGTTGCTGCTTGAAAGCAGCTTCGAGGACGTCCGCGTCAAAAGTGAACTCGGGCGGGTTGAGCGGAACATATATCGGCTCGGCACCAGAGAGAATGGTATCAGCGCCGTAATTCTCATAGAAAGGGGAGAACACGATGACCTTGTCCCCGGGATTGGTAACGGACATCATCGCCGCCATCATAGCCTCGGTGCTTCCGCAGGTCACGACTATCTCGCCGTTAGGGTCGATGCTGCGCCCCATAAGGCGGGACTGCTTCTCGGCGAGAGCTTCACGGAAGTTCTGAGCTCCCCACGTTATGGAATACTGGTGGAAGTCCTCGCGAGTTACTTCTGCGAGGCGGTCGAGAATCTCTCTCGGCGGCTCGAAGTCGGGGAAGCCCTGCGAGAGGTTGACAGCGCCGTATTTATTTGAAATACGCGTCATACGACGTATGACGGAGTCGGTAAAAGTGGCAGTACGGTTTGATAATTCTGGCATAATCGTCCTCCATAGAGTATTTGTAGGGGCCGCTTTTGGCGGTCCTATTTGCTAAAGGAATGAACGGACGCCCCAAAGGCGCCCCTTCATTGCGAATGATATACAAACGGGGTCGATGTGGGCATCGACCCCTACAATTATACAGTAATCAGATAGAATAGTCAATCTTTCTCTCGTCGATAACACGTTTGGACTTGTGCTCGGAACGAGTATTCAGACCGCCGTCGGGATGAACGATGACCTTAGCCGGCTTAACGCCGATACGAGCCTTGAGAGCCGCACTGATCTCAGCAGCTACTGTCTCATCGTCCTTTGTTACGCCTGTTACCTTCTCGACCTCAACAGCGTACTTGCTTGTGAAGTCCTTCTCGAAGATACGGATGAGGTACTCGCCCGTGAGGTCGCTCTGCTCGCGAATAACTGCCTCGATATCGCTCGGGAACACGTTTACCGCCGAAACGATGAACATATCGTCCTTTCTGCCGAGGATGCTTATCCTGCCGTGAGTACGTCCGCAGCGGCACTTTGTAGTGTCTATGCGGCCGATATCGCCTGTCTTGAAGCGTATGAGCGGACGTGCGTGCTTACGGAGAGTGGTGAACACGAGCTCGCCCGTCTGACCCGGTTCAAGGACTTCTCCCGTATGTATGTCAACTGTCTCGACGAGGATGTGGTTCTCGGCGATGTGGAGACCGTCGTGGTATTCGCACTGTGCGGCACACGCACCGAAGATGTCAGAGAGACCGTAGAAGTCGAATACCTCAGCTCCCCATATCTCCTCGATAGCCTTGCGGGTAGCGTCGATAGAGCCGCCGAGCTCGCCTGCAACGATAATCTTCTTGATATTGAAGTCCTTCTTGGGATCGTAGCCCGCCTTGAGAGCCTTCTCACCGAGCTGCCATGCGTAGGAAGGAGAAGTCCAGATGATAGTGGGCTTGTAGGTTTTGAGTATGAAGAGAAGCCTCTCGCTCGGGAGAGTACCGCCCCAGATACATAAAGCACCAAGATTCTGGGCGCCTATTACGTCGGGTCCTCCGACATAGAGTGAGAAGTTGAGCGCGTGCACATAGCGGTCGTTGGGTCTCATTCCTATCTGCCAGAACCAGCGGCTCTCAGTGTCCTGGAACTCGTCGAAATCCTTCTTTGTGAAGGGACTCATCGTGGGTACTCCTGTCGAGCCAGACGAAGTAGAGATGAACACTACGTCCTCCTCGGGAACAGCGGCGAGCTCACCGAGGAACGAACCTACGCCCTGAGTATCGCGCTGAGTTTTCTTGTTAATGAACGGGAACTTCTGAATATCCTTGAGTGTCTTGATGTCCTCGGGCTTAACGCCTGCCTCGTCGAACGAACGCTTGTAGTAGGGAGCGTTGTCGTATGCGAATTTGACGATCTCCTTCAAGTCCTCAAGCTGTCTCTTTTCGAGTTCCTCACGAGGGAGCGTTTCAAGCTCCTCGTCCCAGAATTTACTGTTGATATCTCTGCTCATTGTTTTATCCTCCATTAATCTATATTTTGCATATCTGTTTGGTATGTTTATATTATACACCGCATTTTTGCATTTGTCCAATACTGTAGTTTTATGATAAGTTATAAGCTGAGGTTATAACCGGAAGGCTTTTATGCGTAGACGTGCTGATGTAGGAATCATCACCGACACTATGGCTGTTTTGCGTTAAAATATAGGGGGCGATGCCTACATCGCCCCGAACAGTTTTCTCGATTTATATCCCGAAATTCTTGTTTATATAATCCCACTTCTTATCGCGGGACTCGGTTATTATGCGGATATCCTCGTCCGAGAGATGCTTGAAGCGTCCCTGCTTTTTCAGATAAGCCGCAACGTCTGTAAACTCCTTGGGCTTGTGATTCAAAGTAAACTCTCCGTTCTCGTACTCGGCAAGATACCACAGTCCGCAGTCCACGACCTCGCGGGCAATGTCCACGGTCTCATCTGGAACAACTCCCCACCCCGTCGGACAGGGCGCGATAACGTGGATATACTTCGTACCCTGAATCTGAGAAGCCTTCTGCACCTTGGCGATGAAGTCGGCGATATAGCCAACACTTGCGGTAGCCGCGTATGGGATATCGTGGGCGGCGACTATCTCGAACATATTCTTTTTCGGGCGGATATTTCCGTGGATATTCGAGCCTGCGGGAGTAGTCGTGGTTTTGGCTCCGAACGGCGTAAGACCGCTCTTCTGAATACCCGTGTTCATATAGGCTTCGTTATCGTAGCAGATGTAAATGATGTTGTCATTACGGTCGATAGCACCTGAAAGCGCCTGTATGCCGATATCCGCCGTACCTCCGTCGCCCGCGAAACCGACAGCGGTGAAGTCCTTGTACCCCCTCGCGCGCAGTCCCGCCTCCACGCCCGTGAGCATTGAAGCAGTACCCGCAAAGGTGGATATTATGGAGTTATTGGAGAAGCACAGTTGCGGGAAGTTGAATCCCACCTCCGACATACAGCCTGCTGGGAGCACCGATACCGCATTCTGTCCGAGGACTTTCAGAGCGGCTCTTACTGCGAGACTTCCGCCGCAGCCCGCACAGGCTTTGTGCCCGTAGAAAAACTCCTCGCGGGAGATGCTGTCTGCGACCTTATTTGCCATTGTCCTCGCCTCCTATGCCAATGAAATTTACGGCGTCCGTGCCGTCTGTTATGCTTGTGTAGATATTTTCAATGTCAGCGGCGGAAATGTTTCTTCCGCCGAGACCTCCGATGAAGTTGTAACCCCTGACGTCAATGCCAGCCTTTTTCAAAGCGGAGTTGACATTTGTGAAGACTGTGCCCTCATTGCCGAAGCTGACGTCCTTTTCGAGGACAGCATAAGCCTTGACGTTACGCAGCACATCGGCAATTTCCACGTTTGGAAAAGGTCTCATATAGCGTATGCGCACAACTCCAGCCTTTATGCCCTGTCCGCGGAGCTTATCAGCAGTCTCGCGGCACAGACCCGCTATGCTTCCGAGTGTGACGATAATGTAGTCGGCGTCTTCAGTGAGGTAGTTCTCGGTCAGACCTGTGTACTGCCTGCCGAATATCTCAGTGAAAGCCGCCTCGGTCTCGGATATGACCTCCCGAGCCGCGAGCACGCCCTCGTGCTCCTTGTACTTGAAGATATAGTTGGTATCGGGACCCGCCGAAAAAGCCATATTTCGCGGATTGTCGAAGTCAATGCGGTTGTCGGTCTCATAGGGCTGGAGGAAGCTGTCAGCCTGCTCCCTCGTCGGGATATCCACTGTCTCGTATGTATGGGTGAGGACAAAGCCGTCGAGATTTGCCATATACGGCGTAGACACGCGCTTATCCTCAGCTATGCGGTAGCTCATAAGCGCGAGGTCGAGAGCCTCCTGCGCGTTTTCAGCGTAAGCTTGTATCCAACCGCTGTCGAGCTGTGAGAGACTATCTCGCTGGTCGCCGTAGATATTCCACGGCAGTGCCGTTGAGCGATCGGCGTTCATCATAACTATTGGAAAGCGTCCGCCTGCGGCGTAATAGAGACATTCCGCCATGTAGAGGAGACCCTGCGACGAGGTAGCCGTGAAAGCTCTCGCACCTGCGGCGCTTGCTCCGATAGCGCAAGAGAGCGCGGAGTGCTCGGACTCCACATGTACGTATTCGGCGGTAAGGCTGCCGTCTTCGACCATTTCCGAAAGCCGCTCGACCACGATAGTCTGCGGGGTTATGGGGTAGGCTGAGATGACCTGCGGACGCGCAAGGCGAATGCCCTCAGCGAATGCCTCATTGCCTGATAAGAATTTCTTCATTTGCGTTCCGCCTCCATTCCGATAGCTCCGATCTTGCATATTTTCACACATATGCCGCAGCCCTTGCAGAAGTCGTAGTCGATGACAGCTTTGCCTTCCTTTATCGCGATAACGCCGTCGGGACAGTACAGGTAGCACTGCTCACAGCCCACACACTTCGCGGTATTTATAACGGGTCTTATGCTCCTCCAGCCGCTGTTGACAGTCGTGAGGTAGCCCGCCTCAAATGACGTATTCTCAGGAACTTCCGCGAATGTAAAGCTCTTCTTCTCTCTGATATGCGGTCTCATTCCGACACCTCCTGCACGGCTCTGCGGAGCGCGGCGATATTGCGCTCCTGGATTTTCGCGGGCATATAGCCCTTGATAGCTTCCTCAGCTTCGGCCGATGTAACAACTCCCGACATACCTACAAGCAGTCCGAACATAACGGTATTTACCGTGGGGAGCCTGTAGTCTTCGGCGATACCCTCCGCATCAAAGGTGAGAGCACCGTCTGTCGGCTTCTTCGAGTTGACTATAATGCTTCCGCCTTCCCTGAGCAGATCGCGCAGGTCGGGGGTGTATAGGGTGTCGTCGAGCACGACTATGAAATCAGCCTTTTCCGTCTGACTTCTGTCGGCAACAGGCTTTGTATCGAGCTTAGTGAACGCGCGCACGGGAGCTCCGCGGCGCTCGGGACCGAATGACGGGAAAGCGAGAGCGTACTTGTCGTCTGCACCTATGGTATACGCAGCACCGAGCAGCTTAGCGGCTGTAAAAGCGCCCTGTCCTCCCCTGCCGAGCCATATTATCTCAGTCATAGTGATTACTCCTATCTATTACTTGGTATAGTCTAATATTACCACATCGGGCAGTGTCAGTCCAATATCAAAGTGCTATCCGCAGCTATAGAATGAGACTATAAGCGCTGCGTAAAAGAATAATAAATAATAAAACCGGTATCTCCTGACGAAGATTTTTTTGAAATAAGTTCCGAAGCACACCGATTTTATTCTTTATTGTTTTAGGAGCAGCAATTGAACACTGCTCTGTCATATACCGAGGTACGCCTTTATCTCCTTGATGTATATCTCAGCCATTTCGCTGAGAATGACGTTTTTCAGCGTGATATATCCTATCTCCATTATCTCGTCGGAGTCGTCGTCAAACGGGACAGCGATGTAGTCCGAACCGTTGAGCTCCTCGCAGATTATGCCCGAGCACAGCGTGTAGCCGCTGAGACCTATCATAAGGTTGAGCATCGTCGCACGGTCGTTGGCCTTGATAGTGCGCTGATAGTCGGCGGTACTGAGCAGTTCCTCCGCGAGGTAGAAAGTGCTGTTGTCGCCCTGCTCGAAGGAGAGGCAGGGGTAGTCCGCAAGCTGCTCGAACGTTATCTTCTTCTCCTTTGCAAGCGGGTGTCCTTTCCAGAGGTAGACATAGGGCCTGCATTTGGTGAGCGTGTGGAATTCCAGCCCGTTCGAGTGAAGCAGCTTTGTTATCGACTTGCGGTTGAAGTCGTTGAGGTAGATTATGCCTATCTCGCTGCGGAGCGTAGCCACGTCGCTGATGACCTCACCCGTCTTTGTCTCGCGTACTGCGAACTCATACTCGGCGGTGTCGAACTCCTTGACCATTTCCACGAACGCCTTAACCGCAAACGAGTAATGCTGCGTGGACACGCCGAACTTCTTCTTGACATTACCTTTACCGATGTACTTCTCCGCGAGGACGTCGAACTGACCGACCACCTGACGGGCGTACTGCAAGAACTCGGCTCCGTCGTTGGTGAGGGTAACACCTCGTCCGCTGCGGTTGAATATCTTGATGCCTATCTCGCGTTCGAGCTCCTGCACAGACGCCGACAGCGACGGCTGTGAGACATAGAGCTGTTCTGCGGCTTTGTTCATCGAGTTCGTTTCCGAGATAGCGAGTATGTATTTGAGCTGCTGTAGGGTCATTGTATACCTCCGTTTATTCTCATACAGGCGGATGATATCCGCGCCTACGGTATTATTAGTGAATAATGAATAGTTAATTATTTCGTTGTCCGCTAACGCGGACATTCTTTATGATATCGACATCAGGCGAAGTGAAAATTTCGTATTCACTCAGTCGTAAAGCCCTGTGCTGAAATAGCGGTCGCCTCGGTCGGGGAAGACAGTGACAATGTTTCCCTTTGCGCCGCTCTCTACGAGTTTGAGCACCGCCGCCATAGCCGCTCCCGAGGACGAGCCCGCGATGATGCCCTCTGTCTTGGCAAGCAGCCGAGCCGTATCAAAAGCCTCGTCGTCGTTCATCTTTATCACGCCGTCCACAAGGGACATATCCATAGTTTCGGCAATGAAATCGTTGCCAATGCCCTCGATGTTGTAGTCGGAGTGCTCACCGCCGCCCATAGTCGAGCCGACGGGGTCAGCGAGAATGCCCTTTGCCGTAGGGACACGCTCCTTGATATAGCGGAGTATGCCCGTGTAGGTGCCACCGCTGCCCGCACCTGCAACCACGTAGTCAATGCGACCGTCGAGAGCCTCGTATATCTCGCGTCCCGTGGTCTCGTAGTGAGCGAGCGGGTTACTCTGGTTCTTGAACTGCTCCAGCGAGATAGAATCGGGTATCTGCGCCTTTATTTCCTCCGCCTTTGCAACTGCTCCGAGCATTCCCTGCTCGCGGGGAGTATTCACTACCTCCGCACCGAGAGAACGCAGAAGAGCCTGCTTCTCCGCGGAGAACTTGGTAGGCACGACGAAAATAATACGGTAGCCGCGGTTGAGCGCCGCAAAAGCAATGCCAAGTCCAGTATTGCCAGCGGTAGCCTCGACGATAGTGCCGCCTTTTTTGAGCAAGCCGCGCTTCTCGGCATCATTTAGCATATAAAGTCCCGTGCGGTCTTTAACGCTTCCCGAGGGGTTCCAGAGCTCCAGCTTCGCGAACACGTTAACGCCCTCAGCCTTGACTATACTGCCCAGCCTTACCAGCGGCGTGTTGCCGATAAGAGCCTGCATAGAATCATAGTAGTTCATCACTTTACCTCCGCTTTTTCAATTGCCTGAGCGATGTCAGCGAGTATGTCGTCAATGCTCTCGATACCTACCGAGAGGCGGATAAGCCCGTCGGTTATGCCGACTTTTTTGCGGATATCAGCGGGTATAGATGCGTGAGTCATCGTTGCGGGGTGGCATACGAGGGACTCCACGCCGCCGAGGCTCTCTGCGAGCGATACGAGCTCCAGGCTCTCGAAGAAGCGGCGGATATCATAGTTCTCGCGGAGCTCAAATGAAATCATCGCGCCGCCGTTTTTTGCCTGTCCGCGGTTGATCTCATAGCCCTGAGACGTCGGCAGACCCGGGTAGTAGACATTCTTCACGGCGGGATTATCTGCAAGGAAACGCGCCGCCTTTTCAGCGTTTTCAACGTGCCTGTCCATGCGTACCGCGAGAGTTTTTATGCCGCGGATGAGCAGGAAGGAGTCGAACGGACCGAGGACTCCGCCCGTCGAATTCTGGATAAAGGCTATCTGCTCGGCGAGCTTGGGAGTGCTGACAACAGTCAGTCCCGCAACGACGTCGGTGTGCCCGCAAAGGTACTTGGTAGCGCTTTAAACGACGATATCCGCACCGAGCCCGAGAGGCTTCTGCAAATAAGGTGTCATGAACGTGTTATCCACAATCACAAGCAGACCGTGCCTGTGTGAAACCTCGGCAACTGCCTTTATATCGGTGACAGTCATGAGCGGATTAGCGGGACTCTCGATGATGACCGCTTTCACGTCGTCGGTTATCTGTGACTCGTAGACAGCGAGGTCAGTCGTATCGGCAATGGTATAGGTGAAGTCAAAGTGATCGAAGACCTTACTCAGCAGGCGGAACGTTCCTCCGTAAACATTGCTCGAAATAAGCACGCGGTCGCCGCTGTGGAGAAGGCTGAGCACAGCCGTCAGCGCCGCCATTCCCGATCCGAAGGCAAAGCCCGCATAACCGCCGTCGAGGTCCCTGATAAGAGCTTCAAGAGCCTCGCGCGTGGGATTTCCCGTGCGGGAGTATTCGTATCCGCGCATCTTACCGAGCCCGTCCTGCTTGTAGGTGGAGGTCTGATATATCGGGATATTCACAGCTCCCGTGCGCTCGTCAATGGATATCCCTCCGTGTATAAGTGCTGTTTCAGTGTTTGTATATTTACTCATTATTAATTCTCCTTTTATCTCTGCAGGAGCGGCGTCCTGCCGCCCCTACGGTTGGTAGCCGATGGTTTGCCGGTTATTGCAATTACATAATTACTAATTATTCATAGTCATATCCCGCAGTGTAGGACGCGGAAATCAGGCACACATTCTCAAATGCTCTCATGCCGTCAGCTCTTCCGCTGAAATATTCCTTCTGCACCTTTTCGGGCGGCATATAGGTATCTATTTGGAAGCCGAGCGAGTACAGCGCACGCGAGACCTCATTGTAATCGAAGCCGCCGCGCATCACCTCGCCGAGCTGCTCGGTTATACTTGCGAGGCGGGCAACCCTCTGCGGGAAATCGCCTGTCTTTATCGGGTAATCGAACACCACC
>JAGCHA010000028.1 GCA_017649325.1 Ruminococcus sp.
TGCGTATCGTCTCGTCCTTCTCAGCTTTGTCGGACTCGAATATCTCGCTGCATAGCCTTATCAGCTCTGAGACTATATCAGAATCGAGCTGTATCGGAGCATTTTCGGGGATACCGAGTTCCGAGAGGAAGTCATTGTCGCCGTCCTCCATATCGAATCTTATCCAGTCGTCGGAGTATTCCTCTCCGTCAGCATATAATTCATGAGAAACGCAGCTCTTAACGACAAATACGTTGTTCTTCCCGACCGTATACATCTCTTCGCCCATTCGGATACGCGCTTTCGAGCGGACAAGTATGAGCTGCATACCGTGAACGCCGTTCGGGCGGACTATCTCAAAATCTTCGGAGTGCTTCCAGTTCCAGCCGACCATATTTATACGCACAGGCTTCCCCTCCTTAAAACCTTCTTTATATAATTATAGTAGAAATCGTAACCAAAGTCAAATAAAAAATGATATTATTTTGCAAATTGATGATTAAAATTTACATTGCCAAAATATACAGCAAATGTTAAGATAGTGTTAACAGAAACGGAACTTTGGATCAGAGGGAATGATTAATTATTTAGGAGGAATCAGAATCATGAAACAGGCAGGAAGACTATCAGCAGCACTCGCTTCATTAGCAGTCGCGGCTTCCGTCGGAGGCTCGCTCGCTGCTCCGCTCGGCACAAACGCAGCTTACGGTGTCGGCGGCAACGGCAAAGCGATTATGGAATACCTCGACAGAGGTATCTACGCGGTGAAGAGCGGCAGCGGAATGTTCGTGAGCTGGCGTTACAATGCTGACGACTCAGATGACGCGGAGTTCAGGCTCTACCGTGATGATACGCTCATCTACACGAGCAAATCGGACGCTGCGACTTCGTATCAGGACAACGGCGGCAGCGCAGATTCAAAGTACCGCGTTGACACGGTCGAGGGCGGCAAGGTAACGTCCTCGCAGATGTGCAAATTCACATCCGGCACAAACTATTTTGACATCAGGCTCAACAGCCCCGGAAGTCAGTATTCGCCAAACGACTGCGCGGTCGGCGACGTTGACGGCGACGGACAGTACGAGATATTCCTGAAATGGGATCCGTCCAATCAGAAGGACAACTCGCAGGAGGGCAGGACCGACGACGTAATGATCGACTGCTACACTCTCGGAAGCAAGCAGCTGTGGCGGATAAACCTCGGAAAGAATATCCGCGCAGGTCAGCACTATACGCAGATGTGCGTGGCTGACTTCGACTGCGACGGAAAGGCAGAGCTCATCACAAAGACCGCCGACGGTACCAAGGACGGCAAGGGCAGGACTATCGGTGACGCAAGCAAGGACTACCGCAATGCAAAGGGCTATATTCTCGACGGTCCCGAGTATCTGTCACTGTTCGACGGTCAGACAGGCGCAGTGCTCGATACTATCGACTTCCCCGTTCCGCGCGGCAAGGTCAGCGACTGGGGCGATAATTACGGCAACCGTGTCGACCGTATGAACGGCGGTATCGCCTACCTCGACGGCGTTCACCCGTCTGCGATATACGGCAGAGGTTACTATACCCGTCTTACGTGGTCAGCTGTGGACGTGAAGGACGGCAAGCTCGTCAAGCGCTGGATCTACGACAGCGGCAACAAGGGCGGAGCTTACGGCAACGGCAACCACAACGTAATGGCTGCCGATGTGGATAACGACGGCAAGCAGGAAGTCCTGACGGGAGCATCCTGTATCGACGACGACGGCAAGCTGCTGTGGTGTTCGGGCGACAAGCACGGCGACGCCATGCACGTCGGCGACCTCGTCCCCGACCGCGAGGGCCTTGAGGTGTGGGAGTGTCACGAGGACAAGCCCTACGGTGAGACCTGCTACGACGCAAAAACAGGCAAGGTATTATTCCATATCAACGGAACTAAGGATACGGGAAGATGTGCTGCCGACAATGTGTGGTCAGGAAACAAAGGCGCTGAGTTCTGGGGAGCTGCCGACAACAACGTCTACGACACGAGCGGCAAGAAGATAGCAGGCTCCAAGCCCGCCCAGAACTTCTTCATCTACTGGGACGGCGACCTCGAGCGAGAGATACTCGACGGCACAAAGATAGCCAAGATGACAGGTGCGGGCACCTACAAGAACATTTTCACTGCGGCAAACTGCGGCGCTAACAACGGCTCGAAGAATAATCCGTCTATCAGCGTTGACCTTTTCGGAGACTGGCGCGAGGAACTCGTTCTCCGCACGGGCGACAACTCGAAACTTCGCATCTGGTGTACCACGGACACGACGAAGGTAAGGCTCACGACGCTTATGCACGATATGCAGTACCGCGCACAGGCAGCCTGCGAGCAGAGCTGCTACAACCAACCGCCTCACGTGAGCTATTATCTCAGCAGCGACGCCGCTCTCCCAGAGAGACCGAATGTCAAGCTCAATAACACTCCCGACACCTCCGTTATTGATATCCCCGCTGCGACAGAGCCTGCGGTCACAACTGCTCCCGCTGCTTCCGAAACTGTTACAACTGCGGCGCCTGTTGTGACCCCGCAGCCTGCCGCAGAGCTTCGGGACGGTCAGATATATGTGCTGCGCAACGCCGAGAGCGGACTGTACCTCGGTGCGGAGAGCGCCAATCCCGCAAATAATACAAATATTGTGCAGAACGGCTATAACAGCGCTCAGTCACAGTTCAGGGCGGAAGCCGCGGGAGACGGATACTATACCTTCGTTTCACTGCTCGGCGACGGAGCGTCCTACGCGCTCGACATCAACGGCAAAAAGACCTCCGACGGCACCAATATCGAGCTCTATGTGCTCAACGGCGGCGATAATCAGCAGTTCAAAGCCGTGAAAAACAGCGACGGCTCGTATAAGCTCGTCGCGAAGATAGCTAATGACGCTTCCTGTATCTCTGCCGAAAGAGAGGGCGGCAATGTACAGGAGTGGACTCTCAACGGCAGTACCGCTCAGAACTGGTTCATCGAGCTCGCTCAGTCGGCGGAAACAACAACGACTACTACAACTACTACCACTACCACTGCTACAGCACCGACAACTACTACAACTGCAACAACTACTACCACGGCTACAGTCACCGAGATTTCAACCACTGCGTCTACAGAAACAAATATCGCAGCAGGTATGCTCGGAGATGTAAACCTCGACGGCAAGGTAACAGTAGCGGACGCAGTAGCTATACTCCAGTACATCGGCAACAGAGACAGATACGGACTTGGCGGGCAGGCGAAAATAAACGGCGATGTTGACGGAGTGAGCGGACTTACCGCAAACGATGCTCTCGTAATACAACAGGTAGATGCAGGCATCTACAAGCAGTCGGAGCTCCCGCTGAAATAAGAATAGAAAAGTGTGTTCATCACGGAGGACAGAGTGTGCTCTGACTAATACGTGAAATAAAAAGAAAAAAGAGTACCTTCGGGTACTCTTTTTTCTTAATGGACAAAGATGTTCATTTCGCGGAGGATTTTTCATATTTATATGGAGGGAATTCCGTATCTGCTCTGTATTTATCAGCACTTTTCAGCGTAGTCAGTGCCTGCCATGAAGTACTGGATATCGGCATTCGGGTCGCTCATGGATCTCACGCCGACCTTGAAAGCGTACTGGAGCTTGTCATAGTCATAGTTCACGAAGTCGCAGCTAACTATCATACCGTCAGCGATACCCGAAGCCGCGATAGCATTCTGACCGGCCACCTGGCTTGCGAAAATGAATCTGTGCTCAGCAGAATCATAGTAATGCTCCCATTCGTCCTTGGTAAGGTCGTCCTTCTTGCTTATCCACTCGCCCTCAGTCATAGCGAAGTTCTCGCCCGCGATGTAGTACCATGCAGCAGCATTTGCGTTGTCAACGGGAATAATACCGAAGCGGAAAGCAGCGGATCCGTCGCTTGTCTGAACAGCCTCGGAGCTTACTATCCTGCCGCTGCCGCCCGCGTAAGCGAGAGCATTGTCAGCAGCCGCCTGCTCAGCCGGAGTAGCAGCCTTGTATGCAGGAGCAGTCTTCTGAGCGGGAGCCTGAGCTGCGGGCTGCTGTGTATATGAAACAGTATTTGTATTCGCGTCGTAGGAAACGACCTCTGAGTTGTTGATAGCTGCAGCGTCAGCGTTCTGCTCAGCAGCGGGCTGAGTTGCAGCGGTCACAGCCGCCTCCGTGGTCTGGGCTGCCTCAGCCGCAGGCTGTACCTGACCGGCAGCTGTTGATGTCTCGACTGCACGTCCGCAGCCTGTCAGTGCAATAGCACCGAGGATAGAAGCGATTGCGAATACTGTGAACTTACCTGTTTTCATGATTGATTTCTCCTTTATATTACACTTGATTTACATTTTTCTGAAGGGCTTTCCCCTTCCGTGATTACATAATACCATGTATCCGGGAGATAATCAATATTCAATAATTCGCCGAAATGTAGTCTAAACTACACGATGACGCGAGGTGTAGTTTAGGCTACAGAAA
>JAGCHA010000029.1 GCA_017649325.1 Ruminococcus sp.
CACCCGCTGAGATGCAGGCTAAGGTTGCTGACTGGGATAAGTTCGTTGAGGCTGCTAAGACAGTTCAGGATAAGTCTTCCGGTAAGACAGCTATCGCTGATACAGTTGGCGGTATGTGGCAGGCATTCGCTTGCGGTCGTACACAGCCCTGGGTTGTTGATAACAAGCTCGTTATCGATGACTTCTGCCAGAACTTCGCTGATACAGCTAAGACTCTCTGGGATTGCGGCGGCGTAACAAAGAACAGCCAGTGGACAGATGAGTGGACTGCTGCTGGTTCTAACGATGCTTGCATGGGTTACTTCGTATCTACATGGGGCTTCGGTGGCTTCTTCCTCGACGCAGCAGGCGGCGAAGGCGGCGCTACATACGGTAAGTGGGCAGTTTGCCAGGGCCCGCAGGCATTCTTCTGGGGCGGTACTTGGATCGTTGTTAATCCCGGCACTGACAACGGTGAAGAGGCTCGTGACTTCATCATCTCTGCAACTTCTGACGAGGCTCAGATGTCTGCTTACGCTAAGGCTAAGCCTGAGTACGTAAACAACACAAAGGTTATGGATGACCTCATCGCTGGCAACACTGTATTCAACGAGAAGATCTCCAACAACTTCGCTGACAAGCAGAACTACTTCGCAGAGCTTGCTAACAACGCTAAGACAATCAACTTCAATGGTCTTATCACTCCTTACGATGCAGCTGTTAAGGGCGAGTTCCTCAACGCTGTAACAGACGAGTACCTCAAGGGTGGCAAGTCTTGGGACGATACAGTTGTAACATTCAAGAAGAAGGTTGTAGAGGCTGTTCCTGGTATCACAGTTGAATAATCCCTTTAAAACAACATAACATTTAACACAAATTATGCCTACGGAATACTTATGTATTCCGTAGGTGTATATTTGTTACTAATCAATTCACGAGAGGGTGTGTGTTATGGCAACAGCTGCTCAGCGCCGCATTAAATCTATAAGCTACGCTAAGTATGGCTATATTTTTATACTGCCATTTTTTATTGTTTATCTCTTCTTCCAGTTCTGGCCGTTGATTAATACGTTCATCGTATCTTTCCACGGTAATAGTGACACAGGTCTCGATACTTTTGTCGGTGTCAAGAACTACACAGACCTTTTATTCGGTTCCAAGAACCAGTTCGCTCTCGCTACACAGGTACATGAGAGCTTTCTGAGAACTCTTGGCAATACAGTTATCCTTTGGGTGGGTAACTTCATTCCTCAGCTCATTCTTTCTCTTTCTCTTGCGGTTTGGTTTACTGAAGCAAACCTCAAGATCCCGGGCAAGGAATTCTTCAAGATAGTTATGTATCTTCCCAATATTATCACTGCCGCTTCTGTTGCCGTACTCTTTGTACAGCTCTGTGGTCAGTCTGAGACAAACCCCGGTGCGATAAACTCACTTCTTAACAAGATCGGTATCGTTAAGTCTCTCCCCGGTGACAAGGTTGACTGTATCCCCTTCATCGAGGGTATATGGCCTTCACGTGTCATCATCATGTTCATCCAGACATGGATGTGGTTCGGTAATACTATGATCATGCTCATGTCAGGTATCCAGGGTATCAACCCTTCACTTTTCGAGGCTGCTGCTATTGACGGCGCAAGCTCGGGACAAGTTTTCCGCAAGATTACTCTGCCCCTTCTTACTCCCATCATGGCTTATACTCTCGTTACATCTATGATCGGTGGTCTTCAGATGTTCGATATTCCTTACCTCTATAATAAGGATGGTAAGGTCGGTGAGCACGTCGAGACTATTGCTGCTCTTATTTACAGCTACTTCCATGTTGCTGACCTGAATCAGAGTAAGCTCGGTTACTCAGGTGCTGCTTCTATTCTTCTGTTCATGATCACTCTTATCCTCGGCTGCATTGCGTTCTATATGACACGTGATAAGGACGAGATCGCTAAGAAGAAGCAGAGAAAGAAGATCGCAAAACAGCTCAAGGCAGAAAGTAAACAGTTTGGAGGTTTTTCAATATGAGTAAAATGGACACAGTTTATGGAAAAACCAAGGATAATTACAGAACTAAGATAGTTCTCAAGTCAACTGTTCTTTTCATCTGGTTCGTTATCCTCACAATTATCTGTTTATTTCCGATATATATCCTTCTCGTAAACGCAACGCGTGACCATACGTCTATTGCAAACGGTATCAGCTTCATTCCAAGCACTCACATCTTTGATAACTACAAGGTTGTTACAAGTGCTGATTACAGACTTAATTATCGTGCTCTTTACGGTTACAGAAACAGTTTGATTATCACTTGCAGTGCTTGCTTCCTTACCGTTTTCTTCTCTGCACTCACAGCTTATGGTATACATGTTTACGATTTCAAGCTCAAGGAAATTTCCTATGCCGTTGTTCTTCTTGTAATGATGGTTCCTATGCAGGTTACTTCCGCTGGTTTCTTGAGTTTTATGTCTAAGATACATCTCACAAATACATATTGGCCTCTTATTATTCCTGCTATCGCAGCTCCTGGCGTTGTATACTTTATGAGATCGTATATGAAATCATCGTTCCCGCTTGATATCGTTGAGGCTGCCCGTATCGATGGCTGCGGCGAGTTCAGGACATTCGTTTCTATCGCTATCCCGATGATGAAGCCCGCTATAGCTGTTCAGGCTATCTTCGCTTTCATCGCAAACTGGAACAACTTCTATACACCTAACATGATCCTTATCAATGTTAAGGTAAGCAAGAAAACCCTTCCTATGATGATCTCGGCTATTCAGTCGTCTGACCGATTCAATGATTACGGTGCTATCTACCTTGCTATCGCAATGGCTATCATACCGATCATTATCGCTTATGTATTCCTCTCGAGATTCATCATCGCTGGTGTTGCTCTTGGTGGTGTAAAGGAATAATTTCACACATAAACAGCGTACTTCGGTACGCTGTTTTTTTGTTTGGAGCGCTTCGGCGCTCTTTTTTGTTCTATTACCTTTTTGCTCCGCATAAACTGTAGTAAAGGAGTGATGAAAATGAGCGAAAGTACAAGCCTAGAGATAATTGCGGGTTACCTCAGCGAGCGGCTGAGAGTGCTTCTGCTGCACTCGGTCGGAACTATAGGAAGTGATGTCACGGAGATACGCCTTTATCTCGGACAACCTGTTGCCGTTGTCTTTACCGACAGGATATCCTTCCTTACTTGGAACTCTCTTACTGCAAGCAGCAGCAATACATCCTGCGTGAGATGTACTGCCGAAGATATCCGCAAGACCATTGATTCTGTCTCGCATTTCTCTTTCCATAGCCATATAAGCGAGTTCAGACAGGGGTATTTCATCATTGGCAATGGTATTCGTGCAGGTATATCAGGCGTATATAACTCTGGCGGCATCATCACCGAGGTCACGGGTATCTGCTTCCGCATCTCGCGCTGTGTTATCGGCTGTGCGGACAAGCTCGTCGGTCTCATTGACGGCGGACTGCTTATCTGCGGAGGTGTAAACTCAGGCAAGACCACTCTTCTTCGCGATATCTGCCGTGTTATCGGCAGGCGAAGTAAAGTCGCTCTTATTGATGAGCGAGGTGAGATAGCAGCTGTTTCGGGTGGACATGTGGGCTGCGATGTTGGTGTGCTTACAAATGTGATGAGTGGCTGTAAGCGTAATATAGGTGTTATCTCTGCTATCCGCTCATTGTCGCCTAAGTGGATAATCTGCGATGAGATAGCAGATGATTCCGATACCGATGCTATGCTCGCTGGGGCGGGCTGTGGTATTAGCTTCATCGCAACTGTTCACGCGGACAGCTTCGAGGCTCTGAAACGTCGTCCTTTTTCTGAAAGACTCCTTTCAGCGGGACTTTTCGCAAGAGCGGCTTTTCTTGCGGGAGCATCATCTCCGGGACAAGTTCTCTCAGTTAAGGAGATCTGATATGCTGCTGAGGTTTGCTGCTTCTGCAGCATTTGCGGCTGCGGGTGGGATATTCGGCTTTGCGTTCGCGGAAAAGCTTCGCCGTGAGCAGAAGTTATGCGTGCTGGTAGGACATTTGCTTCGAAGGACTGCTTTTCTTGTCGGCTACAGGTGCGATGATGTATACGCTGTTTGTGCGGAACTCAGACGGGACAGCGAGCTTTCTGCGCTGACGTTTTTGCAGTCGCTGCCACAGGAGTTCGAAAGCGGTGCTGACTTCCGCATTTGCTGGAAAAATGCTGTCAGGTCTGAGGGATTTGCTGCTGAAGAGGAAGATATACTGCTCAGGCTCGGCAATATCATAGGTCGCAGTGACGGCGAAAGTCAGCTCGATTCGATTCGCTGGCTCGAGCGAACACTTTCAGTAACTGAAAAGCAAAGAGGCGAGGCGTACCTCCGCAAAGGGAGACTCTACCGCAGCGTGGGGCTTCTTTTCGGCGTTATGGTCGGTATCCTTGTGATATGAAAGGACGTTGGCAATGGACATAGACCTTATTTTTAAAATTGCTGGAGTTGGAATAATCGTTGCCGTGCTCAACCTCGTTCTGAAAAGGGCAGAGCGTGAGGAACAGGCGATGATGACCACCCTTGCGGGACTCATTGTTGTGCTCCTTATCATCGTGCGTGAAATAGGCGGGCTGTTTGACACTGTGAAATCGGTATTCGGACTATGGTAGAGAATGCTTTTGCAACTGCTGTTTTCTGTATAGCTTCAGCAATACTGGCGGTTCTGTTGCGGCAGTATGTACGCGAGCAGTCGCTGTTTATTTCTCTTGCAGCTTGCGTTATAGTTACGGGGGCACTTTTTGCAATGCTTGCTCCCGTTTTTGGTGATATTCGGGATATTTTTCTCGATTCGGGGCTTCCTGATAGCTACATAACCCTTTTATTCAAGGCGACTGCTATCTGCCTCATCACACAGATCACCTCCGACCTGTGCAGGGACAGCGGCGAGACTGCTATCGCTTCTGCGGCAGAGCTGTGGGGGCGGGGAGCTGTGACTTTCATCAGCCTACCGCTCGTTAGGAACCTTATCACGCGTATCAGCGAGATATTGTGAGGTGCTTCATGAGAAATATTATTATTGCGTTTTTGAGCTTCGTCGTTTTGCTGTCGGCGGTTGTGCCATATACTGCGCTTGCGGACGAGCCTGATGAAGTTTATGCAGAGGTGACAGAGCAGCTGGATGAAGCTCTTGCGGAATTTGACCTTGGTATCGGCTATGATGACATCTCCGCGCTCAGCTTCGGTGAGCTGGCAGCTGCTGTTCGTGACAGGCTTGAAGCTCGTCTTGCTGCACCGATAAAGCTTCTTACCGTTCTTCTGCTCGTTATCGCGGCTGCGGCGGTGCTGAGAACTTCGGCGGGCAATACTCTTGGCGGCGCATCGGGCAGCACCTATGATATGGTCTGCGTGATGACCGCAGCGGCAGTGACAGCCCCGCAGCTCATAGACGTGTATCGCTCCACCGTTGAGGAGATTGAGCTCTGCGGCGGATTCATCATCGTTTTTGTTCCCGTGTTTACAGCGGTGTCGGTGATGTGCGGCGGAGCAATCTCCGCGGGCGTGTACCATATGCTGATACTCGGCGCTTCGGAGCTCATAACCGAGCTTTCAGAGAGCTGGCTCATGCCTATACTCGGGGCGACTACGGCGCTCTCCGTGACGGGGAGCGTCTTTCCCGATTCTGCGCTTGAAAGCGTGGTCGGACTGCTGAAAAAAGTGTCAACTTGGAGCATCACTCTTGTTATGGGGCTTTTTACTGGCTTTGTTTCACTTAAATGCACCATAGCAGGCAAGGCTGACGGAGTTGCCGTGAAGGCTGCAAAATCGCTGATTTCTGGGGCTGTGCCGATTGTCGGCGGAGCTGTATCCGACGCATATGCCACTGTCAAGGGCAGCTTTGAGGTAATCGGCAGCAACGTCGGAGCGGCAGGTATTATCGGTATCATTTTGCTTCTTCTCCCGAAGATACTGGAGTTATTCGTCTACCGCGGCGTAATGCTTCTCGGAGCTGCAGCAGCAGATATGTTTGGCGCACCGTCGGTATCGAAGTTGTTGAAAAGCCTTGACGGAGGGCTTGCGACGGCGCAGTGTGTGCTGGTGTGCTATTCGCTGATGTTCGTGATATCATCGGCGATACTGACACAGTCAATAGGACAGGGGTGAGTTTATGGATATAAAAGCAGCAGTGCTTGCGGTGTGTGCGGTCACTGCAGCTAAATGCCTCGTCGGTCAGACAGCAGGCAGCGTGAAGATGAAGGGGCAGCTCAAGCTGATACTGGACATACTCCTCGCACTCGTGATAACTACGCCTTTCGTGAGCGGCTTTTCCGTTTTTACTCTCCCCGATATAGGAGTATATGAGTTCTCGGATTCGGAATACCGGCAGGAGCTGTATGACCGTGCTCTTGCGGAGCAGACAGCCATGAACGTGGAGGATATCCTAAGCGAGCAGTTGACTGCTGCGGG
Organism: Ruminococcus sp.; assembly: GCA_017649325.1. Lineage (GTDB taxonomy): Bacteria > Bacillota > Clostridia > Oscillospirales > Ruminococcaceae > Ruminococcus. The sequence continues at coordinate 6,411 of JAGCHA010000029.1, forward strand.
GATAGACTGCGAAAAAATATCAGCGGAGGTTAATATTATGTCCGACGGTAGCATATCTATTAGTAGAGTGACGGTAAATACAGAGGATATCGCCGGCGCAGCGGAGGTCATACGCTGTACGCTCGGAGACGAAACGGAGGTCGTGAATGAAGAATTTTGGTAAGCTTGGAGAACTGCTCGGGAGCAAGAATTCAGCTTTAGCCGTCACAGCCCTCGGGACTGCGGGGCTGCTTCTGATACTTATATCATCTTTTCTGCCGGACAAGAAGCAGACCTCGCCGCAGGCTCTCGAGTCTGCTGTTTCAGCGGCGTCGCAGTCTGAGAGCTACTGCCGTGAGACCGAGAGCAGACTGCGGGACTTCCTGCGCCGTATAGACGGGGCGGGGGATGTTGAGGTGTACCTCACAGTCGGTACGGGTGAGCGCTATGTCTACGCTGCCGAGGGCAGGAGGAGCAGTCAGGATAACAGAACGGAGGAGGAGAAAAAGTATGTTATGACAGGTGGGAGCGGACAGCGCGAGCCACTCGTGGAGACAGTGGAGGCACCCGCTGTAACGGGAGCTGTGGTCGCGTGTACAGGCTGCGGCGACCCTGCGGTCGAGGAGCGGATATACAAGGCTGTATCGGCGGCTCTGGGAATATCCACTGCAAGAATATATGTAACTAAGATGAAATGAGGAGCAAGCTATGAAAAAACCAACGATAATCATTGGGAAAAAGCAGATAATCATGACCTGTCTAACGCTTATGCTGGCGATAGCGGTCTACATAAACTATACGACAACGCCGACAAAGTTCAAAAAGGACGGCGAGTCGGTGAAGGTCGCGGAAATGGGAGATACGGTCAATTACGGAGATACCGAGTTCGTGAACGCCTCCCCCGAGGACAGCGAGGCTAAACAGGTCGACTACTTCGCGCAGGCAAGGCTAGACCGCATGAACGGACGCGACGAGGCTGTCCAGACCCTCCAGACCATAATCGGCGGCGGAGATCTCACCGAGGACGAAATGGTGGTCAATGCGCTGGATGCTGTGGAGGTCTCGAAGCTGATAGAGAGCGAGGGAACGATAGAATCTCTCGTAAAAGCGCAGGGATTCGATGATTGTGTAGCCTACCTCGACGGCGAATCCGCGAAGGTCGTGGTCAAGACTGAGGGGCTCGATAAGGCACAGGCAGCAGCAATAAAGGACATTATTCTCGGCGAAACAGAAATTTCTTCTGAAAATATAAGAATTTTTGAGGTAAAGTAGTTGAATAATCTGAATTTTTTTGGTATAATATAGAAGCGAGAGTGTATATTATACTTTAATTAAAAATTACACTCAAATCTTCGCGCAACGGAGGTACTAAAATGGCTGATGTTAAAAAGAGCGCTCAGAGCAAGCTCAGCATCTCGGAAGATGTTATCGTCACCGTTGCCAGACTTGCCGCCCTTGAAGTAAAAGGCGTGGCAGGTCTTGACGGTGATATAACCAAGATGAGCAAGCTCAAGAAGAACGGTCCGATAACCGTTGGGGTCATCGGTGACGTTGCGGCTCTTGATATAAAGATAAAGGTAAAGAACGGCTACAAGTCTATCGCGGTAGCGGAAGATGTGCAGACCGCAGTCAAAGAGGACGTTCAGAATATGACGGGTGTTGCGGTGGCGAGAGTCAACGTCATCGTTAACGGCGTGGTATTTGAATAAAAAAGAAAAGGAGAGATGAAATGTCAAGAAGAGATGTGAGGGACAGCGCGTTCAAGCTTGTTTTTGAACAGCTTCTGCGCGACGATGATATTCAGGAGCTCTATGAGATAGCTGAGGAGATAGACGAGATAACCGTGAATGACGAGGTAAAACAGCTCGTCGACGGCACTCTCGTTCATGCGGAGGAGCTCGATGGAATCATCGAGAATTACAGTAAGTCAAGAAAGCTTTCGCGTATTTCCAAGCTCAACCATGCTATACTGCGCATTGCTCTGTATGAATGCCTTTACGATGAGAATACTCCGATGAGCGCAGCTATCAGCGAAGCGGTAAAGCTCGCGATGACCTATACCTACAAGGAGGACGCTTCCTTCATCAACGGTGTGCTCGGAGCTTTCTCCCGCGACCGCGGAGAGGCAGAAAATGCCTGAACATATCGGTATCGACACCAGTAATTACACGACTTCGGTCGCAGTGTACATCAGCGGTGAGAACCGCGTCATCCAGCGAAAAAAGCTGCTCCCTGTAAAGGAGGGCGAGCTCGGGCTCAGACAGAGTGACGCCGTTTTCCACCACACGAAGCAGCTCCCTGAGCTGATAGAGGAGCTTTGCGGCGAGTATCGTCCCACGCGGGCGGCTACGGTCGCAGCATCGGTAAGACCGCGAAATATCGAGGGCTCATATATGCCGTGCTTTCTTGTCGGAGAGGGATACGCAAGAGCGTATTCGGCGTCGACAGGCACTGAGCTGCACACGACCTCCCACCAGATAGGACATATCCTCGCGGCGCTCTATTCTGCGGACAGGCTCGCACTCGTCAGAGAACGATTCATAGCCTTCCACGTCAGCGGAGGCACGACCGACTGCCTGCTCTGCGAGCCTGACAGCGAAAAAGTCCTCAGTATAACTGAGGTCGGCACTTCGCTCGATCTGAAGGCGGGACAGGCTGTTGACAGAGCGGGAGTTATGCTCGGTCTGCGATTTCCTTGCGGTGCGGAACTCGAGAAGCTTGCCGTGAACGCGGATAAGCGGTTCAAGGTCAAGCCTGTCATCAAAGACGGCAGCTGCTGCCTTTCGGGAGTCGAGAACAAGTGTCGGGAGATGCTCGGAAATGGCGAAAAGTCTGAGAATATCGCGAGGTACTGCCTTGACTTTGTTGCCGAGACCATTCTCGCGATGACTGACTCTGCCGTGAAGAGGTTCGGAACTCTGCCGCTTCTGTTTGCGGGAGGTGTAATGTCCGACAAGCTCATACGCGACAGGATAATTTCTTGTTATCCGTCAGCGAGTTTCGCAGCTCCCGAGTTTTCGTGTGATAATGCGGCGGGAGTCGCGATATACGGCTATCTCAGACAGGCAGGTGATGATATATGCCTGTTGTAACGGTAACACAGGTCAACAGATACATCGGGTCGAAGCTCAAAGGTGACAGGGTATTGCAGGGCATTATGGTCAAGGGCGAGATATCGAACTTCGTCAGGCACTTCAAGAGCGGTCACTGCTACTTTTCACTTAAGGACAGTGAGAGCTCGATTAAGGCAGTGATGTTCGCGGGAGCTGCTTCGAGACTGAAATTTCTCCCCGAGGATGGTATGTCCGTCGTCGTGTCGGGAAGTATATCTGTCTACGAGCGTGACGGGGTCTATCAGCTTTACGCTAATGATATCATCCCCGAGGGTGCGGGCAAGGCGAGCGTTGAGCTCGAACAGCTTAAGCACAGGCTCGAGAAGGAGGGCATATTCGCGGAGGAGCACAAGCGTCCGCTGCCGTATATGCCTAAGAAGATAGGGACAGTCACATCGCTGAGCGGCGCGGCTGTGCGCGATATCATCAACGTGCTGACGCGGCGCTATCCGCTCTGCGAGCTGTACGCAGTCAATGCGCTCGTGCAGGGCGAGGGTGCTCCCGAATCCATTTGCAGAGGCATTTTAAGAGCCGAGCAGGCGGGATGCGACGTGATAATCGTCGGACGCGGAGGCGGCTCGGCGGAAGACCTGAGCGCCTTCAATTCAGAGCAGGTCGCGAGAGCAGTATATGGCTGCAAAGTTCCTGTAATATCGGCGGTAGGTCATGAGGTAGATTTCACTATCTGTGACCTTGCAGCGGATATGAGGGCACCGACGCCGTCTGCGGCTGCAGAGCTTTCGGCTCCCGAGATAGGGACGCTCAGGGAGATGGTAGAGCAGTATGTCAACAGAGCTGAAAAGGCGGCAAAGTCGGTATGTGACAGGTCTGCGGAGAGATTCACGGCAGTCAGTGCAAGGCTGACGGTGCAGTCTCCCGAGAACAGGCTCGTGCTCACGGAAAAAAGCCTCGACCGCTGTGAAGAACGGCTCTGGGCGGCGCTTGAAAAGCTCATGGACAGGCGCGGAGCGGAGCTTAGCGAGAAGATAGCGCGGCTTGAAGCGCTCAGTCCGCTGAAAGTAATGGCTCGCGGTTATTCGCTCGTGTACAGCGGTGATGAGCTCGTGCGGAGTTCGGAAACGCTCAGCGAGGGTGATACCGTCACGCTTCGTTTTGACAGCGGCGGAGCTGAGGCGCAGATAACTAAAAAATGGTGAGTTTATGAAAAAAAACACAAGCTTTGAAGAAAATCTGAAATTGCTCGGCGGCATCGTCGCAGAGCTTGAAAAAGGCGATATACCACTTGAAAAGGCAGTCGAACTGTACGGAGAGGGTGTGAAGCTCTCAGCCGTTTGCAGGAAGCAGCTCGACGAAGCGAAAATAAAAATAACGGAGGATGACGGAACTGCACCGTCGAAAGAGAAAAATGAGTAACTTTGAAGAGAAAATGGCGAAATACCTCAAGCTGACAGACGAAAAGATACTGAAGTACAACAACTACAGCAACGACAACCGTCCGCAGATGGAGCTCATCGACGCGATGAACTACTCACTCAAGGGCGGCAAGCGTATCAGACCTATGCTTGTTTACGCATTCTGTGAGGCTCTCGGCGGCAACATTGACAATGCTGTTGCTCCCGCGTGTGCAGTTGAGATGATACATACCTCTGCATTTATTCACGACGACCTTCCTTCTCTCGATAACGACGATATCCGCAGAGGCAAGGAGGCAAGCCACAAGAAGTTCGGTGAGGCTCTTGCTATCCTCTCGGGTGACGCTCTTTCCGTGCTTCCCTTTGAGGTCATCGCTGACGCACCTGAACTCACTGCAGACCAGAAAGTTCTCATTATCTCCGTTCTCGCTAACTCTGTCGGCAGAGACGGTATGATAGGCGGTCAGGTCATCGACATCGAGAGCCGCAAGCGCGATGATGTCACCGAGGAAGAGATAATGAATATGTACCGCTGCAAAAAGGGCCAGCTCATTGCTGTATCCTGCGTTATCGGAGCTATCTGTGCCGAGGGTACCAACGAGAACCTCAGAGCAGCTGCTGAATTCGGTCTGAGGGTGGGTCTGTCATATCAGATCATTGACGATATACTTGACGCTGAGGAGGGCAAGCCTGCTGATACTGCGTCTATAGTTACACTCCACGGAATTGAGAAGGCTCGTGAAATGGCTAACAAGATAACAGCTGAGGCTCTCGAGTGGATAGACAATATTGATGATAACGGTTTCCTCAAGGAGCTCACCGAATATCTGCTCGATCGTACAAAATAAACAAGGAGCTGCGGAGCTCTGCTCCGCTAAGTTAAAATGAACGAATTTATAAACAACGGAAACAGGGTGAGCCTCTCGGAGCTCGAGCTTCCGAGTGACCTGAAGGAGCTCTCGCTCCAGCAGTGCAAGTATCTGTGCTCCGATATCCGAAATCTGCTGATCTCGACGGTATCAAAAACGGGCGGACACCTTGCTTCCAATCTCGGCGTGGTCGAACTTACTATGGCTATACATCGTAATTTCGACTCGCCCGAAGACAAGATCGTATGGGACGTAGGACATCAGGCGTATGTTCACAAGATATTGACAGGACGCGCGGACAAGCTTGGCTCGCTGCGTCAGGAAAACGGAATATCGGGATTTCCTAAGCCTGAGGAGTCGGTACACGACTCGTTCATCGCGGGTCACAGCAGCACCTCTGTATCTGTTGCCTGCGGCATTGCAGAGGCTATGAAGCTTCAGGGACGCGATAACTATACCGTGGCTATCATAGGCGACGGTGCTATGACGGGCGGTATGTTCTATGAGGCGATGAACAACTGCTGCTGTAAGCAGGACAGCAATCTCATCGTTATACTCAATGATAACAATATGTCTATTTCCAAGAGCGTCGGCTCGCTCGGACAGTACCTGACATCACTGAGGAATTCTGAAAAATACCTTGATACCAAGCGCTGGGTCGAGAAGAATCTCAACCAGATACCCGTGGTCGGAAAGACTGTAACAAAGGGTATGAAAGCGGCTAAGGATTCGATAAAGTCGACCATTCTCGAGCGCACTATGTTCGAGGATATGGGCTTCATATATCTCGGCCCCGTCAACGGTCACAGCCTCACGGAGCTCGAACAGGTCATGCATATGGCTAAGAGCTACCACAAGCCTGTGTTCATACATGTCAAGACAACTAAGGGAAAAGGATATCTTCCCGCTGAGAAGAATCCGGGCGAGTACCACGGTATTTCCAAATTTGATATAGAGACAGGCAACCCCGAAGTCGCGGCAAGCGACAGCTATTCAACAGTTTTCGGCAAGGAGCTCGTCGCTCTCGGCGAGCAGGACGACCGTATCTGCGCGATAACTGCGGCGATGAAGTACGGCACGGGCTTGCAGTATTTCTGCAAGCGCTTCCCAGAGCGCTTCTACGACGTCGGTATCGCAGAACAGCACGCTGTCACATTTGCAGGCGGACTTGCCTCAATGGGTCAGATACCCGTATTCGCCGTGTATTCGACTTTCCTACAGCGCGCTTATGACCAGCTCGTACACGACGTAGCGATAGGAAAGCTCCACGTGGTGCTCGGTGTAGACCGTGCGGGAATAGTCGGCGAGGACGGCGAGACGCATCAGGGACTTTTCGACGTCGCGATGCTGACGTCCATACCGAATACGGTGATATATTCGCCTTCATGTTACGAGGAGCTCAGGCTCTGTATGAAGAAGGCTGTCTACGCAAACAAGGGGCTCGTTGCGGTGCGTTATCCACGCGGAGCTGAGTCCGTTTCCTTCAACAGGGACTACATCAGCACCGAGCATATCTTTATGCGCGGTGATAACTACGACACCCTTATCATAACCTACGGCAGGCTGTATAACGAGGCTTACAAGGCTCAGAGCCTGCTCACGGAGAGAGGTATCAACTGCGATATCCTCAAGCTGACAAAGATATTTCCCGTTCCCCATGACGTTATCGGCGAGATAAAGCAGTATAAGCGTATCGTCTTCTTCGAGGAGGCTGAGCGTCAGGGAGGTATTTCCGCACTGTTCGGTGACCTTCTTGTGGAGGAGCGCTACGGCGGTGACTACAGCCGCGTAACTGCCGACGGCTTTATCAAGCAGGCAGCAGTGAAGTCAGCTCTCTCAAAGCTCGGTCTCACAGCTGAAAAAATGGCAGATTACGTCTGTCGCAGGAGCTTGGAAGATGGCAAGGCTTGATTCCGAGCTCGTTTCGCGCGGTATCGCAAGGAGCCGTGAACGTGCAAAGGAAATGATAAAGGCGGGCGCAGTGACCGTCAACGGTCGAACTGCGAAAAAAGCCTCTGATGAAGTGGCTCCCGCAGACGTAATAGAGTCCTCGGAGCAGGAGGTCTATGTCGGCAGGGGAGCACTCAAGCTCGAGAAGGCGGCTCAGACTTTCGGGCTCGATTTCACGGGGAAGGTCTGCCTCGATATCGGCGCTTCGACAGGCGGATTCACGGAGTATATGCTCATGCACGGTGCCGCTGAGGTGTACGCTGTCGACGTCGGGCACGGACAGCTTGCGGACTCGCTCAGACAGGACAGCCGCGTAGTCAATATGGAGGGAACGGATATCCGAGAGGTATCTCCCGAAGCGATTGGCGGGAGCGCGGACTTCATCAGCGCAGACGTGTCATTCATATCTCTGACGAAGATACTGCCGAAGATGTATGAGCTCCTGCGTGAGGACGGCGCAGCTGCTGTGCTCGTGAAGCCGCAGTTTGAGGCGGGAAGGACCGACATCGGCAAGCGCGGCGTGGTAAAGGACAGGAAAGTCCACGAACGCATACTCAGCGAGATAGACAGCTTTGCAAGGCTCATGGGATTTGTACCCGTGGGCTGTACGTTTTCGCCAGTCCGCGGCGGGAGCGGAAATATTGAATATTTGTTGGAACTTAGAAAAATAGCGGAGACTCCGTCGTTCTGCGACTATAAAAAAACGGTGAACGAGGCGTTCGCCGCCCTTTGATTGGAGGAAAAAATGAAAGCCGTACTGTATCCGAACTTTCAAAAGAAAAACGCGCTGAGCTGTGCGCGTGAGACATGTGATGTCCTTGACAGGGCAGGCATTGAGGTCTGCGTGAGCGGAAAATTCCGCGAAGAGTTCAAGGACAAGCGCGTCACCTTTGAGGACATTGGCACTTCCGCACAGACTGCCGACATAGTAATAGCTATCGGCGGTGACGGCACCATTCTTCGGTGTGCCAAGCATCTGATGGGCACGGATACGAAAATGCTCGGCATAAACACTGGTACTCTCGGCTTCATGGCAGGACTCGAGGCTGACCAGCTCGATAAGCTCGTCCTCCTTACAACGGGAGAGTACACAGTCTCCGAGCGTATGACTATTGACGTCGTTACTCACGGCGAGGACGGCGACCATACCTATACGGCTCTCAACGAGGTCTCGGCGCGCTCGGCAGGCTTCAGGATAAGTGATTTCGACGTTTGCTCGGACGGCTATCTCATCGGCAGATACCGCGCAGACGGGGTGCTCTTCAGTACCCCCTCTGGTTCGACTGCTTATGCGCTTTCGGCGGGCGGTCCCGTCATCGAGCCAGACCTCGAATGCATAGAGATGACGCTGATATGTCCGCACTCGCTTTTTTCACGTGCGACACTTTTTTCCAAGGACAGGAGGCTGACGCTCACGGACAGGACGTCCAGTGACAGGCTGGTTGTAAGTGTTGACGGTGAGATAAAAAAGCAGCTCGGTGACGGTGAATCCATAGAGATAATGCGCGGACGTAATACGCTCAGATTCGTAGACCTCATCGGCAACTCCTTCCACGAATCACTGTGCAGGAAGCTCTGCCGTCCTCTGAAATAGATTATAACGGAGATTTTTATGAAGAACCGCAGACATGATATCATACTTGAAATAATAGGCGAAATTCCCGTAACTACGCAGGAGATGCTGATACAGTATCTCGCGGAGAAGGGGATAAAGACCACTCAGGCGACCCTTTCGCGTGATATCCAGCAGCTCTCGCTCGTTAAACAGCGCGATGAGAACGGAATATACAGATACACGCTCCCCGCGGCGGCTGTTGCGGAGAAGAGCATTTTCTCTGAGTCGGTCGTGTCGGTCGACTACGCGATGAATACGATAGTGCTCAAGTGCCGCGCGGGAATGGCTCAGGGTACCTGTGCAGCTATCGACTCCGTCAACCATGAAGGCGTAGTCGGGACAATAGCGGGTGATGATACGATATTTATTCTCGTACGGACAGAGTCCGACGCAAAGAAGCTGTGCAAGAAATTTAAAAGCGAGGTTTTCCCCGGAAGGTAGTGTAGCACTCAGATGTTGAAGGAATTATATATCAAGAATCTTGCCGTCATTAAAGAGGCGGTCATACCGCTCGGCGGCGGGCTGAATATCTTCACGGGCGAGACAGGCGCGGGAAAGTCTATACTCATCAACGGTATAAATGCCGTGCTCGGTCAGCGCAGCAGCAAGGAGATAGTCCGCACGGGATGCGACAAGGCGATAATCACCGCTTTGTTCACTCACCTCCCCGCAGAGGCAGAGACGAAGCTCGACGAGCTGGGATTCGATCACGATGACGACGAGATAATTGTCACACGCGAGATAAGCTCCGACGGCGGAAGCGTAGCGCGTATCAACGACCGTACAGCTTCCGTGGGGCTGCTGAGGGAGATAGGCTCGCTGTTGATAAATATTCACGGGCAGCACGACAATCAGATACTGCTCGACAGCGAAAAGCACTTGCAGATACTTGACGACTTCGGCGGGGACGACTCGCTGCTCTCAGCGTACAGAGCGAGCTTCCGTAAGCTCCAGCAGACCGCGCGCACGCTTGGCGAGCTGAAGAAGAAGGAGCAGTCGCGGCTTGAGCGCAGCCGCACCTTGAATGAGATAATCGACGATATCGGTGAGCTCGGACTCAACGCGGGCGAGGACGATGACCTCGAGCGCGAGTATCAGGTTGCCAAGGATTCCGAGAAGACGATAATCGCTATAAACAACGCAATATCAGCAATAACCGGCGAGGGAGCCGCCAATGAGCTACTTGCCTCTGCAGAAGGCGAGCTCTCGGGCTTCACGGAAACAAACAAGAGTCTCGCACTGCTCTATGAGAGACTCTCGGCGGCGGAGATTGAGCTTGCGGACATCGCCTCTGAGCTCGAACATGCCGCTGGAAAGATAGAGCTCGACGGACAGCGCCTCGACGAGATAGCTGAGCGCCTTGGTGTAATAAACAAGCTCAAGCGCAAGTACGCGACCGACTGTGAAGGGCTCGTTAAGCTTTATGACGATGCTTGTACAGAGATGTCCGCGCTTGATGGCTGCGGCGATGAGATAGCCGAGCTTGTCAGGGAGCGCGAGCAGCTTCTGCACGAAGTCACAGAGCATGCGAAGGCACTGTACAACTACCGCGAGGAGGTTGCGGCGCGCTTCACTGAGCGCGTGACCGAGGAGCTTTCGTTCCTCAATATGGAGGGCGTCATTATCGCAGTCCGCCACGAAAAGGGCAAACTTACGGTCAACGGCATGGACAGCGTTGAGTTCCTTATTTCTGCGAACAAGGGCGAGGATCCGAAGCCAATCTCAAAGATAGCTTCGGGCGGCGAGCTCTCGCGTATCATGCTCGCGCTCAAAAGTGTCATTGCCGACAAGGACAGCATCCCGACTATGATTTTCGACGAGATAGATACGGGAGTCAGCGGCAAGGCGGCTCAGAAAATAGGAATAAAGCTCCGTCAGATAGGCAAGGTCAGACAGGTCATCTGCGTGACGCACTTGTCGCAGATAGCGGTCATGGCGGACGACCACCTCATGATAGAAAAGAACGTAGTCGGTGACCGAACCGAGACGAGCGTGACTCACCTCGAACTCAACGGCAGGATAGCCGAGATCGCGCGTATCATGGGCGGTGACCAGCCCAGTGCTCTCATGCTCGAGAATGCTGAGGCTGAGATAAGAAGGGCGGCGGAGATATGAAGATATACTCCACCCGCCACGGTCAGACGGACTACAACAGGCTTGATATCATCCTTGGTACGACAGACCTACCGCTTAATGAGGCAGGGCTTGCACAGGCGCAGGCACTTGCGGAGGAGGTTGAAAAGCTCGGAGATGTTGACATAATTATTGCCTCTCCCTTACTGAGAGCGCAGACCACCGCACGTGCGGTTGCCGAACGGTGCGGACTTCGGATAGTCACTGACGAGAGGCTTCGCGAGTGGGATTACGGCGAGTTCGAGGGTAAGTCACGCTATACCGAGGGCTTTGCCGAGACTAAACTCGATTTCGGCGTAAAAATGGGAAAAACAGGCGAGTCTGTCTTGCAGCTCGCACACAGGGTCTACTCTGCACTTGACGACATTATCGCCGAGTACAACGGCAGAAATGTGCTGATAGTCAGCCACGGCGGAGTCAGCCGTATAATCGAGACCTATTTCAATGATATGACAGCTGAGCAGTTCGCAGGCTGGTTCATGGGAAATTGTCAGATAATCAGTTACAATATTTGATATAACAGGAGGGACATCATGAAAATTGGTGTTGATTACTATCCCGAACAGTGGGATAGAGATATGTGGGAAAAGGACGCCGAGACTATGGCGAGAACAGGCGTCAAGCTCATACGCGTTGCTGAATTTGCATGGTCGAAGCTCGAACCGCGCGACGGCGAGTTCGACTTTTCATGGCTCGACGACGTTATCAGGACTTTCTCGCGTTATGCGATAGGCACGGTGCTCTGTACCCCTACAAACTGTCCGCCTCTCTGGCTGTATGAGGCTCATCCTGAGATAGTACGGGTCGGAGCAGACGACAAGCGCATCCAGACGGGCATACGCGGTCACCGCTGTATCAACAATCCGACTCTGCGCTTCTACGCAATGCGCATAACCGAGCAGATGATACGCCATTATTCTGGCAATCCCGCTGTTGCTGCGTGGCAGATAGACAATGAGCTTGAGGCTTATCCGTGCAGCTGCGATACCTGCAAGTCGCTTTTCCGTGATTGGCTCAAGGACAAGTACAACGACCTCGACGGCGTGAACAAGGCGTTCGGTACGAGCGTATGGAGCGGCGAATACAGCTCCTTCGAGCAGATAATGCCTCCGAACGCTTACCCGAAGGCATGGCAGAATCCCGCGCTATGTCTTGACTGGTACCGTTTCTGCAACGACAGTGTTGCAGGTTACCTAAAAGACCTCATGATGACGATAAGGCTCGAAGATACGAAGATACCCGTAACTACGAATACGTGGTTCTGCGAGAACACCCCCGATTTCTACAAGCTCTTCGATCTCATGGACTTTGTCTCCTACGACAACTATCCGCCGATACGCATACCCGTTGACCCGAACGAATACTACTCACACGCCTTCCACCTTGACCTCATGCGCGGCGTCAAGGAAAAGCACTTCTGGGTCATGGAGCAGCTCAGCGGACCTACAGGCAGCTGGTGTCCCATGTCGCCCTCGCCGCGTCCCGGACAGATAAAGGGCTACGCTTTGCAGGCTTTTGCTCACGGAGCTGATACCGTGCTCCACTTCCGCTGGCGCACCGCAACTACAGGTGCGGAGATGCACTGGCACGGCATACTTGATCACAGCAATGTCCCCAACCGCAGATTTGTTGAATTCTCGGAGCTCTGCAAGAGCGTTTCACAGCTTAATATCCTCGACAACACTGAGATAATCTCCGACATCGCGATACTCTATTCGCCCGAAACTGACGAGGCTTTCAAGATACAGCCGCAGGTGGAAGGCTTCCACTATCTGGAGCAGCTCAAGGCTTTCCACGCCGCATTCACTCACTACGGCGCGAATATTGACGTAGTATCGCCTGATACTGATATCTCGGGCTATAAGCTCGTCATTGCTCCGTCGCTCTATGTGAACAGGAAGTCTGTCACTGAGAACCTTTACCGCTATGTCATCAACGGCGGTACTCTTGTAATGACGACGAGAAGCGGCGTAAAGGATGAGCATAACAACTGCATTATGGACACGCTCCCGACTGTGTTCAAGGAGCTCATCGGTGCGGAGATAACCGAGTATGACCCGATAGGCAACGATATGCAGGTTATACGCGATTTCGCGGGTAATGAGTTCAGGTGCTCGCAGTGGTGCGACCTCCTCCAGCCAACTACGGCGAAGGCTTATGCAGAGTACAACGAGGGCTACTACAGGTGCATACCCGCTGTTACAATGAACAGGTACTGCAACGGTGTAGCGTATTACGTTGGCACGGTATGTAAAGCGGACTTCTATGAGAGCTTTGCCTCCAACCTGATGATGCAGACGGGTGTGCCGAAGCTAAAGGGGCTCCCACACGGAATTGAGGTTACTACCCGCACGAACGGCAGGGATGAATACATCTGCTTCTTCAACAACTCGGACAAGCCCAAGAGCATACCGCTCCCGAAACCGATGTACAGCATGATCTCCTCAATGGGCAAGGACAAGCTCGAGCTCCAGCCGTTTGAGATGGACATCGTAAGGAAGTAAGCTATGCGTATAGTCTTACAGAGAGTTTCATCCGCGAGCGTGACCGTTGACGGTAAAGTTACGGGGAGCATTGGTACGGGGTATCTCGTACTGCTTGGAGTCGGACAGGGCGACACAGAGGACGACTGCCGCAGACTTGCCGACAAGCTGATTAATCTGCGTATTTTCTCCGATGAGAACGGCAAGATAAACCTCTCGCTCTCAGATGTGGGAGGGGAAATCCTTATCGTTTCGCAGTTCACGCTTTATGCCGACTGCCGCAAGGGCAACCGTCCTAACTTTATTCAGGCGGGCAAGCCGGACGAGGCGGAGCGGCTGTACAACTACTTCGCGGACTACTGCCGAAGCAAGGGTAAGAACGTAGAGACAGGCATATTCGGTGCGGATATGAAGGTCGAACTCGTCAACGACGGTCCGTTCACGATAGTTCTGGAATAAGAATATGATCACCTCATACGGGCATAATCTGTATGAGGTGATTTTTATGCGCAGGCGCTCCGAGCGCGGCATTCTTATTCTTACAGCGGCTTTTTTCCTGATGTTCATGGTGCTTATCTGGAATTATATGCGCCTTTCACAGGAGCGTGAGCATGTCCGCACCGCCGAGGACAGCTCATTCATCACGATAAATGCGGGAGACACGCAAGGCACGGTATTCGACCGAAATTTTGTCCCGCTCACGAATGCGGAGAGCTATGTAGTTGCCGTAGCTGTACCTTCAGCAGTCACGCTCGATGAGCTGTATGACCTTGCCGCAGACAAGTCCGCCCTCAGCGAGATGTATGCCTCGGGCAGACCTTTTGCGTTCCGATGTGTGCGGCGCGGTGAGGACTCTGCGGGGCTGACCTTCTTCGATGTACCTGTTCACTGCGGCAGCAATCTGGCTGCTCCTCACGTTGTCGGCTATCTTTCGGAGGGCAGGGGAGCGTCGGGCATAGAATATGCTTACGACCGCATCCTTCGAGGCGGCAATATGGAAAACAGCGTGACCTATTCTACGGACGGCTTCGGCAATATCCTCATTGGAGCAGGCAAGGACGTCATCCGCAGCACAAAGCAGAAAACGGGTGCTGTAACTACGATAGATTCCCTCATTCAGCAGGTTTGTGAGCGTGCGGGACGCGGTATCGACAAGGGGGCAATAGTTGTCACGGATGTGAATACAGGCGAGATATTGGCGCTCGCGAGCTATCCGAGGTTCAGCGTTGACGACATCGACGTGGCTCTCACTGACGAGAGAAGTCCGCTCATCGATCGTGCGCTCTGCTCGTACAGCGTGGGCTCGGCTTTCAAACTCGTCACAGCCTGCGAGGGACTCAACGAAGGACTCGGCGGCTACGTCTATGAGTGTACTGGCAGTATCGACGTCGGCGGACAGGTATTCCGCTGCCACAAGTACGACGGTCACGGCGTGCAGACGATGTCGGAGGCGATGACGAACTCCTGCAATACCTACTTCATAGCGCTGAGTCAGCTTCTCGACACGCCGAAGTATCGCTCTCTTGCGGCTGATCTAGGCTTTGGAAAAGAGGTATATCTCTGCGCGGGAATGACGGGTTCTGCGGGAGTGCTGCCTACGGATGAGAAACTTCTTGTTCCCGCAGAACACGCGAATTTCTCGTTCGGGCAGGGCGAGCTCACAGCTACGCCCTTGCAGGTGAATGCTCTTACCTGCGCGATAGCGAACGGCGGTGAGCTGCCTATGCTGACTATAATGCGCGGCATCACTGTCGACGGCGAGAGCGTCGGGAACGAGAAGCTTCCGCGGCGTTCGCGGGTGATGAGCGCGGAAACAGCTGCTGAACTGCGAAAGATGATGATAGAGGCGGTATACCTCAATGACAGTTCAAAGGCGCGTCCGCGGTATATCCGCGTGGGAGCAAAGACCTCGACCGCTCAGACGGGACGCTTCGGCGACGACGGTGAGGAACTTTGCCATGCATGGATAACTGGCTTCTTTCCGTCGAGCTCGCCGACGTATGCGGTTACGGTACTGGTCGAGGACGGCGGCTACGGCAATGACGCGGCAGCTCCCGTATTTGCCGAGATAGCTGACGGAATAATGCCGTTGACAAAGGCAAAGCTTCATAATTCATAACAGTAAGGCGACTGTTCCATGTGGCAGGTGCTTTTTTGACAAAAAAAGAAGCGGCACCTTTATGGTGCCGCTTTCAAATGCGTCAGTTAATGATTAGTCCTCTTTCTTTCTGAGAACGAATGCTGTAGCGATTGCAGCGCCTATGCCTGCAACAGCGAGAGCGGGGAATGCAACGCCTGTCTTAGGGGAATTTGCGGAAGTTGTTGTAGCCTTGCCGGTAGTTGTCTTGGAAGTTGTAGTAGAAGATGTAGTAGTTGTAGTTGTAGTTGTTGTTTCGCCTTCTGTAGTTGTGGAAGTTTCAACAGCTTCGCCGTTGTCGCGAATAAGACGAGAAATACCGCCGTTGCCGATTGAAATCTCGTCTGCGCTCCGGTAATAGCCACCGAAACTGAACTCCTCGCCAATGTAGAAGTTTACAATATCTGAGTATGTACCATTGAGCTCTTCAGCTTTGATCTCAACAGTGCCTGAGGTGTTTTTTCCATCAGCGTCAGTATAGCTATAAGTACCGTCATCGCTTATCTCGACAACGCCGTTGTCCTTGGCAGCCTTATCAACGGAAGTGTCGCCGTCAGCTACCTGATACTTCCACTTGCCGACGATGTCAGCAATCTTGATAGAGGGCTCAGCCTCTGTTGCAGCCTCTGTGGAAGCCTGAGTTGTAGGCTCCTCGTCAGCAGCGAAAGCGGACATAGTGCCTGCGAGAGTGAGTGAAGCAGCCATAGCAGCAGCTGCGATGATCGAAATTGACTTTTTCATAATTATTCTCCTTTTCATTTACCCATGTTTCGGGGGGATTCTCCCTCGTACAAGCATACTATAGCACAATGCATTTGAAAAATCAAGCACTGCAATGAAAATTTTGCAGAATATTTGCATTTTCCGCGAAATATGACAAATTCCTAACGTACAAGCGGATAGTTTTTGTGTTAAAATAATGTCAAAGTTGGTTATGAACTTGTCAGGCTATACAGAGCGGATAATGGGGGGCACGTTTAGTTGTTCCGGCTGTGATGAAGCTTCGTTTTTCCGTTTTTTAGCTTTATTTGTTAAAAAACACTTGACTTTTCCTATGCTCGGTTATATAATATATGTGTATGGCGATGACGGGACTGACTGTCGGAGCGTGCCTTTCAGAGAGAAAGCGGCAGGTGCGAGCTTTCAGGCGCGGGACAGGTGCTTCCCCCGAGCCCCCGCAGGAAACTGCGGCGTGCGTCCGCGTTAAGGACTAACGAGGAAGGGGCAGTATGCTCCTTTGAATTTGGGTGGTACCACGAGAGCCTTCGTCCCATTTGGCGGCGGGGCTTTTTTACATTTTGTCCCGTAAAACATTTATAAAAGGAGTAATCATCATGCAGTGGACAGGTCTTAACGACTTACGTGAAAAGTATCTTTCGTTCTTCGAGAGCAAGAACCATACAAGAATGGCGAGCGCTTCCCTTGTGCCTCAGGGCGACAAGAGCCTCCTCCTCATCAACTCGGGTATGGCTCCTCTGAAGAAGTTCTTTCTCGGACAGGCTACACCTCCGAATGTGAGAGTGACTACCTGCCAGAAGTGTATCAGAACTCCCGATATCGAGAGCGTCGGAAAGACGGCACGTCACGGTACATACTTCGAGATGCTCGGCAACTTCTCCTTCGGCGACTACTTCAAACCCGAGGCTATCGCATGGGCGTGGGAGTTCCTTACAAATGTGCTCGAGATACCCGCCGACCGCCTCTGGATTACTATATATGAGAGCGATGACGAGGCAGAGCAGATTTGGGAGAATAACATCGGTATTCCTCATGAGAGGATAATTCGTCTCGGCAAAAAGGACAATTTCTGGGAGCACGGCTCAGGTCCGTGCGGTCCGTGCTCGGAGATACACTTCGACCGCGGCGAGGCTTACGGTCCATTCGAGAACTTCGAGCAGGCGAGCGACTGCGACCGTGTCATCGAGATATGGAACCTTGTGTTCAGCCAGTTCGACAGCGACGGCGAAGGACACTACGCTGAGATGAAGAACAAGAATATCGACACGGGTATGGGCCTTGAGCGCCTTGCGTGTGTTATGCAGAATGTTGACAACATCTTCGAGGTCGACACCGTTCAGAACATCATGAAGCACATCTCCAAGATAGCAGGCGTTGAGTACAAGAAGGATCACAAGACCGACGTTTCTCTCCGCGTTATCACAGATCATATCAGAAGTACAACATTTATGGTAGGCGACGGAATCATGCCGTCCAATGAGGGACGCGGCTACGTTCTCCGCAGACTGCTGAGAAGAGCAGCTCGTCACGGCAGACTCTTAGGCATTACGAAGCCTTTCCTTTGCGAGGTATGTGATACAGTTATCAACGAGAATGCGACAGCTTATCCCGAGCTCGCTGAGAAGCGCGAGTACATCAAGAAGATAATCGGCGTTGAGGAGGAGGCTTTTGCCAAGACCATAGACAAGGGTACGGAAATGCTCAACGGCTTCACCGACGCGCTCAAGGCAGAGGGCAAGACAGTCCTCTCGGGTGATGACGCTTTCAAACTTTCAGATACATACGGCTTCCCGATAGACCTTACAGAGGAGATATGCGAGGAGAAGGGACTAACCGTTGACCGCGAGCGCTTCACTGAACTCGCCAAGGAGCAGAGAGCCCGTGCCAAGGCTGACCACGCCGCAAAGGCAGGCTCATCATGGGCTGACAACAGTATAAAGGTCGATGCTCCCAAGACCGTATTCACTGGCTACACTGACTTCGAGTCAGAGGGCGCGGAGATACTCGCCATATACAAGGACGGCGCTGAGGTCGACTTCGCTAACGAGGGCGACGACGTTGTCATCGTGCTAGACGTTACTCCTTTTTATGCTGAGAGCGGCGGACAGGTCGGCGATACAGGTTCGATAATCAGCGGCGAGAATATAGCTTCCATTGCTGATACGATAAAGTCGGAGGGACATTTCCTACACGTTGCTACAGTCGAGCAGGGCACGCTCCGCAAGGGCGACAATGTTACAGCTGCTATCGACAGAGAGCGCAGATGGGCTATCATGCGCAACCACACCACAGCCCATCTCCTCCAGTACGCACTTCGTCAGGTGCTCGGCGACCACGTACATCAGGCGGGACAGCTTGTAAATGAGAACGCCTGCCGCTTCGACTTCAACCATTTCTCCGCTATGACGGCAGAGGAGATAGCAAAGGTCGAGGAGCTCGTAAATGCCGAGATAATGAAGGCTGTTCCCGTTACTATGCAGGAAATGCCAATCGAAGAGGCTAAGAAGCTCGGAGCTATGGCTCTCTTCGGCGAGAAGTACGGCGATACTGTAAGAGTAGTAACAGCCGATAATTCAGTTGAATTCTGCGGCGGTACTCATATATCCAACACAGCACAGATAGGGCTCTTCAAGATAGTGTCCGAGAGCTCCGTAGCTGCGGGCGTAAGACGTATCGAGGCTGTAACGGGCATGGGCGTAATGACTTTGCTCAACGAGTTCAAGGAGACTATAGCACGTTCCGCAAAGGCACTCAAGCTTGCAAACGTGAGCGAGCTCCCCGAGAAGTGTGCGGCTGTTGCGGCTGAGCTCAAGGAGAAGGACAAGAAGCTTGAGAGCCTCAACCAGCAGATAGCAAATGCAAAGACGGCTTCCCTCTTCGACAATGCCAAGGAAGTTGGCGGTGTGAAGATCGTTTCCGCGAGACTTGACGGTTCAGCTCCCGATGCTCTCCGCAAGCTCGGCGACAGCGTCAAGGACAAGAACGAGGCTATTATCGCGCTCTTTGCAGGTACAGTCGGCGAGAAGGGCACATTCTACTGCGTATGCACCAAGGAAGCTGTTGCAAAGGGCGGAAACGCAGGCACTATCGTCCGCGAGATAGCTGCCGTTACAGGCGGCAAGGGCGGCGGCAAGCCCGACGGCGCTATGGCAGGTGCAGGCGACATCAGCAATATAGACGAGGCTCTTGCACAGTTCGAGAGCGTTGTTTCCAATATCGTAAAGTAAAGGAGTAAAAATATGGACTGCTTATTCTGCAAGATAATCGACGGCGAGATACCCAGCACAAAGGTATACGAGGACGAGTACGTTTACAGCTTCAAGGACATAGCTCCCATAGCTCCTGTACACTATCTCATAATCCCGAAGGCTCATATTGCGAGCGCTAACGACATCACAGAGGAGAACTCCTCGCTCATGGCTAAGGTATTCGAGGCGGCGGCTAAGATAGCCAAGGCTGAGGGCATCGAGAGCTACCGCATAATCAACAACTGCGGCGATGACGCGGGTCAGACCGTGAAGCATATGCACTTCCATATGCTCGCGGGAGTGAAAATGGGCTGGGGACCTGAGTCTCTCGGCAAGACCGAATAAGGAGGCCGCTATGACTGCGACCTACAAGATGACTATAGCGGGGCTGGAGCGCGAGCTTCCGCTCTGCCCGCTGAATGATAAGCTCGATATAGCAGCTTTCGTAATGTTCTCGGACGTGGAGCTTACAGTTGCTTCCGCTGCGGAGCTACTCAGGAAGTGCCCCGATTTCGACGTGATACTCACCGCCGAGTCGAAGGGCATACCGCTCGGCTACGAAATGGCTCGTCAGAGCGGCAAGACGTATGTGGTAGCGAGAAAGTCAGTGAAGCTCTACATGACCGACCCGATATCGGTAAAAGTGAAGTCGATAACTACAGCCGCTGAGCAGACGCTCTATCTCTCGGCTGAAAAAGCAGCCATGCTTCGCGGAAAGCGTGTTCTCATAGTTGATGACGTTATCAGCACGGGCGAGTCGCTTACGGCGCTCGAGAGGCTGATCGAGGCTGCGGGTGGAGAAATCGCTGCAAAGTCGGCAGTCCTTGCAGAGGGCGACGCCGCAGACAGAGCGGATATTGTTTTCCTCGAAAAGCTGCCTCTTTTCTTTAAATAAAACATATGAAGCGGAAAACTATCGGAGCGGCAGCAGCATATATGTCGGGCTTGTTTTTCGCTTCATTTTTTATGGACGCGAAGGGCTTGTTGATGTTTGCTGCTGCGGGAGTGCTTGCGGTGCTGTACGGCAGACGAATGAGCTTCAAAAAGATTGACTATACCGTTATTGGCGGATTTTTTGCCTTTGGTGTGTTTATGAGTCTTCTCTACAGCTATGCCGTATACCTTCCCGCACAGCTTTACAGCGGACACACCGACAGCTTTATCGGTGAAGTCGAGGACGCTGACAGATACGACGGCGACCGAGTTTCGTACACACTGTACGGACGTACAGGAGGAGGTAGGTTAACGAGGATAAGGCTATTCACGACGGATATAGGAGCAGATCTCGGAGATACTGTCTGTGTCGGGGAGACTACCTTTGCCAAGCCCGAGAGCGACTATCTCTTCGACGCCGAGACCGTGTATAAGTCCAGACGAATAGCGCTTGATGCCTCAAAGGTGAAGGATATCACCGTTCGCCGCAAGGAAGGCTTTTCGCTCCGCCGATCTCTCAGGGATTACCGTGAGAGCAAGGCCGCGGAGTTTCGAACCGAAATCGGCGATGACTGCGGAGGCTTCCTCGCAGGAATGATATTCGGAGAGAAGCGCTACCTCGACAGCAATACACGCTCGGCTCTGTACAGAACGGGTATCGGTCACGTTCTCGCAGTGTCGGGACTTCATGTATCCATCATCGCGGGTCTGATAATGCTTTTGTTGAACAGGCTGCGTGTGAAAAGATTTGTTTCTTTCGCTGTCGTGAACGTGCTGCTGATGCTGCTCATCGCGCTCGCAAACTATCCGATTTCGGCACTGAGAGCGGCGATAATGCTCGATATCATGTACTCGGCACGTCTGTTCCGCAGACAGAGCGACCCTCTTAATTCTATAGCGGTCGCGGTTCTGATACTCGGCATTGCCGACCCTTACTGCGTGTACAATTCAGGCTTTATGCTCTCGATATCGGGAACGGCGGGGATTGCTGTTCTTGCTCCGTATATGACAAAGGAAATGGAGCGCGAGACTATCGTTCAAAGGTTAAAAATAGCCCTTGTTACGTCGATATGCACTACTTTGTGTGTGTTCCCGCTGTGTATGTACTATTTCGACGAGACTTCACTCGTCTCGCCTTTTGCAAATATACTGCTCCTGCCTATGTGTACGGCAGCAATGGTGCTCGGACTCCTGCACTTGCTGACATTCGGTCTTCTGCCTGTACTTCCCATTGCGGCAGGAATAATAAAGCTCATACTGCTGATATCGGACGGCATAGCTTCTGTCCCGATATTCCATACTTCCGACGACACGGGACTCCTCAGCGGACTGCTTTTGATATCTGCCGGTGTAATCATCGGAGTTTACCTGTTCCGCAGGGAAAGGCACTTGCTCGCGGTAATGACTGCGTGTGCAGTCGTGCTTTTCTCCGTGACCTCTGCCGTCACGGGCATAGTACGCAGGAGAGCTTTCCGTGCGGCTGTCCTCGGTTCCGGGAGCAGCGCTGCTGTCGTGATAACTCACAACGGTCACGCTGACATAGTTGACCTGAGCGGTCACTATCGCTCTGCTGAGTACGTCCGCAGGTATATGACGGTCAATGGTATATCCTCAGCGGATACGGTACTGTTGACGAAGAATGTGCAGTCAGGCTACTCGGCGTATGAGCAGGAGCTCGGTCTGTTTCCCGAGTATACAAGCATCGTCACAGGCGATACGAAGGTTTACTGCGGTGATGCACAGACAGCGGGCGATTCACTGACCGTTGAAAGCGGTGGCTGTGAGCTGACGTACTCTGACGGGGAGCTGACCGTCTCATACAAAGGCATGGAGATGTCGTTCGTTCCGACCTCGGGTAACGGCGGCGTGACCGTTTACTATGGCAGACACGCGTCAGGAGTCCCCGAGCGTGGCATTTCCGATGATAATGATGATGAATTGCTGACGGGAAACAGCTTTGAGATATCCTGTTCCCGCAGCGGAGACTATAAGATAAGGAGGCTGTAATGCCGAAGACAGACGTAAAAGGGCTTACAGCAGCTCTTAAAAAGGACGGGCTCAGCAGAGTCTACTATATATTCGGTGCTGACGTTACAGGCGTCGAAAAGGCTACGAGCCTCGTAATAAAGGAGGCTCTCGGAGAGAACGCCGATATCGCGCTCACCAAGCTGAAGGGCAGTGAGCTCGATATGTCCGAGCTGTATGATATGGTGCAGATGGCGCCGATGATGTCGGACTATAACTGTATACTCATCAATGATTACAACTGCGAGAAGCCTGTGGACGATATGCGCGGCAGGACTGCCGACGACTATACCAAGCCGCTTCTTGAGGCGATAAAGGATATCCCCGACTACACCGTCGTGATATTCAACGTTACAGGCTTCGAGGTCGGAACGCGCCGCGATTTCCGCTCGGGAGAGAATATCATCACCGACAAGAACAAGAAACTCGCTGACTTTGCGCAGAAGAATGGCACGGTAGTGGAATCGGCGCTGAAAACCTCTGTTGAGCTTTCGCGGCTCATAGTCGATAAGGTCGCGGCAAGAGGCGGCGTGATATCCGTGGACAACGCCAAAGAGCTCGCGGAGATGTGCCTCTGCGACGAGCTGACGATAGCTGGCGAGGTCGAGAAGCTCTGCGCCTATGCGGACGGGAAAGAGATAACGCGGGATATGCTCGCTGACCTCGTCCACGAGCAAAACGATACCACGGTATATACCCTTGCAAACGCTGTTGCGGCAAAGAATGCAAAAGCTGCCTTTGAAGCTGTTCAGCAGCTAAATCTGGACAATGACAACAGGGGAGCGGTGCTCTACGCGATTACGAGCGTGTTTCTCGATATGTACCGTGCAGAATGTGCAAAGCGGGCGGGTATCCCCATGGATACAGCTGCGGACGATTTTAAGTACGGAAGCCGCCGTTTTGCAATGAAGAACGCTTATCGGGATTCGGGAAAGTTCGGACTTGAAAGACTGCGTGCCTGCCTTTGGATACTGCGTGACACGAACGTAAAGCTCAATTCATCGCCTGTTGACCCGCGCGTAGCGATAGAGCAGGCGATAGTGCGTATGCTCACTCTGCAAATGCAGGGGAGGAAGCGATGATAAAGATAAATGAAGCAATTATCGTCGAGGGCAAGTACGACAAGATAAAGCTGTGCTCGATTGTTGACGCGGTTATAATCGTAACGGGCGGTTTCAGCATTTTCAAGGACGAAGAAAAGCTCGGACTTATTCGCTATTATGCCGAAAAGACGGGCGTTATAATCCTCACTGATTCTGACAGTGCGGGACGTCGTATACGCGGCTATATCAAGGGTGCTATAAAGAACGGCAGCGTTAAGAACGTCTATATCCCGGATGTGTTCGGCAAGGAAAAGCGCAAGGTCAAGCCCTCGGCAGAGGGAAAGCTCGGAGTTGAGGGGATAGACACTGCGCTTTTGCTTGCCGCATTCGAGAAGGCGGGTATCACAGCAGGGGAGCGTACAGCTCCGCCGGATATCACGAAGCTGACGCTGTATGAGCTCGGGCTGAGCGGCGGGAGTAACAGCAGCGAGCTCCGCAAGCGGCTTCAGAAGAAGCTCGGCTTGCCTTCGCTCATGTCGGCTACAGCTCTTACCGAGGTGCTCAATACGATGATGACAGCGTCAGAGCTCGCTGAAAAGGTAGATGAGTTAAAGGAGGAAGACAATGGAATATAGCAGCCTCCTTTTCATCTATGGATTCTTTCCCGTTTCGCTCATACTGTATCATATAACGCCGAAAAAGCTCAAGGAAGCCGCAATGCTTGTACTGAGCATGATATTCTGCTCTTTTTTTGGATTGGAGTACGTTCTCTTTATTGCAGCATATATCATCGTCAACTACACGGTCTCCCGACTGACTGACGTACTGCGCAAAAAGAACGCGATAGCTTGCTTTATCCCATTCGCATTCGGTATGGTGTTCGATATCTTCGCTCTGTTTGCATTCCGTACGGAGCGTTTCTCTGCAGTATACACCACATTGAGGCTGCATGAGGCCTTTTTTCCGGTAGGCATATCACTGTTCACGCTTTCAGCACTCGGCTATCTCATAGATATATACAACGGACGGGTGAGCTCAGAAAAGAACATCGTCCGCTATTCGCTGTATATAATGATGTTCCCGAGGCTCCTAATGGGACCTGTTCTCCGCTATGATGCGTTCACTCGTATCATGAACAGTCGCAGAACAGGCATAAACGAGCTCGGAAAGGGACTGACCCTTTTTATCAAGGGACTGACAAAGAAGGTGCTCGCCGCAGACACCCTTTACGCACTGTACATCGCAGTAGCCGCTTATGATACAGGTGAGCTGTCAGCGGTGACTGCCTGGCTGGGAATAACAGCTTATATCCTTTGCCTTTACTTCACGCTTTCAGGCGTGGCTGATATGGGTGTAGGCATCGGCTACTGCTTCGGATACAGGTTTCCTCAGAGCTTCAATTATCCGATGTTCAGCAGCAGGATAAGGTATTTTGCGGCGAAGTGGCACGTTCAGGTCATACACTGGTTCCGAAACTATATTACGAAGCCCTTTGCCTCGCAGATGAAAAGTCGTTACATCAGCAAGCTCATCTTCATAGGAGCGTGGACAGCAGCGGGCTATTGGTATGCCTTCACTGTCAGCGGTGCGCTGTGGGGAGCTCTCATGGGCACGTCAATAGTAGTCGAGAACAAGCTCAGGAACTCACGTATGCTGAAAGCTACGGGTATAATCTACACTTTCCTGCTCGTGACCGTATTCTCTGTGTTCCTCGCAAGCGATACTGTTTCGGACGCTTTTGGATATCTCCTTGCGATGATAGGCGGGAATCGTCTGCTGACGGACACGCTGACGCTGTACCTGCTCAAGTCATACCTCGTTGTATTGCTCGTTACGATGTATGCCTCGACCGACCTGTTCAGGAATATGCTGCTCCGCTCACGCAGGATGCTGCTGAGGAAGGTATTCTCCTCGCTGACTCCTGTAGTAATGGCAGCGCTTTTGGCGGTATGTACGGCTCTCATCTCGTCGTCGGGCAGTTCTGAGATGCTGCTCATGAAGCTATAGGAGGCGGAAAATGAATAACATAACAAGCAAGCTCACAGCTGTTGCAGTGAGCGTATTCATAGCATTCTTCGGAGCCGCTTCCTTTGCACCGAACGATAAAGCGGTTATTCCCGCACTAACGTGGGATAATACAACAGGAGGCAGCTTCGGCAAGGAATTCAGTTCTTTTGCTGCTCAGCACTTCGCATTCAGTGATACTTGGCGGGCTGTCGGTTCACGTATCGACTCGAAGATAAGCGGTGATATCGTGAACGGCGTGTATATCGCCGATGAGCGTCTTATTGCTGCCGATATCTCCGAGCGCGAGGATGCAGGGAAGAGCGCGGCTGTCATCAATTCGTTTGCTGAGAGCTACGACGGGGCCGTTTATTTTGTTGCCGTTCCGACATCTGCGGGGGTGTACGGCGATGTGCTTCCCGCGCATCTCTCCCGCGTGACCGAGAAACAGCAGACCGAGCGCCTGTACGAACAGCTCAGCAGTGATATCAGACGTGTCGACGCTTACAATCTTATGAAAATGTTGAGCGATGACCGCATATACCTCCGCAGCGACAGCAAGTGGACGATGTACGGCGCATACTGCCTGTACAGAACAGTTATACAGAAGCTCGGCTCGCAGCCCGTATCGTATGACAAGTATACGATACGTCATGTCACGGACGAGTACTGCGGCGACCTCTACAGGCGGACGCTCTATATGAAAAACGAGCACGATATTCTTGACATTTACGAGTACACAGACGGTGCGCAGGTCACAGAGTGCATAAGTGTCGGGAACGACGGTTCGGAGCACGAGTGCTCGCTCTATGACGCCTCTGCACTTAATTCCGACGATATGTACAAACTCTACCTCGGAGAGAGAGAGCCGCTTGTGCGGATACACACCGACGTCAATAACGAGCGGAAGCTTCTGTTGATAGGCAGTGAGTGTGCGGCATGCTTCGTGCCGTTCTTGACGCAGCATTACAGTGAGATAACGGTGTTTTTCCCAGAGTATGCCGACAGACCGCTCTGTGAGTTCACAGACCCGAACTACTGCGAGCAGACCCTGTTCATGCTCGGTATAGATTCAATAAACAGCGAAAAGCTAAGTATGATAGAAATGAGGTAACAAAAATGAAGGCATTGATAACAGGCGCAACATCGGGAATAGGTATGAGTATGGCACGCAAGCTCGGCAGACGCGGCTGGGAGCTCATACTCACGGGCAGAAATGAGGCGGCACTCGAGCAGCTCAAGTCCGAGATTGGTGGCGCAGAGACGATAGTTGCCGACCTTTCCAAGCGTGAAGATGTATTCAAGGTGTATGAATTTGCCAAGGACAAAGACGTTGATATGCTTGTGAACAACGCAGGATACGGTATATTCGGAAGATTCGATAAAACCGACCTTGACGACGAACTTGATATGATAGGCGTGAACATCATTGCAGTACACATACTGACCAAGCTCTTTCTGCGCGATTTCAAGGAGCGCGACCGGGGCATCATACTCAATGTTGCCTCGTCTGCGGGTTTTATGACGGGTCCGCTGCTTTCGTCGTACTATGCCTCGAAGAACTACGTGGTAAGGCTCAGTCTTGCGATAGCGGAGGAGCTACGCCGCGACAAGTCCAATGTCAGCATTACGGTGCTCTGTCCCGGACCTGTGGATACCAACTTCAATAACCGTGCGGGCGTGAGCTTCAGCGTAAAGCCGATAACTCCCGATTACGCTGCTGAGTATGCGCTGAGGAAGGCTTTCGACCGCCAGCTCATCGCTATCCCTGGCTTTGGTGTTAGGGCGGGAGTGTTTGCCTCACGGTTTGCTCCGCACAAGCTGCTCTCCGCAGTGGTATATGGCATACAGCACAGCAAGAAGACTGCTGACGGGACAGAAAAGGCTTTGACAAATGAAGGATAAGAGCTACAGAGTAGCCCTCGGCGGGATAGTATCGGCGCTGTGTCTCGTGACTATGTTCCTCGCGGGTATAGTGACGCCGCTGTACATTGTGCTTCCGCTCATTGCAGGAGTTATGCTGCTCATCATCGTGGAGGAGGTCAGCATAAGCTGGGCTATGCTGACATATGTCGCAGTTAGCCTGCTGTCGCTGTTCATCACCGCGGATAAGGAAGCGGCTCTTCTGTTTATAATGCTGTTCGGACATTATCCGATGCTTCGTTTCTTTCTGCAAAAGATACGTATTGGCATAATACGGCTTTTATTGAAGCAGACGGTGTTCAATTCGTGTGCGCTGAGTTTCTTTTACGTGACGGTTTACATCTTCGGGATCAAGCAGATGATAGAGGATATGAACGACTTCGGCAAATACGGCGCGATAGCGCTTCTGGTGTTATGCAACGTTATATTCCTGCTCTATGACTTCAACCTTGACGTCGTGTACAAGGTCTACATCAAGAGGATAATGCCCCGATTCAAGAAAAAACGGTGAAAAAGCTGTCCGCGGAATGACAGCTTTTCTTCTGCTATATGAAAAAAATATCGCAAAAGAAATAAAATAAATAAAAAAACTTGAAAAAACACTGGAAAAATGATTTCATATATGTTATAATTGATTTTGATTGGGTCATTTGCAAGGACGCACAGACCCTTTACTCCTTCGGGAGTGAAAAGTACAGTATCTCTGCAATGCAGAGTTTAGAATTTAGGAGGCTTGTACATGAAAAAAGTGCAACTGACAGAAACCGTTCTGCGCGACGCTAATCAGTCGCTGATGGCAACCCGTCTGCCCTATTCGGACTACGAGGGTATCCTCTCGGAAATGGACAAGGCAGGCTACTACTCGGTAGAGTGCTGGGGCGGAGCAACATTTGACTCTTGTCTCAGATACCTCGGTGAGGACCCGTGGGAGAGACTCCGCGGACTGAGAAAGAACCTTCCCAACACCCGTCTTCAGATGCTTCTGAGAGGTCAGAACCTTCTCGGCTATAAGCACTATCACGACGACGTAGTCGAGAAGTTCATTGAGCTGTCTATCAAGAACGGTATCGACGTTATCCGTATCTTTGACGCTCTCAACGACTTCCGCAACATCGCTACAGCTCTCGAATGTACCAAGAAGTACGCAAACGAGAGAACTGTTGCATCAGGTTGTATCTCATACACACAGAGCCCCGTACATACCGTTGACAAGTACATCGAGATGTGCAAGGAGCTTAAGACAATGGGCTTTGACACTATCTGCCTCAAGGATATGGCAGGTACGATGTCTCCCTACGAGGCAGAGCACCTTATCAAAGGCATCAAGGACGCTATCGGCGACATGACCCTCATCCTCCATACCCACTGCACAACGGGTATGGCTTACATGACTATCACTAAGGCTATCGAGTCGGGCATCGATGTCATCGACACCGCAACATCGTGCTTCTCTGGCGGTACTTCACAGCCTGCGACAGAGACGATGTACTATGCTCTCAAGCAGTACGGCATCGACTGCGGACTCGACGAGGACGTTATCAACAAGGTAAATGACTACTTCAAGCCAATAAAGCAGAAGTACGTTGACAGCGGTCAGCTCAACCCCAAGAGCCTTGCTACCGATGCTCAGGCGCTCGTATACAAGGTCCCCGGCGGTATGCTCTCGAACATGATAGCCAACCTCACAGATATGCACGCAATGGATAAGTTTGACGATGCACTTGCCGAGATACCGAAGGTAAGAGCAGATCTCGGCTATCCTCCGCTCGTAACCCCTCTTTCGCAGATGGTAGGTAATCAGGCTGTAACGAACGTACTAATCGGTGAGCGCTACAAAAACATCTCCAAGGAAGTAAAGAACTACATCAAGGGCGAGTACGGCATCGCACCCGCTCCCATCAGTCAGGAACTCCTTGATAAGGTGCTTGAGGGCGCAGAGCCTGTTGACTGCCGTATCGAGGACGCAAAGCGCACAGGTGACGATTTCAAGGCAGCAAAGGAAGCTCTTGGTGACCTCGCACGCTCTGAGGAAGATGTAATGAGCTACATCTGCTACCCCGACCAGACTATGAAGTTCCTCAATGACCGCAAGGCTAAGGAGGAAAATGAAGCAGTTTACACCATTGAGGAAATGTAAGGAGGCTTCACACGATGAATATCAATTTCACACTTCTTGCCGCTCAGACAGCTGACAGCGGCACGAAAATGGAGATAGGCGACGCCGCTATCACGGCATTATTCGGCTATGGTGTTGTATTCGCGGGACTTGTTATGCTGATGATAGTGCTCTATATCACAGGCGCTGTTTTCAAGAGTAAAGATGCCAAGGTCAAAGCACAGGAGAAGGCAGTACTTGAGAACGTGAAAAAGGAAGTAGAGGCTAATCCTCTGACTGTAACACCTCTTGCGCTCCCGTGCGCGCCCGGTTCAGCGGGACACGTAAAGCTCCACGGCGTACCCGACAAGGAAGCTGCGATGATAATGGCTATTGTTGCCGACAAGATGCAGACTCCGCTCAATGAGCTTCGCTTTATTTCCATCAAGGAGGTCAAATAACAATGAAGTATAAGGTAACACTTAACGGCAAGACATATGAAGTAGAGGTCGAGAAGGGCAAGGCGATGCTCCTTGACGAGTACGAAGCTCTCGCACCTGCACCCGCCGCAGTACCCGCTGCTCCCGCAGCCGCTGTAACTCCGGCCGCTGCTCCCGCTCCCGCTCCGGCAGCTCCCGTGAACCTTGCAGCAGGTGAGACGGTAACTGCACCTATGCCCGGCAATATCCTGCGTGTTGACGTTGCACAGGGCGACACGGTCAAGGCAGGACAGATACTCGTAATACTTGAAGCTATGAAAATGGAGAATGAGATAGTTTCTCCCAAGGACGGCACCGTTGCGCAGGTAGTTACAAGCAAGGGCGCAGTAGTAGACACAGGCGCTCCGCTTGTTATCATAGCGTAAGGAGGTCGCGTAATGAATATTCTTGAGACCCTTGAAAACCTTTGGAACGGTTCGGGTTTTCAGAGCTTCTTTGTGGGCGAGGGCTGGAAGAATCTCGTTATGATAGCGATATCATGCGTTCTTCTCTACCTCGGCATAAGGAAGAAATTCGAGCCGCTTCTGCTCGTCGGAATCGCGTTCGGATGTCTGCTCGTAAACCTTTCCTATTTCGGACCCGAATCCACCGACGCACTCTATCACCCCGAGCTTTGGAGCGCATTCCTCGATGAGGAGAGCGAATTCTACCACAGCTACGGACACGTCCTCTCGCACGGCGGTCTGCTTGATATTCTCTACATAGGCGTCAAGGCAGGCGTTTACCCGTCACTCATCTTTATGGGTGTCGGCGCGATGACCGACTTCGGTCCTCTCATAGCAAACCCCAAGAGCCTTCTCCTCGGAGCGGCTGCACAGATGGGTGTATTCCTCGCATTCTTCGGAGCTGTATGCCTCGGCTTCACAGGCAATCAGGCAGCTTCTATCGGTATCATCGGCGGTGCGGACGGTCCTACAGCTATCTTCCTCACTACGAGACTTGCTCCCGAGCTCCTCGGACCTATCGCTATCGCAGCGTACTCCTATATGGCACTCATTCCTATGATACAGCCTCCGCTCATGAAGCTCCTCACGACCAAGAAGGAGCGCGAGGTCAAGATGGAGCAGAACAGAAACGTAACAAAGACAGAGAAGATAATCTTCCCGATAATCGTTGCAATGTTCGTAATCCTTCTTCTTCCCTCGACAGCACCGCTCGTAGGCTGCCTCATGCTCGGCAACCTCTGGAGAGAGTGCGGTGTTACTGAGCGTCTTTCCGACACTGTACAGAACGCACTCATGAACATCGTAACTGTATTCCTCGGAATTTCTGTTGGTGCAACAACAGCAGCAAGCAGCTTCCTCAACATTAAGACGCTGATGATAATCGCGCTCGGACTTACAGCGTTCGCATTCTCGACAGTCGGCGGACTTCTTGTCGGCAAGCTGATGTACCTGCTCACAGGCGGCAAGGTAAACCCGCTCATTGGTTCTGCGGGAGTATCGGCGGTACCTATGGCAGCACGTGTTTCTCAGATGGAGGGACAGAAGGCAAATCCCTCGAACTTCCTACTTATGCACGCTATGGGACCGAACGTTGCAGGCGTTATCGGTTCTGCTATCGCGGCAGGATTCCTGCTTGCGGTATTCGGTAAGTAAGCTTAAACACAAAGTTTTCAACAGACCGTTCGGAGTACGTCACCGAGCGGTCTGTTTCTCCCTGAAAAGGCACGTTTCGTCGTAATGCACAACCCCATTTTGGAGATATACACAAAACATATTTTCCGTTTTGAGGCTCGCGAAGCCTTTTCAACCCCTATAAACAGCAAATTAACACTGATTCAACAGATTTAGCCCGAGTTATCAACGGTGAAAAGTTGAATGGTTGAAAACTCAAAGTCTCCGTTTGTGCAAATCGGAGACTTTTGTTTTTTCGGTTGACAATGGCGATATTTTGTAATATAATGTAAATTACAGATATAAAGAAAGTTTTGACGGATAAAAAAGAAAAACAAATAGTCAGAACGTTGCAAGGTGTAGAACGAACAAGAGAAAGGAACGCATTACCTGAATTATCCGATGTTAGGGTAGGCATAACTTTTTCCATTCGTTTCGGTAAGCGGAACAGCGGAAAATGTTATGCCGTTTTTATTTTTGGTGCATTCAGTCGCAGCAAGTTTGAACGGATAGGTCAGTGCGTAAATGAAACGGAAAAGTCCTTGCAGACGAAAAAAGAAAAAGGAAGATGTGACTTCCATGCCTGTGGCGGCACAGGTAAAGTGTATGAACGAAAGATACGGAGGATGAAATAAAATGGGAAAGGTACACGTAAATAAGGGCAGAGTTGCTATCGCTCTTATTGGAGTCGTAGTATCAATGACAGTGGTTGACAGCGTGAGAAGAGAGTTCTTCAGGGTCAACACGAGCAGCAAGGTGACGGTTCACGGCGACTTCATTTCGAAGTCTGCTTCTGCTATGTCGGACGATAATACTGTTCCGTTCACACTTGACGAGAACGGACAGCCTACGACCGAATTCAACGGCATAAGATTTGTTGGCAAGACAGAGCAGCAGCTTACATCTGATAAGATTTCACAGGGGCTTCTTGTTTTAGCTGACGCGGAGCACCCTGTTGCCGAGGGCAGCAAGAGTGAGATGATAGATCTGCTCGGCTGCAAGAACGACAGCTATACTCTCATCGAAGAAGGTGTAATGCTCAACACAGACGCCGCAGAGGCACTCAACAGCCTGATGGTGGGCTACGAGAACGCAACGGGACTGAATGACTTTGTAGTATACGGTACTACCGAGACCTACACTGGTCAGGGTTCATACTGCCCTAAGGCTTTTGCCGAAAGTGCAACAGGCAATACAGTTGACCTTGCGTTGAACGGCTGCGGTTCTGTCATAGCTTTTGACGGCTACGACGAGGAGGGCTGGATTGTCGAGAATTGCGCTAAATATGGCTTTATCGTGAGATATCCGCAGGGCAAGCAGGAAAAGACGGGACAGGCTTTCTGCCCGTGGCATCTCCGCTACGTAGGCAAGCTCCACGCAGCAGTAATGCAGCGCAATGACCTTTGTCTTGAAGAATATCTCGAATTCCTCAAGAGCTACACTGTAGACGCTCCATTTGAGTTCTCTTACGAGGGGGCGGGATACGAGATATACTACATTCCCTCAGAAGGCGACACGACGACGGCGATAGTGCCTATTTCGGGCAACTACAGCATCTCGGGAAACAACATTGACGGATTCATCGTTACATACAAGAAATAACGCGAAGCGGCTCAACTGAGCCGCTTTTTTATTTCATAAAGCAGTCTTTTCGGACATATCATTACAGTGAGGTGATGAAATGAAGCGATTATTCAGGTTATTTGCGGCAATACTTCTGATCGGGACGCTTATCCCGCAAGGAGCAATTGCCGCCGACGAATCTGCCGAGGCTGCACAGGCGTACTTACTTGTTGAGCAAGCGACCGGTACGGTCCTCGCGTGCAAAAATGCTGATATGCCGCTGAACTGCGGATATCTGAGCAAGCTAATGTCTCTGCTGCTTATAGCCGAGGACATTGAAACAGGGAAGTTTCGTCTTGATACGGAACTGACAGCTTCAGAGTCTGTTCGCGGCATTAAAGGAGCTGTGATATGGCTTGAACCGAGCGACAGACTGACTGTTGAGGAACTGCTGAAATCGGTTATAATCGGCAATGCCAATGACGCGATGACGGTGCTTGCGGAGGCATCAGAGAGGAGTGTTGACGGTTTTGTCTCGCGTATGAATAGCGAAGCTTTTGACATGGGGCTACGAAATACTGCCTTTTACTCGCCATACGGCTTCTATAATGAGCGGGAGCATTCCTCCGCTCGTGATATTGCTGAGATATGCCGTGCCTTGTCACGTTACGAATTCCTTCGACTGTTTTTTAGGACATGGCGTGATTTCGTCAAGGGCGGCGCGACAGAACTTGTCAGTGAGAACACGCTTTCTCGTACCTACGAGCGGCATATCGGCTTCAAGGCTTGTCACTCTGACGAAGCGGGCTATTGTGCGGCGGAGGGCGGTATAAACGATGCAGGCATGTGCTTTATCTCTGTCGTGCTCGGAGCTCCTGATGTCGAAACTTCGCTCAATGCTGCAAAAAAACTGATAAACCGCGGCTTCACGGACTACAAGGTCACAGCGACTATGTTTCCCGACGAGATGCTTATGCCGCTGAAAGTGCGCGGTGGAGAGGGCTCCGCCGTAGAGATACGTATTCGCGAGCAGATGGGGATAGTCATGCCGCGCGGAGTGACTGAGCTGGGGACGGTGACTGTCCTGCCTGAGTACATCACTGCTCCCGTAAAAAAGGGGCAGAGAATAGGTTTGGCGGGGTTTTACAGCGGCAAGGAGCTTGTCTGTGAGGCAGATATAGTGGCGGCAGACGACGTTGCCTCTTTGAGCTACGGCTTTGTCTTTGTGAAAACTTTGGCAAAACTGCTGAAATAGGATTGTTGAAATTGGCTACAAAGTACAAAAGTATAATTACTTTTATAAAGGTACTTGAAAAATTCTTTAAAATATAGTATCATAAGATTGGTAATTTATAATGTGCTGCATACTATATGTAGTGCATACTGGAGGTAAATCAAATGTCATTAAAGCTTAACACAAAATATCTGGCTGACTTTGTCAATGCTGATGAGCTCACAGGTATCAAGGCTCAGGTCGAGGCTGCGGCTCAGACTCTCCACAGCAAGACAGGTCTCGGAAACGATTTTCTGGGCTGGGTAAGTCTCCCTACCGACTACGATAAGGAGGAATTCGCTCGTATCAAGGCTGCTGCCGAGAAGATAAAGAGCAATTCCGATATTCTCATCGTTATCGGTATCGGCGGTTCTTACCTTGGCGCGAGAGCAGCTATCGAGCTTCTCAAGTCGCCCCTTTACAATAACATGAAGAAGGACACCCCCGACATCTACTATGTAGGCAACAGCATCAATCCTACATATCTCAGCGAGATAATCTCTCTCTGCGAGGGTAAGGACTTCTCCGTAAACGTAATTTCCAAGTCGGGCACAACTACCGAGCCCGCACTTGCATTCCGTATCTTCAAGAAGATGGTAGAGGACAAGTACGGTAAGGAAGAGGCTAAGAACCGTATCTTTGCTACAACAGACAAGGCAAGAGGAACTCTCAAGAACCTCTCCGACGCCGAGGGTTACGAGACATTCGTTATCCCCGACGACGTAGGCGGACGCTTCTCTGTACTCACAGCCGTTGGCCTTCTGCCCATTGCAGTTGCAGGCTGCGACATTGATGCCCTCATGAAGGGCGCTGCAAAGGCTCAGGCTGACTTCTGCGCAGACTTCGACAACAATGACTGCTACAAGTATGCAGCTCTCAGAAACATCCTTTATCGCAAGGGCAAGGCTGTTGAGATGCTCGTTTCCTATGACCCCAGCTTCGTGATGATGAGCGAGTGGTACAAGCAGCTCTTCGGCGAGAGCGAGGGCAAGGACAACAAGGGTATCTTCCCTGCATCTGTAACATTCTCGACAGACCTCCACTCCATGGGTCAGTATATACAGGACGGCGCTCGTATCATGTTCGAGACAGTCGTTGACATCAAGAATCCCAAGCAGGATCTTTTCCTCGAGCCCGATGCAGAGAACCTCGACGGACTCAACTTCCTCACGAACCAGAATATGTCTGTAGTCAATAGGAAGGCATTCGAGGGAACAGTTCTCGCTCATACTGAGGGCGGAGTTCCC